>NZ_JAWRXB010000008.1:0-352167 GCF_046535245.1 Paraburkholderia sp. SIMBA_030
GCGGCAGCGGCAGCGGCAGCGGCAGCGGCAGCGGCAGCGGCAGCGGCAGCGGCAGCGGCAGCGGCAGCGGCAGCGGCAGCGGCGGAAATAGTGGCTGCGGTTGCGGCGGTGGTGCTAACGGTGGTGGATTTGGCGGTGGCTTCGGTGGTGGGTTTGGTGGCGGCTTCGGTGGCGGGTTTGGCGGGGGCTTTGGCGGGGGCTTCGGCAGCGGTCACGGAGGCAAGGGCGGCGGCGGTAATGGTGGTGGCAATGGCGGCGGGAACGGACACTAGCAGGCGTTCGTTCCACAGGTAGGGGGCCCCGCGCCCTACCCGTCGCTCATGACACACTCTGGCATTCCGGCTGCAGCCCGCCGGCATCGGCGGTGATGTCCCGATCCCCCGGTCGAGCGTCACCGCCCGAGACCGGTCGTGTTCGCCAGCGAACAGCGGCAGAGGGAATCCGGCCAGAGCGGCAACCCATCATCTCTCGCGCGCTAGAAAGCAAAACAATCGAGCGCAGCGTGGCGCGACTGGAACCAAACCGTGGCGATTGCCTCATATCAGTTCAACGTTCGATATGAGGGCCCTACAACATGCAACGAAACGTCCCCCACTCCGCAGCGCGCACAGCAGCAGCTGGCCTGCTAATGGCCGCCGCCCTCGGCCTCGCATCGCTCGCTCATGCCCAAACATCGGCGCAACCGCAGCCGCAAACGCTTTCGCAAGCTGCGCCGCCGGTCGATCCGACCTTCTCCGCCTACGCGCTCGCGCAGACCTGCAAGCAGAAAAACGACAATATCGCGCAGGGCCAATGCGTCGGCGCGATTCGCGGCATCATCCACGGCTATCAGTACGGCGTGCTGTTCCTCGGACAGCGCGCATCGCTGCCGGCTAACGAAACGCAACGAGTGTCGCTGTGTCTGCGCAACACGCAGGTGTCGTCGATCGTCGATGAATTCGTCGCCGATGCCGCCCAGGTCAACGAAGATTCGCTCAAGCACACCCCCGCGGAGGTCGCCGTACTAGGTTCCGTGCACATGCATCACGGCTGCAGCTGACGCTGGCACGACGAGTCGAGGCGCCGCAAACGGCCGCCTGCGTTTCGATGACGGCCGCCGCCCGGCTTACAGCATCTCCAGAGGACGCTTGCTGCGCGGTGGTTTGAAGTACGTGTCGATGGCGGCGTGTTCATCGGCGCCCAGTTGCAGTTGCGACGCGCGATGGTTGTCGCGCACATGCTCGATGCGGGCCGCCTTCGGAATCGCGAACACGCCGGGTTGCTGCAATACCCACGCGAGCGCCACCTGAAACACCGAGACGCCGCGCGCGTCGGCAATGTCGTCGAGCGGCGAGCGCTTCGGCAGGCGTGCATGATCGACCGGGCTGTACGCCATCGCCGGCATATGGCGTGCGGCGAGCCACGGCAACAAGTCGAATTCCGGCCCGCGGCGCGCGACGTTGTAGAGAATCTGATTGGTCGCACAAGCTTCGCCACCCGGCGTCGCCACGAGTTCTTCCATATCGTCCGTATCGAAGTTGCTCACGCCCCAATGCCGGATCTTGCCCGCACTGCGCAACGCCTCGAAGCCCTCGACGGTGTCCGCGAGCGGCACCGAGCCGGGCCAGTGCAACAGGTACAGATCGAGCCGATCCGTTTTCAAACGCTTGAGACTCTGTTCGCAGGCCGCGATCACACCGCGCCGGCTGGCGTTATGCGGATACACCTTGCTGACGAGAAACACCTGATCGCGCAGGCCGCTGAGCGCTTCGCCGACGAGCGACTCGGTGGCGCCATCGCCGTACATCTCCGCCGTATCGATCAGCGTCATACCCAATTCGATGCCGCAGCGCAGCGCGGCGATTTCGGCGGCGCGCCGCGCCGGCTGCTCGCCCATCTCCCACGTGCCCTGCCCCAGTTTCGGAATGCGTTCGCCGTCAGGCAAGCTCACGGTGGCGATATCGGTCGTCATGCTTTCTCCTTGAGGTGGCTAACGGTGCGGCGACGCGCGCGCGCCGCTCATTTCAGCGGAAACTTTAGTGACGAGTTTAGCTGTTGAAAGAGCATTGGATCGGCCACCAGGCAAAAGCCCGCTATAACGGAGCGCGCCGATGTCATAGAATTGCCGCTTGCCCTTCTTGCGTGAGCTCCATGACCTCTGCCTCGGAAGACCGCTGGCGCGACCTGCGCCCGGACCCGGAAAACGACACGCCGCTGTATTTGCAACTTGCTCGCAAGCTCGGCAATGCGATTCACGAGAACCGTTGGAACGCTGGCGAGGCGCTGCCGTCGGAGCGCGTGCTATCCGAGGCGCTGGGCGTGTCGCGGATCACGTCGCGCAAGGCGATTGCTTTGCTGGTCGAGCAGGGTTTGATCCGCCGCACTCAGGGTGCTGGGAGTTTCATCACGCCGCGCTATGAAGATCCGCTGTCGCGGCTGTCGAGTTTTAGCGAGATGTTGCGGCGGCGCGGTTTCACGCCGAGCTCCAAGTGGCTATCGCGAGAGATTCTGCCGGCTAACCGGGACGAGGTGATTCAGCTTGGGTTATCGCCTGCGGCGGCTGTGACCAGGCTGCGACGCTTGCGGTTGGCCGACGGCATTGTGATGGCTGTGGAGAATTCCACCTTTCCGGCCGCGATTATTCCTGATCCGCAAGCGATTGGTGACTCTTTATATACGTATCTGGAGAATCGCGGGTTGTCGATCGTCCGCGCGCTGCAGCATTTCCGGGCGGTGAATGCGAGTGAGGAAATCGCGCGGCAGATGAGTATTGCCCCTAACGACGCGTTGTTGTTGATAACCCGCGTCGGTTATACCGCTGATCAGCGGGCGATTGAGTTGACCGATACTTACTGTCGGAACGATTACTATGATTTTGTGGCTGAATTGAGGAAGTAGTTTTTTTGCCTTTAGCGGCGGCATGGTTGTTGTGGCTACGGTGTTGGGTTTTGCTTTTGTTTTTTGTGCCTGCGCGGCGCTTATGTCTGTGTGCCTGCGGCGTTGGCCTTTCCTTGCTTTGTTAGTGGTCTATTAGCGTTCCCCCTGTGCGGGGGGCACCTACTTTTCTTTGCCTGCCGCAAAGAAAAGTAGGCAAAAGAAAGCGGCTCAAACCGCCAGTTCTTAAGCGGGTCCCCTGGCTTGGAGGAGGTAGTGGAACATCTGGAATCGGTGTTCTCGCACACTCCGCGCTGGTGACAAGGCAGTCATGCTTCCGGCGGCGCTGCGCGCGCCGAAGCGGTACTTCATCAAACCGCTGTCCGGCGCGTTGGCGCGCCGTTGCATTGCCCTTCTTCACAGTCGTACCGGCTCTTCGCTCCGCGTGATGGCCTGCACTCGCACATTCGTGCGCTTCGCCGAGGCGAAGCCGATGGCACCCCCCGCGTACAAACGAAGCCACTGGTTTCCCTTGCAGACCGTTCCCGCGAGCCACGCAGTGCGAGGCGGGAGGGATGATGCCGGAGGCGCATACGCCCAATTGATTTTGAGAAGTACCGCTGCGGCGCGCGCAGCGCCGCCGGAAGTATGACTGCCTTGTCACCAGCGCGGAGTGTGCGGGAGCACCGATTCCAGATGCTCCACTACCTCCTCCAAGCCAGGGGACCCGCTTAAGAACTGGCGGTTTGAGCCGCTTTCTTTTGCCTACTTTTCTTTGCGGCCGGCAAAGAAAAGTAGGTGCCCCCCCGCACAGGGGGAACGCTAATAGACCAATAACAAAGCAAGGAAAGGCCAACGCCGCAGGCACACAGACATAAGCGCCACGCAGGCACAAAACAGAACAAGAAAACCCAACGCCGTAGGCAAACAGAAGAATGCCGCCGCCAAAGGCAAAAAAACCTATTCCCATTTAGCCTCATGCGCCCCAACCCTGGCCGGCGGCAGCCCAAAATAAGCTGGCGTCTCCGACAAAACCTCAGCAGGCAAAACACCCAAAACGCTTCCAAACTCCGAATCGACGCGCCCCAGACAGTCGCGCACATCATCGATGGAAACATCATCGATCTTCCACCCATCGGGTAGAACACCAAACGACTGCAGCCACCGCCCAGTCTGCGCAAGCGAAACCTTCACATGCCAACTCCCACCTTCAGCGGCCCGCCGCCCCAGAGCGACCATGGCGCCGAAGGCGGCCAGATACCCGGTAGCATGATCCAGCGCCTGACAAGGCAAATGCTTAGGCTCATCCCACCCCGCTGCCAGGCGTTCAGTAAAAGCAATCCCGCTAGCCGACTGCACGAGGCTATCAAACCCGCGCCGTCCAGCCCAAGGCCCCTCCTCCCCATACGCAGAAACGGAAACATAAACGATCCCCGGCCGCACCCGCGCCAGGTCTGAGGGACCGAATCCCCGCGCTGCCAAAGCCCCCGGCCGATACGCCTGCAAAAACACATCCGCGCCGCCAGCCAAGCCACGCAACGTCTCGCACCCGGCCGCATCCCGCAAGTCCACCACTGCCGAGCGCTTACCCCGTCCGTTATCGATCACCAACGGTGCAATATTCGGCAAATGCGGCCCATTGATCAGTAAAACCTCAGCGCCGTGCTGCGCAAGGGTCCGCCCCGCCACCGGCCCCGCAATGATCCGCGACAAATCCAGCACCCGCACACCGGCCAGCGGCCGATCCGCATCACCCCGTCCGGGCGGCTCAATCGGCGCGTCGCCGATCCGTTCGATCTCGAACAGCGGCAACCCGGCAATTGCTTTCGCCTGCTCGAGCGCGGCCCATTCGTCGGGTGAGCGAATCAACGCGGCGCACAAGCCGGCGTCGGCAAGCGTCTGGTCGAGCGCCGCGCCGTCCCAGCCGCGAATCGCGGCAGCCACCGCGGTTCGATCGTTCGCGCAGCCGAGCACCTTCAGCACGCCTGCGAGGTGGTGCGGAAAATTCGTGTGCAACTGAATCCAGCGGCCGTCGCGGGTCGCGTAAAAACCCGTCACCGGATCGCGCAAGGCGGGTGGCAGACCATCGTCGATGCGCAAATAGCGTTCGCTGCGAAACGACGCCAGCGCGCGCCGCATCTCCACCGCGACGCGTTGCCGGCGACCAGTGCGCAAGCGCCAACATTCGGCCGCAGCAAGGCCGGTCGCGGCGATGCTCGCCGAAGCCAACGTGCCGACTCGATACACCGACGGCAACCCCGGATCGCTGCCGGCAAGCGACACGGATTCGAGCGCGGCCGGGTCGCAGCCGGCGGCATTCCACAAATACGGGAGAGCGAGTTCAGGTGTCATGCCGTTCACGTTGCAGCAGAAAGGAAGTGAACCGAGTCTAGAATTCCGACCCGCCGCAATCAATCTTGATTATGATAATCAACATATATTGATTTCTTCGGTTTCCGCGTTTTTCCATGCCGACTTCGAATTCCCTCACTGCGACCGAAGCCGCCGCCGCGCTCGGCATCAGCGTGCCGACGCTCTATGCCTACGTGAGCCGCGGCATGCTTCGTTCGGTGCCGGACGTTCAAGGCAAGCACCGGCTCTACGATGCCACCGAAGTCCGGCGCCTCGCCAAACGCAAGGAAGACGGCAAGCGCGCCGGCAAGGTCGCGCAGAAGGTGCTGGACTGGGGCGTGCCGGTGCTCGAATCGTCGATCACGCTGGTGGCTGACGGCCGCTTGCTGTATCGCGGACACGACGCGATGGAACTGGCGCGCATCGCATCGCTGGAGGACATCGCCGCGTTGTTGTGGGCGTGCGGCGCAACGCGCATTACCGACGCGCCGCCGGTACCGCTCGCCACCGCGCAATGGGCCGCATGGCTCAAGCTCTGGAGCGACAGCACGCCGCTCGATCGCGCGCTCGTGCTGCTGCCGGCCGCCGCGGCGCAAATGCCGCGGGTCTGGGCGCTCGGCCGCGATGCGCAACTCGATACCGCCTGCGCCGTGATGCGGCTGCTGGCCGCCGCGATGATCTCGGCGGCGCCGTCGAACGAACCGCTTCATCGACAACTGGCTTCTGCGTGGAATGTGCGCAACCGGCAACAGACCGGACTGTTGCGCGCGGCATTAGTAGTCTGCGCGGATCATGAATTGAATGCGTCGACTTTCACGGTTCGCTGCATCACGTCGACGGGCACGCATCTGTTCGGCGCCGTCGCCGGCGGTCTGGCCGCGTTGGCCGGGCCGCGCCACGGCGGTGAGACCGTGCGCATCGCGGCGCTGCTGGATGAAGCGTCGCGCGCGTCCGATCTCGACCGTTATCTGGCGAACCGGCTTGCGCGTCACGAACACGGCGCGCATGGGCCGGTGCTGCCGGGCTTCGGCCATCCGTTGTATCCGGAAGGCGACCCGCGAGCGCGTCTGCTGCTGGACATGCTAGCCGACTGCGCGCCGGCCCGTTCGCCGCTCGGCGAAGTGCATGCGCTCGCGCGCACGGTGCGCGACACGACCGGCGCGGAGCCGACCGTCGACTTCGCGCTCGCCGCCATCGAACGGGTGCTCGGCCTGCCGGCCGGCGCCGCGTTCACGCTGTTCGCGGTCGGCCGGGTGGTCGGCTGGATCGCGCACGCAATGGAACAGACCCGCGACGGCCGGCTGATCCGGCCACGCGCGCGCTACATCGGAGAATATGGGGCGGCAGAGTAAGACGCCGCCCACGTTGCGACACCCGCCCGTTCAAGCCACGCCCAACCAGCGCGGCAGCCGGTTCAACATCGGCAAAGTGCGCGCGGGCATCGCGGCGGACTGCTCCGAGCCGCTAGCCAGCGCGAAGCGCGCGCCCGCCTGGCCCGAACTGACCCATGCCAGCGCGCCGCGCGGCAACTCGAACGATTCGCCGGCGGCCAGCCAGTAATCCTCGGCGTCGCCTTCGACGGTCAGCCAGATTTCGCCCGAAATCACCTTGAAGAGCGACGGATGCGCGACACGCCAGGCCGCCGCAGGCTCGCCATGTTCCAGCTCGAAAATACGGACTTCACGCATTGCCGTTCTCCTTCAAAGAACTTTTGTGTTGTCCCATTATTGGCGTGCGATGATCGGAAACCCATGCACAGTTCCGAACAGTTCTATCGGAACTGTTCAGTCGAAAAACCGGACAGTTGTAACGGTCGCGCTTTGGGACTGCCGGTCCAACCCGGGCGCCGCCGCGGCAGTCCGGCGACCAGGAAAGAACCGCATGAAACTCGAAATCCAACTCGATCGCGACAGCGGCGTGCCGCTCACCGAGCAGATCGTGACGGGCGTCACCGCGTGGATCCGTTCGCGCATCGCGCACCCCGGCTCGAAGCTGCCGTCGATCCGCCAGTTCGCCGCCGATTACGGCGTGAGCCGCTTCCCGGTGATCGAGGCGTACGACCGGCTGGTGTCGCTCGGCTATATCGACTCGCGGCACGGCTCGGGCTTCTATGTGGCCGACCGCCAGCCGGCGGTCACGAGTTGCCAGGGCACGTCGGACCCGCGCCGCGCCGAGGACGAATCCGGGCATATCCTGCAGCAGTTCAACCACCCGGGCGAGACGCTCAAGCTCGGCAGCGGCTTCATTCCCGAAGCCTGGCGCGACATGGACGGCATCGCGCAAGCGATCCGCCACGTGTCGCGCACCGACCCCGCGAGCATGTTCGATTACGCGACCCCGCTCGGCAATCTGACCTTGCGCGAACATCTGCAAAGCCGCATCGGCCATTTGGGGATTCAGGCGGACGCCTCGCAGATTCTGATCACCAACGGCGCGAGCCAGGCGCTCGATCTGCTGATGCGCTACATGCTCAAAGCCGGCGACACGATGTTCGTCGAGGACCCCGGCTACTACAACCTGTACGGCCTGCTGAAGCTGCACGGCGTGACGCTGATCGGCATTCCGCGCACGCGCAACGGTCCCGATCTCGACGTGCTGCAAGCGCAGTTGAAATTGCATCGGCCGAGGTTGTTCTTCATCAACACCGTGTTTCACAATCCGACCGGCACCACGGTCGCGCCGCAGGTTGCGTTCCGGCTGCTGCAACTGGCGCGCGAACACGGTTTCGCGATCATCGAAGACGACATCTACGCCGATTTCCAGACCGACGTCACCGACCGGCTCGCGACCCTCGACCAGCTCGAATACGTGATCTATGTCGGCGGCCTGTCGAAGACGCTGTCGTCGTCGCTGCGGATCGGCTGCGTGGTGGCGAGCCCAGCGATCATCAAGGATCTGGTCGACATCAAGATGCTGACGAGCATCGGCGGCTCACGCTTTGCCGAAGCCGTCGCGGTGTCGATGCTGGAGCGCGGCGCGTACCGCAAATATCTGGAGCGGCTGCGCCGACGCATGCGCGATGCGCTCGGCTCGACCATTCAGACGCTCGAAGACGCCGGCTGGGAACTATTCGAAAAGCCGGTGGGCGGCAAGTTCGTGTGGGCACGCGTGCCGCATATCGACGATGCCGAACGGCTGGTCGAATGCGGTGTGCCGCTCGGCGTAACGGTGGTGCCCGGCAGCTATTTCCGGCCCAACATGGAAGTGAGTCCGTGGACCAGAATTCACGTGGCGTTCGGCAACGAGCCGCGCGCCCAGGCGTTTTTCCACGCCGCGGTTGCGTTGCCGCCGCGCTGACCACCTGCTCGGGGGAACGTGTGCAAAAGCACTCGGCACGCACGCGGTTCGGCCTGCGGCGGCGACGTCCGCGCCGCCCGCTGGCTGCGCCAGCGCGCACTTTTCCCTAGAATAGCGACTCCGCAGCCCGTCCCCACGCGCCTAGCCGCCCTCCATGTCCACGCCGCCCCTGCCCGCCTCCGCCCCTGCTGCCGCCCAGACAGTCGCCCCCTCGGCCCGCTCGCTCACCGTGATGCTGTGGCTCGTCGCCACCGGCTTCTTCATGCAGACGCTCGACTCGACCATCGTCAACACCGCGCTTCCGGCGATGGCGTCGAGTCTCGGCGAGTTGCCGTTGCGCATGCAATCGGTGGTGATCGCCTATTCGCTGACGATGGCGGTGATGATCCCGGTGTCCGGCTGGCTCGCCGACAAATTCGGCACACGGCTCGTGTTCTTCAGCGCGGTCCTCGTGTTCGCGGTCGGCTCCCTGCTGTGCGCGAACGCGCACACCTTGAATCAACTGGTGGTCTTCCGCGTCGTGCAGGGCGTGGGCGGAGCAATGCTGCTGCCGGTCGGGCGGCTCGCAGTGCTGCGCACCTTTCCGGCGGAACGCTACCTGCCGGCTTTGTCGTTCGTCGCGATTCCGGGGCTGATCGGGCCGCTGATCGGACCGACGCTCGGCGGCTGGCTCGTGAAGATCGCGTCATGGCACTGGATCTTTCTGATCAACGTGCCGGTGGGCATCATCGGCTGCATTGCGACATTCATCTTCATGCCGGATAGCCGCAATGCGCATACCGGCAAGTTCGATTTGAAGGGCTATCTGCTGCTGATCGTCGGCATGGTGGCGATTTCGTTCGCGCTCGACGGCCGTACCGAGTTCGGCATCCAGCATGCGACTGTGCTGGTGCTGCTGATCCTGAGCCTCGCGTGCTTTGTCGCCTACGGCTTGCATGCCGTGCGCGAGCCCGCGCCGATTTTCTCGCTCGATCTGTTCAGGATCCATACTTTCAGCGTCGGCCTGCTGGGCAATCTGTTCGCGCGGATCGGCAGCGGCGCGATGCCCTATCTGATCCCTCTGCTATTGCAGGTGAGTCTCGGCTATAGCGCATTCGAAGCCGGCATGATGATGCTGCCGGTGGCGGCGGCCGGCATGGCGTCCAAGCGCCTCGTCACCAGGCTGATCATCAGGTACAGCTATCGACGCGTCCTGATCGTCAACACGGTGCTGGTGGGCTTGACCATGGCGAGCTTCGCGCTCACCAGCGCCGGCCAGCCGCTGTGGCTGCGGCTCGTGCAACTGGCATTCTTCGGCGGCGTCAACTCGATGCAATTCACCGCGATGAACACGCTGACGCTGAAAGACCTCGGCACCGGCGGTGCGAGTAGCGGCAACAGCCTGTTCTCGCTCGTTCAGATGCTGTCGATGAGCCTCGGCGTGACGGTGGCCGGCGCGTTGCTCGCGACCTTCACCGGCCTGCTGCCGCGCGTGACGGCGGCCAACTCGCTGCCCGCGTTTCATGCGACCTTCCTGTGTGTCGGCATCATTACGGCAGGCGCCTCGTGGATCTTCGCGCAACTGGCGCCGGACATCCGCACGCCCGCGAACAAAACCGATCCTTCGGAGCGGACCTGACGGCGACTCGGTGGGCAGCTAGTGGGCCGCTCAATGAGCAGCTCAGCCGGCTGTCTGGCGAGCGAAGTGACGGGCGAAGCAACAGGTGACTTGCGCGGGAACATGCACGCACTCACGTGCGAATTCATCTGCGAACTGCCTCCGCCGCCGACCCGCGACGGGGCGTAAGCCGCACCAGCGAAGTGCGAATAATCGCCCGCGCACCCTCGCTGGCGCACGATCGTCAGCACTGAGGAGCCCCATAGCACATACGGCGCGCTTTCCGCTCGCGCATAGTTCTTGCTCGGCTTTCCTATAAACTCACACTTTGCGCGTGCGGACTCGCGTCGAACATGCCGAGCACGCCGCCACTTCCAGACGACTGACATGATGAGCATGATCGAACTCGATCCTCCCGGCTACCAGCCGCCGCGGCCGATGGCCGGCGACGAAGGCTCCAGGCGCACCGTGTTATACGGCGGCTACACCGTTTTCAGCGTGTTCCAGCCGGTTTTCTCGGTGTCGCACCGGCGTGCGATCGGTTATCACGCTTCGCTGCGCGCGCACGACGAGCATGCGCTGCAGGTGCCGTCTCACGAAGTTTTCACGCAAGCCGCGCGGCGCGGCGACCTGCTCGAGCTCGGGCGGCTCGCCGAATCGCTGCATCTGGGCAACTTCAACGCCTTCGACAGTCACGATGAATGGCTTTTCCTGAGCCTGCACCCGGCGGCGCTGATGGACACCAGCTATGGCGACGCCTTGCTCGCCGGCCTCAAGGCGCTGGGCCTGCCGCCGCAACGCGTGGTGCTGGAAGTGTCCGAACAGGCCGGCGGCGAAACCACCCGTTTTGCCGACATCATCGACGCGCTGCGCAAGTCCGGCTTCCTGATCGCGCTCGACGGTTTCGGCGCGAAGCATTCGAACATCGATCGCGTGTGGAATCTGCGGCCCGACATCGTCACGCTCGACCGCTGCATCCTCGCGCAAGCCAGCGAACACTCGCATATCGAACGCGTGCTGCCGGGGCTGGTCTCGCTGCTGCACGAATCCGGGCAACTGGTGCTGATGGGCGGCCTGACCACCGAGCGCGACGCGCTGATCGCGCTCGAATGCAACGTCGATTTCGTGCAGGGCGCGTATTTCGCCGGCCCGAGCGTCGAGCCGGTCAAGCCACAGGTCGCGGCCGGTTTGATGGACGCCCTCTCCGCGGCGCTGCGCGAACGGGTTGCCGCCCGAGAACGTGCACAATCCGCCCGGCTCGCACCGTACGTCACGGCACTTGAAACCGCGAGCGCGCAGTTGGTGGCCGGCGAATCGGTCACCAGGGCAACGGCGCCGCTACTCGCGCTCGGCGAGACGGCACGCTGCTTCGTACTCGACGGTTCAGGCCGCCAGATCGGCGACAACGTGTTGCCGCCGAGGCGCGCCTCGCAACGCGCCAAGCGCTTCCGGCCGCTGCTGCATTCCGAAGGCGCGAGCTGGGAGCGCCGCCCGTACTTCATTCAGGCGATGCGCACGCCCGGCCATGTGCATCTCACCCCACCCTATCTGTCGATCAACGAAGCGCACCTGTGCGTGACCGCTTCGATCGCCGCGCATACGCCGCACAGCACCCAGGTGCTATGCGTCGACATCAACTGGGAAGTAGCGGCGCATCGCAATTGAGGTCCGCCGGATGCGCTCGAGCAAGCGCGCGACAGCGGTGCGGCCCAGCACGCGATTGACGGACTGCAAACGCGCCGCGCTGGTCACGGCGCGCAACGAGACGATCCTGGTTGCGCCGTCCGTCGACACGTCGATCACCCCGACCACCTCGCCTTCGAAGAGCAGCGCGATACCCAGTGCCCCTTCGATCGACACCACCTCGGCATGGCTCGCCCGCTGCGCGAGCGATGCCAGCTGGTCCACCCAGCCCGACACCGCCGGTTCCCGCGTGCACACCGGCGCATCGCTGACGACTTCCGGCGCATCGCTGAAGAGGTGCAGCAAGCCGGCCCGATCCTGCGCCTCCAGCGCCGTACGCAGGCGCTCCACGATCCGCGCATGCGCGGCAGGATCGGGCCGTTCCAGCGGCGCGCCCGCGCGCTGCAGACGCGCCCTGGCCCGATGGACCATCTGCCGGCAATTGGCCGGCGTGCGTTCGAGGGTTTTCGCGATCTCCGCATAGTCGCAATCGAAGGCTTCGTGCAGCACGAACGCCGCCCGCTCGTCGGGCTTCAGACGCTCGAGCAGCAGCATCACACCGTACGACATCTCCGCCGCACGCAACGCCAGTTCTTCCGCGGACGGCGCGAACTCGTCGAGCCACGGCTCCGGCAGCCAGCCGGCGGCCTGCGACGCGCGTTCGCGCTGCACCTGCCGCAACCGGTCGATGGCCGCGCGCGTGGTGATCGTGGTGAGCCAGGCGGTCGGGGTCAGCACCGCTTGCGTATCGGCGAGATGCCATTTGAGCCACACGTCCTGCACCACGTCTTCCGCTTCGGCGCGGCTGCCGAGCATCCGGTATGCCAGCGCGAGCAGGCGAGCGCGCACGGCCTCGAAGGCGGATGCCTTGTCGATTCCTTGTTCCGTCATTCGTCGGATCTCCCAGATGGTGCGTGGTGAAAAGCGCTCTCGCCCTGCTTGCCTGCCCGCGCCGTTTTGCGGGTGCGCTGCCAACGGCATCCTTTTACGCTTGACGCTCGAGCACCCGTCGATGTGACAACCCGGCGCAAAAATAAATCTGTCACACCGCCGTGGCCGCCTTCGTCATAGGAACAACAACCGGTGCAGCACGTGCACGGTTTCCCGATCGGCTAACTCCCGCCTACCGCGCCACATCGACGAGGCCCGCATGCATTCCAGCTATCCATCCGTCACCGGCCTCGGCCTCGTGCCCACCGTGATCGAGCAGTCCGGCCGCGGCGAGCGCGCGTACGACATCTATTCCCGCCTGCTACGCGAACGCATTGTGTTCCTGGTCGGCCCGGTGAACGAACAGTCGGCCAGTCTGATCGTCGCGCAGCTGCTGTTTCTTGAATCCGAGAATCCCGACAAGGATATTTCTTTTTACATCAATTCGCCGGGCGGCTCCGTGTACGACGGCCTCGCGATCTACGACACGATGCAGTTCATCAAGCCGGAAGTGTCGACCCTGTGCACCGGCTTTGCCGCGAGCATGGGCACGTTCTTGCTGAGCGCCGGCCAACGCGGCAAGCGGTACGCGTTGCCGAACGCGCGCATCATGATTCATCAGCCGTCGGGCGGCAGCCAGGGCACCGCCGCGGACATCGAGATTCAGGCCCGGGAGGTGCTGTATCAGCGAAAACGGCTGAACGCAATCATGGCCGAGCGCACGGGGCGCACGATCGAGGAGGTCGAGCGCGACACCGACCGATCGCGGTAGGAATGCCCATTACTGGGCACCCCCCGCACAGATCCCGGCGTGCCCAATTCGGGCACCGGGCTCCTACCTCGGGTGTTTGACGGCAAATCGCTCGCTTGGCCAAGGATGAAGAATTCGAGGGCGCGGGAGCCAGGCATTGGCGATCCGCGACATTCGCTCCCACGTCATGGCATCCTTCTGGCTGCGTCGCCGGAGCGTGCGCCGCCAAAGATTGGTGACGTGGTATCGAAATGCAGCGAGTGCGCGCGAATTGGTGGGCACCGCGTGGTACGCGAAGTACCCGCGAACCACCTGCCGCAGCCATTGCCCTTGCACTGGAATCGGTTCATGCATGCGCCTCCGAAGTTCCTCCTTGATCTGCCTGAGTTTCGCCCGCATGCGATCCCCTCGGGTCTTCCTCTGTAGCTGGAAGGCACCACGACGAGACCGCCCACAGATAAAGATGAAACCCAGGAAGGTGAAGGTCTCCGGCCGGCCAAGGCCGTATCGCTTTCGTCTGCCCGCTGCATTGCGGCCAAACTCCAGCAGCCTCGTCTTGTCCGGATGCAGCGCAAGCGAGAACTCTTCCAGCCTCGCTCGCATCGCGTCCCAGAAGCGCCGCGCGTCGTCTTCGTGCTGGAAGCCGACCACGATATCATCCGCGTACCGAAGGATGATCACGTTGCCTTTGGCTTCCTTTCTTCGCCAACGATTAGCCCAGAGATCGAAAACGTAGTGCAGGTACACATTCGCGAACAGTGGTGAAGCCACCGCTCCCTGGGGTGTACCGGTCTCACTAACGCTCAGCTCCCCATCTTCCAGTACGCCCGCCTTGAGCCACTTGCGCACAAGGCGGATGATGCGCTGGTCGCCGATCCGATGCTCCATGAAACGGACTAGCCAATCCTGGCTAACCGAGTCGAAAAAGCCCCGGATATCCGCGTCCAGGATCCAGTTCACCGGGGTGCTGGTGATCGCCGTCGCTAACGCATCCAGCGCATCGTGCTGACTGCGTCCGGGCCGGAACCCGTACGAGAATCCGAGGAAATCAGCCTCGTAAATCGCATTCAGCACTTTGACCACCGCGCGCTGGACGATCTTGTCTTCCAGCGCGGCAATCCCCAGCGGACGCTGCTTGCCGTCCGGCTTGGGTATGTACTGCCGCCGAACGGGCAGTGCCCGATACGCTCCGCTCTGTACTTGCGTGTGCAGACGCTGGAGATGTTCTTCCAGTCCTGCTTCGTAGTACCGCCACGTCACACCGTCCACCCCGGGCGCCGCATTGCGTTTGAGCGCAAGAAACGACTCCCGAAGGCGATCGATCGTGACATGGTGCAGAAGCGCGGTGAACCGCTCCTTCTTCCGCTGCCTTGCAGCTTGCCGTACACGTTCCAGCGCCTGTGGCACGCTTGCCCGGTTCTGCGCCCGGCACGTGTGCGACTGGTCCGTGTTCCCCTTGGTCCCCGCCCTTGGCTCCACCCACTCCGCAGCCAGTTTCCCGGCGTTGTTCGCAGGCTTCTTCGCTACTATGGCGGAGTCTGACTTCTCCCGTCCGTTCATCATCGGCTACGGCTCCTCGCCTTCCCGATGCGGACCCGTCCCTGCTGCGACAGGCCAGACTGGAGATCTCCCGGTTCCCGAACAAGGAGCGTGCGTGCGTGCCAGGGTCTCCGACCACGCCGAGCCGACGGAGTGCTCGCATTATCGCGCTCCGTCATGTTGCCTTCCGCAATGTCAACGGCGTCGGCGCTCGGGACAATTAAACTATCGCGGCTCAATGGCTGGCCCGCACGTACCCCTGCCAACGCTTCGCCGCATGTCTCGCGACATACTGCGCATGACTCGGGGACAACGTGGTTTGCTAGACCTTCGTTGTTAGAGACTTCCACTCTTTACTCCTTGCCGGTCTCCCGGCGCACTGACAACTTCATGTCGGCGCCCGATGCAAAGGCCTATGGGCTGATCGACGACGTGCTCGAAACGCGCGCAGCGTTAAGCGGCGCGCCCAGTCACCACAACTGGTAGCAAGGCAGAACGCCGCCCGCCCTGTTCCTCAAGCGCCCGCACGGCTCGCGCAGCGGACACAAAGCCCTCGATTCCGAAGGCTTTGTGCTTCCGGCATCGGTGCGCGCCGTACACAAAAGCTGATCACCTTCGCAGGAATCGCTATCATGGTCGCGATTCGTCGAGTTTGACGATCGCTTCAATGGAGATATACATGGCGTCATCCAATGAAACCGTCAGCATGGCGCTATTCTGCGACTTCGAAAACGTTGCGCTCGGCGTGCGCGACGCGAAGTACGACAAGTTCGACATCAAGCTGGTGCTCGAGCGTCTGCTGCTCAAAGGCAGCATTGTCGTGAAGAAAGCGTATTGCGACTGGGACCGCTACAAGAGTTTCAAAGGCGCGATGCACGAGGCCAATTTCGAGTTGATCGAAATTCCGCACGTGCGCCAATCGGGCAAGAATTCGGCCGATATCCGGCTCGTGGTCGACGCGCTCGACCTCTGCTACACCAAATCGCACGTCAATACCTTCGTCATCATCAGCGGCGACTCGGACTTTTCGCCACTGGTGTCGAAGCTGCGTGAGAACGCCAAGCAGGTGATCGGCGTCGGCGTTCAGCAATCCACTTCCGACCTGTTGATCGCAAACTGCGACGAGTTTTTCTTTTACGACGACCTCGTGCGCGAAAGTCAGCGCGCGGTGGCCAAACGCGAGTCGTCGCGCCCGCAGCAGACCGCCCAGCCGACGGCCAAACGCGCGCCGGACGAAGAAAAGAGCCGCAGCAAGGAGGACCTCGAAAAGCGTCGCACCAAAGCGATCGAAATCGCCGTGCAAACGTTCGATGCGCTTGCTTCCGAGCGCGGCGACAGCGGCAAGATCTGGGCCTCGGTGCTGAAGAACGCGATCAAGCGCCGCAAGCCGGATTTCAACGAGACGTACTACGGTTTTCGCGCGTTCGGCAATCTGCTCGAAGAGGCTCACGCTCGTGGACTGCTCGAATTTGGCCGCGATGAAAAGTCGGGTGCCTATGTTTATCGTGGCACGGCGGCGAACGTGACCGGCGAAAGCGCGAGCGAGCAAGCCGAACAGGCGGAACCGGCGGAACAGATGTATGAAGCGCAGGTGACGGAAACGGTACTCGCGGAGTCCGGCGGCAAACATGAGTCTCGCCGTAGAGGAGGACGCGGGAATCGCAAGGGGTCACGTGGCCAGCATGAAGTCATCCGCGACGAGCACGCGTCTGTCGAACACGACCGCGACACGGAAGTGCAAGCTGAAACGGACGTGCCAGCGCCGGCGGTCAGCGAGCCCGTTCCGGAACCGCGGAAACATACGTGGATAGAACCGGAAACCTTCGCCGCAGAACCGGTTGCCGTCGTCGAAGAAGAGGGCCGGGAGGAAGCGAGCGGCACGCCAGCCAGGCGCCGTAAGGAACGTGCACCGCGCAAGACAGCCGCGAAGAAAACGAAGAAGACCGCACAGCGAACGGCCGCTGACATACCGGAGATCGCGGCGCCGCCTGAAGCACCAGCGCAGCCTGCGCAGGAAGAAGCGCCGGTAGCGGCAAAAAAGGCCGCACGCAAATCCGCGCCGCGCAGCCGCCGCCCGCGCAAAACGGCGGCGACTAGCGACGCGCAGTAGGCGTCTCGTGCGGGCCTCGCATTAGCGGCCCGCACCCTCGCGCGCCGCTGCGAGAATCGGATGCAGTGGGCGCAGCAGCTCGAACGTCTTGTCCGGGCGAGGAAGATGAAAGAACACGCCTGCGATTGAGTATGTGTAGCGATCTCGCGACAGGTATTCAGATATCGGTTCGGCTTCCTTATTAACCTGTCATTCGCCGCCTTTTTGCCTGGTG
The DNA here is from genome assembly GCF_046535245.1 of Paraburkholderia sp. SIMBA_030. Lineage (NCBI taxonomy): Bacteria > Pseudomonadati > Pseudomonadota > Betaproteobacteria > Burkholderiales > Burkholderiaceae > Paraburkholderia > Paraburkholderia sp. SIMBA_030. Next base: position 17,327 of record NZ_JAWRXB010000008.1, read on the forward strand.
CATGCGGTGGCCAGGTCAATGACGGCAACAGTTCGGCCGCAATAGTCGCGGCGGTGCCGGCGCCGCCGGACGATCCCGTGTTCGTCGATACGCGCCGGTCCAGACTTCGGTCGCCGCATTCGTCGACAACGCTTTCAGCAATCAGCGAGGCGACGCGCGCTACGCGACGATTGACTCCAGCGCGTTTTTTCAGTTACCGCTCATGCTGCGTTGCAGGAAGAGAAATACGATCTTCTGCTTCGTTGGAATCGAGGACGGACCGAAAACCGCCTGGTTCAATGCCTTCGACGATACTCGGCGCACCGAAAAAAAAGCCCTCGCGACGGAGGGCTTCCAGATCGGCTACGGTGTCCAAAGTCTATTGCGAAACATCTTGCGGCGTTTCCAGACTTTGTTCACGTTTCCAAACTTCATCGTGACGGAATAGACAATCTCACGCGAAATTCTTCTCGGCGAATGCCCAGTTCACGATGTTCCAGTACGCTTCGACGAACTTCGGACGCGCATTGCGATAGTCGATGTAGTACGCGTGTTCCCACACGTCGATCGTCAGCAGGGCCTTGGCGTCCGTGGTCAGCGGCGTAGCAGCGTTGCTCGTCGACACGAGGTCGAGCGAACCGTCAGCCTTCTTCACCAGCCATGCCCAGCCCGAGCCGAACGTGCCGATTGCAGTCTTGGCGAATTCTTCCTTGAACTTGTCGAACGAACCCCACTTGGCGTTGATCGCGTCAGCGAGCGCGCCGCTGGGGGCACCGCCACCTTGCGGCGACAGGCTGTTCCAGAAGAACGTGTGGTTCCACACTTGAGCTGCATTGTTGAAGAGGCCGCCCGATGCTTTCTTGACGATTTCTTCGAGCGACATGTTCTCGAACTCGGTGCCCTTGATCAGATTATTCAGGTTAGTCACATAGGTCTGGTGGTGCTTGCCGTAGTGAAACTCGAGCGTCTCTTCCGACATGTGCGGAGCGAGTGCGTTTTTTGCGAACGGCAGCGGCGGGAGCGTATGTTCCATGGTGCTTTCCTTCTGACTGTATCTGTTTATGGGGAGTCTGCGGATAACGCTGTAGAGCACTGGATTGTAGGCGACTTGGAATAACCCCGCAAACCAACGGACTTTATGCCCGGCATCGGCGAACATGCGGCACTGATGGCGTAATAAGTGCTCGCGCATGCCTTTTGCGAGGTCAAAAGCACAGTGTCGGCGAAGTGTCAGAAACCCTCGGTCAGCCGCGGTTGCACATCGGCAAGTGCAATGTCCGCAGAACCCTCGGCGAGATGCACCGTGAGACGCCGCCCGGGTTTCAACGACGCTGGCGCGCGCACCGCACGGCCGCTCTGCGCATCGAGTACAGCGGCGTACCCACGTTCCAACGTGCGCTGCGGACTCAGTACTTCGAGCCGCGCGGCGAGCGTCGCGATACGAGCGGTCCGACGTTCATGCTGGCGTAACAATGCAGCGTCGAGACGCAGCGTGAGACCCTTCAATTTCGCCTGATGCGCAGCGAGATCGGGACGCCAACGCTGCCAGCGCATCCGCAGCAGCGAAAAACGCGCTCGTGCGTCGCGTACCGGGCGCGTGCCCGCCGACGCGAGCCGCACGCTCAGTTGCTGCAAGTGCGTACGCTGCCTTGAGAGCCGCTCGGCCGGCGACACCAACCGGCGCGCGAGCCAGTCGAGTTGTTGTGCCCGCCGCTCCATCATCCGCCCGAAACCGCGTGCAAGCGTCGCATGCCGGTGATCGAGTTCGCGCAGCAACAAAACGCGCTGCGGACTGACGAATTCGGCGGCGCCGGTCGGCGTCGGCGCGCGCACGTCGGCGGCGAAATCGGCGATGGTGAAATCGGTTTCGTGACCGACGCCACTTACCACCGGCAGCGCGCTTTCCGCAATCGCGCGAGCGAGTACTTCCTCGTTGAACGCCCACAGGTCTTCGATCGAACCGCCGCCGCGGCACACGATCAGCACGTCGACTTCGCGCCGGGCGTTCGCTGTTTCGACCATCGCGGCGAGTTTTGCGCTGACGCCCACACCCTGCACCGGCGCCGGATAAACGATCACCGGAATATGCGGCGCGCGACGGCTCAAGGTGGTCAACACATCGCGCAACGCGGCGGCTTGCAACGACGTCACGATACCGATCGCGCGCGGATGGGCCGGCAACGCGCGCTTGCGCTCAGCGGCAAACAGGCCCTCCGCTTCAAGCTGCGCTTTCAGCCTGAGAAACGCTTCATAGAGACGCCCCTGCCCCGTGCGGCGCACCGCCTCGACATTCAGCTGCAACTCGCCACGCGGCTCGTACATCGTCACCAGCGCGCGCACTTCGATGCGGTCGCCTTCGCGCGGCGTGAACTCGGCGTATTGCGCTCGACCGCGGAACATCACGCAGCGCATCTGCGCCTGCGCGTCCTTGATCGAGAAATACCAATGGCCGCTTGCGGCGCGAGTGAAGTTCGACACTTCGCCGGCCACCCAGACGAGCGGAAACGAGCGTTCGAGCATCGTGCCGATCGCGCGATTGAGCGCGGAAACGGGAACGACGACTTCACCGCCGGGCACGGCCGACGGCGAAAAAGGGCTTTCGGAATTCATGCGAGGAATATGTTTGACTGGCCGGACAGACGATAGACCGAGTGGCCCACCGACGTCCAGCGCAGCGTATGAATTGTTAAAAGTGTCCACATGGCGGGACCCGCCAATGAACGCCGTCAAATTGCCCGCCCAGGCCTTGCAAATTGGAAGCATGTAATTGATTTATATGGCATTTATATCTGACCAAAGAGAATGATTGCCGATCCGGAGCGCTCGGAACGGCCTTCCCAGCCGATCGGGAGGCACGTTTTCCACAAAGTTATCCACAGGCTGCGCGCCTCGCCAAAAGTGTCAATTCGCCGTGCGGCGCGCGGCGCGCGACTTGCCGCGCGGGACGCGCGCGCGCTAGAGTGGCGGGTTCGACGGCGTGCTGAACGCCCCGCAGCGCTCGCCATTACGGCACACTGCTGACGGTGCCGGACGCCAGGCGTCGGATACCGCCGCCTCATTTTCAACTTGCATTTTCAGTTGCCCGGAGAACCGCGTTGATGCTTGCCCCGTGTATCGCGCCTTGCGCTTCTACGCCACCGTCCCGGCCACTTCTGGTGCGCTGCTGCGCGTCGCACGTCCCGGCGGCTTGCCGATGAGCGAATTGACCAACCGTCTCGAAGCCCGACTTGCACGCGAATGGCAGCAACGTGGCCCGCTCGCGTGGGCGTTGACGCCCTTCGCGTGCGTATTCGGCGCGATTGCCGCCGCACGCCGCACCGCCTTCTCGCTCGGCTGGCTGAAATCGGTACGCGTCGGCGTGCCGGTGGTAGTGGTCGGCAACGTAACCGTCGGCGGCACCGGCAAGACGCCGACCGTGATCGCGCTGGTGGAAGCGTTGCGCGCGGCCGGCTTTACGCCCGGCGTGGTGTCGCGTGGCTACGGCGCGCGCGTCAAGGCGCCGACGCCGGTCACGTCCGCGTCGGCGGCGGGCGTCGGCGGCGACGAACCACTGCTGATCGCACGCCGCACCGGCGCACCGGTGTGGGTCTGCCCGGACCGCGTGGCGGCCGCCCAGGCGCTGTGCGCCGCGCATCGCGAGGTCGACCTGATCGTCAGCGACGACGGCTTGCAGCATTACCGCCTCGCACGCGACGCCGAACTGGTGGTCTTCGATCATCGGCTCGGCGGCAATGGTTTTCTGCTGCCGGCCGGCCCGCTGCGCGAGCCGCTGTCGCGCCACCGCGATGCGACGCTGATCAACGATCCGTATGCACGCTCGTTGCCCGCATGGCCGAACACTTTCGCACTGCAGCTCGCGCCCGCCGATGCCTGGCATCTCGACAATCCGGCGCTGCGCCGGCCTCTCGCTCAGTTCAGCGGCGATCGCGTGCTGGCGGCCGCCGGCATCGGTGCGCCGGAGCGCTTTTTCGCGACGCTGCGCGCCGCCGGCCTCACGCCCTCCACCCGCGCATTGCCGGATCACTATGCGTTTGCGCGCAATCCTTTTACAGACGTGGACTCCGATGCCATCCTGATAACAGAAAAGGATGCGGTAAAATTAGGGTCCTGGCACGATGCGCGCATCTGGGTTGTCCCGGTCGAAGCCGCGCTCGATCATCGCCTCATTGCATTAGTTGTGGAGAAAGTCCGTGGACGCTCGCCTGCTTGAAATTCTCGTCTGCCCGATCTGCAAGGGCCCGCTCAGCTACGACCGCGCGGCGCAGGAACTGATCTGCAACGCCGACAAGCTTGCCTATCCGATCCGCGACGGCATTCCCGTGATGCTGGTGGACGAAGCGCGGCAAACCGTTGAAGGCACGCCCGTCGACCTGAATCCGGGCTCCGTCGCCTGAGTTTGCCCACGCATCTTTCCGATGACCAACGTCAACGCCGCCACTCCCCCGTTCATCGCCGTCGTGCCGGCCCGGCTCGCCTCGACGCGTCTGCCCAACAAGCCGCTCGCCGACATCGGCGGCAAGCCGATGGTGGTGCGGGTCGCCGAGCGCGCGCGCGAATCGGGCGCGCAACAGGTGCTGATCGCCTCCGACGCGCAAGCGGTGCTCGACGTGGCTCGCGAGTACGGCTTCGAAGCCGTCCTGACGCGCGCCGATCATCCGTCGGGCACCGACCGTCTCGCGGAAGTGGCGGCACGGTTCGGCTGGAGCGACGACACGATCGTCGTCAACGTACAGGGCGACGAACCGCTGATCGACCCCGCGCTGGTATGCGGCGTTGCGTCGCACCTCGCGGCCAGCCACGGCTGCGCGATTGCCACCGCGGCGCACCCGATCGCCGACCCCGCCGAAATCTTCAATCCGAACGTCGTCAAAGTCGTGCTCGATGCGCGCGGCGTCGCGCTGTATTTCTCGCGCGCGCCGATCCCGTGGGCGCGCGACGCGTATCAGCCGTATTGGCCCAATGTCGCCACGATGCCCGCACCGCCTGCAACCGCGGCCGTCCACCGGCATATCGGCCTGTATGCCTATCGCGCCCAATTCCTGCGCACTTACCCGAGCCTCGCGATCTCGCCGATCGAGCAGGCCGAAGCGCTCGAACAACTGCGCGCGATGTGGCACGGTGAGCGCATCGCGGTGCTCGTCACCCGGGACGCGCCGCTGCCCGGCGTCGACACACCCGCCGATCTGGCGCGCGTGCAGGCTTTATTCGGGGCTTGAGCAGAAAAACCCATGGCATAATCAAACGGTTCTGCGCGCCTCCCGTTAAAAGCGAGAGTCGGGGTTTGCACCCGGTCGCGCCGTCGTCGTCTTGCAGCGCCGTCGTTCCCGACGCGCAGCGCGAGGCGCAGCACGGCAGCCGATGCGGGTCCCCGGACGAATCGTGGGTCGGCTACAGCGCCACCAAAGAATTCACATAGATCTGGAGATATCACATGCGTTTGATCCTTTTGGGTGCTCCCGGAGCGGGTAAGGGCACTCAGGCAAACTTCATCAAGGAAAAGTTCGGCATTCCGCAAATTTCCACCGGCGACATGCTGCGTGCGGCCGTCAAGGCAGGCACGCCGCTCGGCGTCGAAGCGAAGCGCTTCATGGATGCCGGCGAACTGGTCACGGACGAGCTGATCATCAACCTGGTGAAGGAACGCCTGCAGCAGCCGGACTGCGCGAACGGTTATCTGTTCGACGGTTTTCCGCGCACAATCCCGCAAGCCGAAGCGATGAAGCAGGCCGGCGTCGCGATCGACTACGTGCTGGAAATCGACGTGCCGTTCGACGAGATCATCGTGCGTATGAGCGGCCGCCGCTCGCATGCCGCGTCGGGCCGCACGTATCACGTCAAGTTCAACCCACCGAAGGTCGAAGGCGTGGACGACGTGACGGGCGAACCGCTGATCCAGCGCGATGACGACAAGGAGGAAACCGTCAAGAAGCGTCTGGACGTGTACGTTGCGCAGACCAAGCCGCTGATCGAGTACTACAACAACTGGGCAAAGAACGGCGACCCGTCGTCGCCACTGAAGGCGCCGCAGTACCGTCGCATTTCGGGCCTCGGCACGGTCGAAGAAATCCGTGCCCGCGCGTTCGATGCGTTGAAGTAAATTCGTATTTGCGTGAGCCGTTCAAAAAACCCGCCGATTCCGGCGGGTTTTTTATTGCCGGCCGCGTATCTTGCACTTGCTCCAGTACGCTACACCCGCCATCGTTTAGCCATCCATAGCGGTTCTTTGCAAGCCGCAGCGCGGAGCCGATGCACCCGCCGCGGCTCCGCTTTCCGCGCTGCAACATAGCCGTTACAATCGTTTATCGAAAAAATATTCGATCTCGACATTACCGAACTGAAGCAAAGGAGAAGACATGGAGATTCGTGACAACGTATTCCTGATCACCGGCGGTGCATCCGGGCTCGGCGCAGCTACCGCACGCCTGTTCGTCGAAAACGGCGGCAAGGTGGTGCTAGCCGATCTGAACCAGGATGCAGGTGAAGCGCTCGCGAAAGAGCTCGGCGGCGTGTTCGTCAAATGCGACGTGAGCCGCGAAGAAGACGCAACGCAAGCGGTCGAAGCGGCCACGAAGCTCGGCACGCTGCGCGGCCTCGTCAACTGCGCGGGCGTCGCGCCGGCCATCAAGACGGTCGGCAAGGATGGCCCGCATCCGCTCGATTCGTTCGCGCGCACCATCTCGATCAATCTGATCGGCACTTTCAACATGATCCGGCTCGCCGCCGCGGCAATGTCGAAGAACGAACCGAACGCGAACGGCGAGCGTGGCGTGATCGTCAACACGGCGTCGGTGGCCGCGTATGACGGCCAGATCGGCCAGGCGGCTTACGCGGCGTCGAAAGCCGGCGTGGTCGGCATGACGCTGCCGGTCGCGCGCGATCTGTCGCGCAATGCGATCCGCGTAATGACGATTGCACCGGGCATCTTCGAAACGCCGATGCTGCTCGGCATGCCGCAGGAAGTGCAGGACGCGCTCGGCGCGATGGTGCCGTTCCCGCCGCGCCTTGGCAAACCGGCGGAATACGCTATGCTGGCCAAACAGATTTTCGACAACCCGATGCTCAACGGCGAAGTGATTCGTCTGGACGGCGCAATCCGTATGCAGCCCAAGTAACGATGCATGCGGCGCGCCGCCCTTTACGCGCCGCGCCAATTAAAAAACGCCTGCGCATAATTCATGCGCAGGCGTTTTTGTTTCGTTCGGCACCGCTTTTCAGTCGCGATCGTTGTGCTGGGTGCGTTGACGCAGCTCGTGCAACTGCGACTCCACCACCGTCGCGTCTTCGGCATCCGGCCGATCGCCGAGATACCGCTCGAGATCCTCGAGTGCCGGGCGCAGATAATCGAGCCGCGCATAGGCAAAGCCACGGTCGCGCACTTCCTCGATACTTTCCGGCAACAGGATCACGAGACGCTGCTGCACCGCCAGCAGGCGTTGCCAACGTTCCGTCTGAAGATAGGTCGACTTCAGATTGCGCAGCATGCGGGCAATGATCTCGCGACGCGTTGCCGGTTGCAGCAGCATGCGCAGCGCCCTGCTCACCGACTCGCCCGCCGACGCCACATACGGCTCCAGCATTTCCACCATCTCCGATTCGGAGAGCGAATGGCCGCTGGTCGGATCGAGCATCACGTCGCCATCGGGGGTAGTCACGCGCAGCAGAAAGTGGCCGGGGAACGACACGCCACGCACCGGAATGCCGATCTGCTCGGCCATCTCCAGATACAGCACCGCCAGCGAAATCGGAACGCCGCGACGACGCTTCAGCACCGCGTTCAGGTGGCTATTGTCGGGGTCGTAGTAGTCGTTGAGGTTGCTGGCGAAACCCAGCTCGCGGAAGAAAAACCGGTTAAGGATGCCGACCTTCTGCCTGATGTCGGCGTCGTCCGGCATGCGGCGCCGAAGACGCACCACCAGCTCGTCGATCTCGGCCAGGGTGCCTTGCAGATCGAGATCGGGATAAGCATCCTGCGCGAGCGAGAGCGCCGCCTCGGTCAGCGGCAGGCTATCGTCTTCGGCGACGAGCGTGCTGAAATAGTCGAGAACCCGCGTCATCGTGATCACTTCACTCGCCTTTTGAAATACGCGTACTTGAAGCCCATCAGCCAAAGCATACCGAAATATAGCGCGGCAAACAGCACGAGGCACGCGCCCAGCAAGACAATGCGGTCGACCGGCCGGCTATGCATGCCGATCCAGTCGAAGCTGCTCGCCAGCCAATGCATCGTGCCGGCGAGCACGAGGCACGCGCCGAGCAATTGCACGAAGAACTTCAGCCAGCCCTTCGACGGCATATAAATGCCGCGCTTGCGCAAACCGAGGAACAGCAACAGCGCGTTGACGCACGCGCCGAGCCCGACGCTTAGCGTCAGGCCTGCATGCGCGAAAATCGGCACGAACAGGTAGTTGCTCAACTGCGTGACGATCAGCACGCCGATACCGATCTTCACCGGCGTCTTGATGTCCTGCTTAGCGTAAAAACCGGGCGCGAGGATCTTGATGAGAATCAGGCCGATCAGCCCGATGCCGTATGCCGCCAACGCGCGGCCGACCATCACCACCGCGTGGCCGTCGAACTTGCCGTAATGAAACAACGTCGCGGTAAGCGGTTCAGCGAAGAAAAACAGCGCGATCGCACTCGGCGCGGCCAGCAGGAAGGTGATGCGCAGGCCCCAGTCGAGCAGCGACGAATATTCGTGCGGATCGGCGTCGACGTGCGCTTTCGACAGGCTCGGCAGCAAAATCGTGCCGAGTGCGACACCCAGCAGCGCGGTCGGAAACTCCATCAGGCGGTCGGCGTAGTTGATCCACGAGACCGCGCCCGGACCGATCCGCGACGCAATATTGGTGTTGATAATCAGGCTGATCTGCGCGACCGACACGGCGAACATCGCCGGCACCATCTTCGAGAGCACGCGCTTCACGCCGCGATGCGCGAGCGCCCGCAGCGGATTGAGGCCGATGCGCGGCAGCATGTCGATCTTCTTCAGACCCGGCAACTGCACGGCGAACTGCAGCACGCCGCCGGCGATCACCGCCCACGCAAGCGCGTAGACCGGCGTTTGCAGATGCGGCGCGACGAACACCGCCGCGACGATGAACGCGACGTTCAGCAAGACCGGCGCGAAAGCCGGCAGCGAAAAGTTCTTGTACGTGTTCAACACGCTCGACGCCAGCGACGTCAACGAGATGAAAATGATGTACGGGAACATGATGCGCGTCATGGTGACGGCAAGCGCGTACGCCTGACCCTCATGCGCCAGGCCGGACGCGACGACGAACACCACGCCCGACGCCCCCACCACACCGATTACCGACAGGATCGCCAACGCCCAGGCGAGCACGGTCGAGGTGGCGTCGACGAGCGCCTTGGTGGCGTCGTGTCCCTGCTGGTTCTTGAACTCGGCGAGAATCGGCACGAAGGCCTGCGAGAACGCGCCTTCGGCGGAAATGCGGCGCAACAGGTTCGGAATGCGGAAGGCGACGTAGAACGCGTCAGTGAATTGACTGGCGCCGAACGCACGAGCGATCAGCGTTTCGCGGGCCAGTCCGGTCACGCGCGACAGCAGCGTGAAGCCGCTGACCGTCAGCAGGGCTCGGAATAGATTCATGGGGCGCTTATTATACGGGTGCCGCACGTGCGGACGACGAGCCGGGAAGCGAATCGGACCGATTTGGGCCGCAGACGTTCGATCGGGCGGCCGATCGAGACGTTTTTTGCTGATCGGCTTGCTGGTCCGCATGCCTGTTGCGGGCCTAACGCGGGCCTCCGGCAAGCGCGCGGCGCGTGGTGGCAGACGGAACGCAAGGCTTCGCGCGTTGGGCCGGCGCATCCGGATTGGTCATTGCCCGTTGCCACGTGTCTGATTTTGTTGCTATAATCGCCGGTTTCGAAGCTCGCTCAATTTTCGGATGGGGTTCAGGTCGGCTCCAGGCAGCCTCCGATCGCACCGGAACACGAGCCCGCCTTCGCGTAGTTCGATCGACTGATTCGTCGATTATTTCGACACTTTTGCGCTCCTGGGCAATCGCTTCCAGGGGTTCGGATTAAAAGCAGCGCCTCACCACTTGAAGGTCAGGTACTGGAAACAGGAACAGGATAAGGAACCGTCATGGCTAACTCCGCACAAGCACGCAAGCGCGCCCGCCAGGCCGCCAAGGCAAACTCGCACAACTCGGCACTGCGCTCGAAGTTCCGCACGGCTATCAAGGCTGTCCGCAAGGCGATCGACGCCGGCGACAAGGCCAAGGCCGCTGAAATCTTCCAGGCGTCGTCGAAGACCATCGACATCATCGCCGACAAGAAAATCGTCCACAAGAACAAGGCAGCTCGCCATAAGAGCCGCCTCGCTGCAGCCCTCAAGGGTCTGCAAGCGACCGCAGCGCAGTAAATTCGGTCAGCCCGCTCCGGTGGGCTACCTCCTGTTTCCGCTGCGTCATGAAAGCCCGCTTCGGCGGGCTTTTTTGCTTGGGCGTTGCTGATCCAGATCTCATCCGGGTCCGCTTGCGAGTCAGCTGACTGCTGCGCAAGTTCGCGGGTCAACTGGCTGCTCATTAAAGCCAGCGCTTCCTTCAGGTATAAAAAAACCCGCTGCCGGCGGGTTTTTGTTTTGCTGATCCCGCACAAGCCTTAACGCGTATTCCTGGGTTGTTGCGTGCCGTGCTCAGGTGGCAACTCACACGCCTCGGTCACGACGAGGTCATTGTCTTTCGCGAAGTTCAGGACGAAATCGAAGGCCATTGGTTCGATGTCGCGCAGGCGCGAATCGAGAATCACGCACTTGAGGTCGCCGAGCATGGTTGGCCGGACGTACAGCGAGTATTGCAGATAGGCGTTCGGCCCCTTGCCGCCCGGGCCTGGACCGAAACATGCCATTACGCCCGCGAGCCGCTCCGACCAGTCGCTCGGCCGAAACTTTTTTCCGTTCGACGTGATGCCCTGAATGAAATATTCGGTTGGAGCTGCTTCGGCCATGTAGGAATACCTGTGTGACTGCCCAGCGGAATGACGGCAAAGCTGACTGAAAAGCGGCTTTTGGGATGCGTGAACACGTCGCCGCCGTCGTCCAGGCCGCTTTGGCGAGCTGCGCCACCAAAAACGGCGAAGGCGGGTTGACCCGCCTCGGCGCTCATCAAGACGGCGCACCACGAGGAAACTTTCCGAACCGAGCGAACCGTGTCCCGCAAGCTCAATACCGGCCTGCTGGGCTTAGGGATAACCGGCAGATTATAGCGCAGAGGACCTTTTTCCGCAGCGCACACAAGCTCCGTCTGAAGGTGGCGCGAGCCTTTCAGCGGGCTTACCCAGCCTTTTGGCCGGCTCGTCAAACGAAGCAAAATCCTTTATCCTGCTTTGAGTTACCATAAACGACGGCGGCGCCGTCCGGCAATTCTGCCGGGTGAGACCGCCGTATTTGTTTCATGACCGCCAAGAAAATTCGCCACTACCTGCAGTTCAAGGATTTCTCGCTGGAAGACTACGAGTACGTGCTGGAACGTGCGCGCATTCTGAAACGCAAATTCAAGAACTACGAGACTTACCATCCGCTGCACGACCGCACGCTTGCGATGATCTTCGAGAAAAACTCGACGCGCACGCGCCTGTCGTTCGAAGCCGGCATCTTCCAGCTTGGCGGCCACGCCGTATTCATGAGCACGCGCGACACGCAGCTCGGCCGCGGCGAACCGATCGAAGACGCAGCGCAAGTGATCTCGCGCATGGTCGATATCATCATGATCCGCACATTCGGGCAGGACATCCTCCAGCGCTTCGCCGAGAATTCGCGCGTACCGGTGATCAACGGGCTGACCAACGAATATCACCCGTGCCAGGTGCTGGCGGACATCTTCACGTACTTCGAACATCGCGGGCCGATTCGCGACAAGACGGTCGCATGGGTCGGTGACGCCAACAACATGCTGTACACGTGGATCGAAGCGGCGCAGATTCTCGGCTTCAAGCTGCGCCTGTCCACGCCGCCTGGTTACAAGCTCGACCACGCGCTGGTTGCCGCCGAGAGCGCGCCCTTCTATCAGGAATTCGACGATCCGAACGAAGCCTGTGCCGGCGCCGATCTGGTCACCACAGACGTGTGGACCAGTATGGGCTTCGAAGCCGAAAACGAAGCGCGCAAGAAAGCGTTCGCGGACTTCTGCGTCGATGCCGACATGATGACGCACGCGAATCCGGATGCGCTTTTCATGCACTGCCTGCCTGCCCACCGCGGCGAGGAAGTCAGCGCGGAAGTCATCGACGGTCCGCAAAGCGTCGTGTGGGACGAGGCGGAAAACCGTCTGCACGTGCAAAAGGCGTTGATGGAGTATCTGCTGCTCGGCAAGCTGAATCACTAAGCGAGCCATCGCGCAGCATCCGCGTGAAGCGCGACGGGGCCTTGGCGATGTCTCGGTACGCGAGGCATCGCGAGCACACATTAGCGCCACGCATCCGGCCACGGTCCGCAGTTGCAAGCAGACCCGGCCACACCACCGCACCGTCCCAAAAACGCGGGCGCCCGGCGGTTTAGTGTCAAAATAGTGTTTTTCCGCGCTCCGGAACGCCCGGTGCGCCCTGTTTTCCCGCTTTCTCCAGCTACGAGTTCACCATGAGCGATATCAAGAAAGTCGTGCTCGCCTATTCGGGCGGCCTCGATACCTCCGTCATCCTGAAGTGGTTGCAGGACAACTACGACGCCGAAGTCGTCACGTTTACGGCCGACATCGGCCAGGGCGAAGAGCTGGAACCGGCGCGCAAGAAAGCCCTGCAACTCGGCATCAAGCAGGAAAACATCTTCATTGAAGACCTGCGCGAAGAATTCGTGCGCGACTTCGTGTTCCCGATGTTCCGCGCCAACACGATCTATGAAGGCGAGTATCTGCTGGGCACGTCGATCGCGCGTCCGCTGATCGCCAAGCGCCAGATCGAAATCGCTCGTGCAACCGGCGCGCAAGCGGTGTCGCACGGCGCGACCGGCAAGGGTAACGATCAGGTTCGCTTCGAACTCGGTTATTACGCACTCGAACCGGGCATCAAGGTGATCGCACCGTGGCGCGAATGGGACCTGCTGTCGCGCGAAAAGCTGCTCGCGTACGCCGAAAAGGCCGGGATTCCGATCGAAATGAAGCACAAGCAAGGTGGCGCGCCGTATTCGATGGACGCGAACCTGCTGCACATCTCGTTCGAAGGCCGTCACCTGGAAGATCCGAAGGCAGAAGCCGAAGCCGATATGTGGCGTTGGACGGTGTCGCCGGAACAGGCACCCGACCAGGCTGAATACCTCGACATCGAATACGAGCACGGCGATCCGGTTGCGATCAACGGCAAGCGTCTGTCGGCGGCTGAAATGCTGACCGAACTGAATCGTTTGGGCGGCAAGCACGGCATCGGCCGTCTGGATCTGGTGGAAAACCGTTACGTCGGCATGAAGTCGCGCGGCTGCTATGAAACGCCGGGCGGCACGATCATGCTGAAGGCGCACCGCGGCATCGAGTCGATCACGCTCGACCGTGAAGTGGCCCACCTGAAGGACGACCTGATGGCGCGCTACGCTGCGCTGATTTACAACGGCTACTGGTGGAGCCCGGAGCGTCGCGCGATCCAGGTGCTGATCGACCATACGCAAGAGAAGGTCAACGGCTGGGTGCGTGTGAAGCTGTACAAGGGCAGCGTGTCGGTTGTCGCGCGCGATTCGAATGACACGCTGTTCGATAAGACCATCGCCACGTTCGACGACGACGGTGGTGCATACAATCAAGCCGACGCTGGCGGGTTCATCAAACTGAACGCGCTGCGCATGCGGATTGCAGAGAACGCGCGTCGTCAGCGTAGCTGAGGACGTGAGTTGCGATAAAGGCCGACTTCGCGCAGCGAAGTTAAGCGCCGCAAGGCGCGGCCAAAACCAAAATGCACGTCGTCGCCGTCGCTAAGCGTCATTGCGGCTAATTTGGCCGCAAACATGAAAAAAAGCGCCGGGAGTTTTCTCCCGGCGCCTTTTTTTCATCGCAGCAAGCAAACCAAGCCGTCACAAACACACCGGCTCCGCTTCCAGCTCAACGCCAAACCGCGCCCGCACATCCTCCTGAATCGCCCGCGCCAGCGCCAACACTTCCGCGCCGCTCGCCCCGCCTCGATTCACCAGCACCAGCGCCTGCCGCTCATGCACGGCAGCTGAGCCCATTGCGTGGCCTTTCCAGCCACATCGATCGATCAGCCAGCCCGCCGCAAGCTTCACCCGGCCATCCGGCTGAAGGTAGGACACGAGGTCCGGCGCCTGAACCTTCAGCGCTTCAAATTGCGCCGCCTCGACCACCGGATTCTTGAAGAAGCTTCCCGCGTTGCCGAGTTGAAGCGGATCGGGCAGCTTGGCGCGCCGCACCGCGACCACCGCATCGAAGATCGCCTGTGCGGTGGGCGCCGCGTCCGCGGCCAGTTCACGCGCCAGATCCGCATACCCGGCGCGCGGCGTCCAAACCTTCGGCAAACGGAACGTCACCGACGTGATCACGAAACGGTCGCGCCCTTCCCGCTTGAAAAAACTGTCGCGATAGCCGAACCGGCACGCGTCGGCATCGAGTTCGACGACCTCGCCCGTCGCCAGCTCCACCGCCCGCAGCGACGCAAAGCGCTCGCACATCTCCAACCCATACGCGCCGATGTTCTGGATCGGCGCCGCCCCCACCGTGCCCGGAATCAGCGCGAGATTCTCCAGGCCAGGCAGACCCTGCGCCAAAGTCCACGCGACAAAGTCATGCCACGACTCACCCGCCGCCGCCTCGACGTACCATGCGTCCTTATCCTCACGCACGATTTGGCGGCCTCGCAATGCAACCAGCAGCACCAGCCCGCCGAAGTCGCCCGTCAGCACAACGTTGCTGCCGCCGCCCAGCACCAGCCGCGGCAAGCCGGCAGCACGCGGATCGCGTACCGCCGCCATCAGTTGCGCTTCGCGCTCGATCCGGCACGCAAACCGCGCCCGCACATCGAAGCCGAAGGTGTTATGCGTCTTCAGCGGATAGCCGGCAATGAACGCGGGGGAGTCGAACTGGAGCATCGGAATGAGCGGAATGAGGCTTGGTCTGGCCCCGGCCGCACGACAATGCGCGGCAGCCTTGGGCAAAAGGGAAAGGCGTCGGTAAAATG
This sequence comes from Paraburkholderia sp. SIMBA_030, assembly GCF_046535245.1. NCBI lineage: Bacteria > Pseudomonadati > Pseudomonadota > Betaproteobacteria > Burkholderiales > Burkholderiaceae > Paraburkholderia > Paraburkholderia sp. SIMBA_030. Next base: position 32,441 of record NZ_JAWRXB010000008.1, read on the forward strand.
ACGTCCGGTTCGTGATTATAGCGAGTGCCCCGTGAGCGGCCGACCGGCCGCGCCACGCACCGCAGCACTATTGGGAGAAAGCAATGCCATCGTTCGACGTCGTCTGCGAAGCGAACATGATCGAAGTGAAGAACGCGATCGAGCAGTCCAACAAGGAAATTTCAACCCGCTTCGACTTCAAAGGGTCGGACGCGCGCGTCGAGCACAAGGAAAACGAAATCACAGCCTACGCGGACGACGACTTCAAACTCGGCCAGGTAAAAGACGTGCTGTTGTCGAAAATGGCCAAGCGCAACGTGGACGTGCGCTTCCTCGACTACGGCAAGATCGAGAAGATCGGCGGCGACAAGGTCAAGCAGGTCATCAAGATCAAGAAAGGCGTGTCCGGCGATCTGTCGAAGAAAATCGTGCGCCTCGTGAAGGACAGCAAGATCAAGGTCCAGGCGAGCATTCAGGGCGACGCGGTGCGCATTACCGGCGGCAAGCGCGACGATCTGCAAAGCGTGATCGCCATGCTGCGCAAGGACGTTACCGATACGCCGCTCGACTTCAACAACTTCCGCGATTAAACCTCAACGCATCAAACCGGCGGGCGCCCGCGCGGCGCCCTGCATGTCAACGAGTCAGCGCGGCTCAATGTTTATTGCCAGTCGCCGTGCCAGCAGCCGCGTCGGCCTTTTTCTTTTCGCCGATGCGGCTTTCCTGGCCGCGCATCAGCTTGGCGATATTGCCGCGGTGGCGCCACACCAGCAGCGAACTCATCACGACAATTGCGAGCGCGATAATGTTCGGCCCGAACATCAAACCGTCGAAGAGCGGTGCGAACACCGCCGCGGCCAGCGCCGCCAGCGACGAATAGCGCGTAAAGAACGCCACGATCAGCCACGTCAGCAAGGTCGCGATACCGAGGATCGGGTTGATCGCGAGCAGCACGCCCGCCGCGGTAGCCACGCCCTTGCCGCCCTTGAAGCGGAAGAAGACCGGATACAGATGGCCGAGAAACACGGCGACCGACGCAATCGCGACCGCGGTGTCGTCGAGTCCGTAACGTGCGCCGAAGTGCACGACGAACCATACCGGCAGCCACCCTTTGAATGCGTCGCCGATCAGTGTGAGAATCGCGGCCTTCTTGCTGCCGCTGCGCAGCACGTTGGTGGCGCCCGGGTTGCCCGAGCCATACGAACGCGGGTCGTCCAGCCCCATCGCGGCGCTCACGATCACGGCAAACGACACCGAACCGATCAGGTAGGCAACGACAGCAACGATCAGGTTTTGCATCTGGGACTCTTATAAGGATCGGCGGTCTGAAACTCGATACCCCAACCGCAACAGGGAACAAAGCGGCGCACATTCTACCGAACCCGCCTGCCTGGAAAACATTCAGACAAACGTCAATCGACGCTCGCACACTGCACGGGCTTCGCCGCCAGCAACCCGGTCAGGACCGTGGGCGCGATGCTGACCAGAAAGCCGCGCCGCCCGCCGTTCAGCCAGATCTTGTCCATCTCCAGGATGCTCGATTCGACATACACCGCCATCTGCTTGCGCGTGCCGAATGGCGAGGTGCCGCCGATCAGGTAACCGGAATGACGGTTCGCAACTTCCGGCTTGCAGGGCTCGACGCGTTTCGCGCCGATCTGCCGCGCCAGATTCTTGGTGCTGACGGTACGGTCGCCGTGCATCAGCACGATCAGCGGCCTGGCGTGCTCGTCTTCCATCACCAGCGTCTTGACGACGTGATGTTCGTCCACGCCGAGCTGGCGCGCCGATTCCCCGGTGCCGCCGTGCTCGACGTAATCGTAAGGATGTTCGCCGAACGTGACGCCGTGACGGCGCAGAAACTGTGTCGCGGGCGTTTCGGAGACGTGTCTGGATTTGCTCATCGGCGCATTGTAATGGCGAGATGGCACAACGGCTATTTGCCGAATGGCCAATTGTGCGGGTTCGGCGATTGTGGCACGATCGTTCGAAAATTGTCCGGCGCGAAGCATGCCGGGCACTGCACCGATTTCAGGAGACAGCATTGAGCTTCGATTCGCCTACCCGCCATGCCATCGACATTCCGGCGCTGCTCGCCGCGCTGCCCGCGCGTATCGCCGAGATTCCCGCACTCGCTGCGGCGCGCGATCCCCAGCACATTGCGTTGATCGAGGATGCGCGCAGTCTCACCGGCGCGCAACTGCTGCAAGCCGTCGATGCCGCTACCGCGCTACTACGCGAATGGGGCGTGCGCGGCGGCGATCGGGTGATGATCGTCGCGGAGAACAGCATCGCGCAGATCGTGCTGCTGTTTGCCACCGCCAAACTCGATGCGTGGGCGCTGGTGTCGAACGCGCGCCTGTCCGCTGCCGAGCTCGACGCGATCCGTGCGCATGCGCAGCCACGCGTGATCGCGTATGCGGTCGAAAGCTCGGCCGATGCGCAACAGCACGCGCAACGCCATCAAGCCGGCCCAGCGCCCGCCATCGCGCCGGATATCGGCGCATGGTCCTACACGGTGGACGACACGGTAAAAGAGGAACCCGTCGCAGCCGATAACGATCGTCAATGCGCCGCGCTCATCTACACCACCGGCACGACCGGCGCGCCAAAGGGCGTGATGCTGTCGCACCGCAATCTGTTGTTCATCGCGGCCGTGTCGAGCCGCTTGCGCAAAGTCGGTCCGGACGACGTCGTGTACGCCGTGCTGCCGATCTCGCACGTCTACGGCTTCGCGTCGGTTTGCCTCGGCAGTCTGTACGTCGGCGCGACCCTGCGCCTGGTGCCGCGTTTCGCACCGGAAGCCGTGCGCCGCTCGCTCGCCGAAGAGCGCGTGTCGATTTTCCAGGGCGTCCCGGCGATGCACGCGAAATTGCTCGAACACCTGCAGACGCATGGCCACGCGTGGTCCGCGCCACATCTGCGCTTTGCCTATTCGGGCGGCTCGCCGCTCGACGCCGCGTTGAAAACTCAGGTCGAAATCGTCTACGGCCTGCCGCTGCACAACGGCTACGGCATGACCGAGAGCAGCCCGACCGTCTCGCACACCATGCTCGACGCGCCGCGCGGCGATTGCTCGGTCGGCGAAGTCATTCCGGGCGTCGAGGTTCGCTTCGTCGGGCTCGATGGCGTCGATGCCGCGCGAGGCGAAATTGGCGAGCTGTGGGTGCGTGGACCGAACGTGATGCTCGGTTATTACCGCAGCCCGGAGCTGACTCGTGCAACCGTCACCGAAGACGGCTGGCTCAAGACCGGCGATCTCGCGCGCCAGGACGCAGACGGCGCGTTGCATATCGTCGGGCGCAGCAAGGAATTGATCATCCGCTCGGGCTTTAACGTCTACCCGGCCGAGGTCGAGCATGCGTTGAACGCGCATCCGGAGGTCGTGCAATCGGCCGTGATCGGACGCGCGGTCGAAGGCAACGAGGAAGTGGTCGCGTTCGTCGAATTGATAGCGGGCGCCAAGGTGACGCCCGCTGAACTGATCGCGTGGTGCGGCGAACGTCTCGCGCCGTATAAGCGCCCCGCCGAAGTGAAAGTGCTCGCCGCGTTGCCGGCTGCATCGACGGGCAAGATTCTCAAGCACCGCCTGCGCGAATTCATCTAACGCAACGGCACGGCCAATGGCGATAGCAACCGCGAACGCGGATCACCCCCGCGGATGATGCTGCGCGTGCAGCGACTTCAACCGCTCGCGGGCAACGTGCGTGTAAATCTGCGTAGTCGAGATATCGGTGTGGCCGAGCAGCAGTTGCACGACGCGCAGATCGGCGCCGTGGTTCAGCAAGTGCGTCGCGAACGCATGCCGCAGCGTGTGCGGCGAGAGCGGCGCGTGGACGTCGGCCGCCGCCGCGTGCCGCTTGATGATGTTCCAGAACTGTTGACGCGTCATGCCCTCCGCGCGGGCCGTGACGAACAGCGCATCGGCCGCGCGCGCGCCCAGCAGCGCCGGCCGCGCTTCGCGCAGATAGCGTTCGATCCAGCCGTGCGCCTCTTCGCCGAATGGAATCAGGCGCTCTTTCGAGCCCTTGCCCAGCACGCGCACCACGCCTTCGTTCAGACCGACTTCCACCGTCTTCAGCGTGACCAGTTCGGTCACGCGTAATCCGCTCGCGTACATCAACTCGAGCATCGTGCGGTCGCGCAGGCCTAACGGGGTGTCGATATCGGGCGCGCCGAGCAGCGCTTCGACTTGCGCTTCGGTGAGTGTCGAAGGAAAACGCGGCGGCTGTTTGGCCGAACGGATGCGCAGCGTCGGATCGACATTCGCGCGATGCTCCCGCACCGCCCAGCCGTAGTAGCGGCGAAACACAGAGAGGCGCCGGTTCGCCGACGTCGATTTGTCTTTCTGACGCGCCGCGCTATAGGCATTGAGATCGGCTTCGCTAGCCGTGTCGAGCGACGTGTTGCGGGTTTGCGCGAGCCATTCGCAGAAGAGCCGCAAATCGCGGCGGTATGCTTCGAGCGTGTTGCGCGACAGGCCGTGTTCGAGCCACAACGCGTCGCAGAAAGCGTCGATCGACGCCGAGCTCGCCAGAAACAGAGGTGACGCGGCGGGCGCGTCGTCGATCAGTGTGTCGCTCATGCGTAGGGAATGCCTTCATGCGCCAATAGCCAGCGCTTGACGTTGCGAAAGAAGCCGTCTTCGGCGTGATTCGCAAAACCGCCGATGCCGCTCGAGCTCACCACCCGATGACATGGAATCACGATCGGGAAATAGTTGGCGCCGCACGCCTGCCCCACCGCTCGCGGCGCACTGCCCACTTTCTTCGCCAATTGCCCGTAGGTCAGCACGACGCCTGGCGGGATGTCGCTGATCGCCTGCCAGACGCGCTGCTGAAACGCGGTACCGACCGGCGCCAGCGGCAATTCGAACTTCGCCGACGCCCGCTCGAAATAACGCTCGATCTGCTCGACGGCTTGCTTCGCCAACGGCGTGTCCGGCGCGACGTTGCGCATCGAATCCGGCAGATAGACGATCTCGCGCACGGCGCCGCCTTCGAGGCGGATGCCGACCTTGCCGAACGGCGCGTCGATCACTGCGTTGAACATGTTGCCTGCTCCGTGAACGGCAGGGCGTTTCAGGTTTCACGGTTGCGTACCTGCATGGGGTACAGGCGCGCTACGCAGAAAAAACACCCCACCAGAATGCCGCTACTTTACGCCGCTTCCAATGCCCATTCCACATGCTCGCGCACCACGGCGGAAGGGTCGGCGGCACGCAAGCGCAACGCGGCTACAATCGCCTCACGCGCATCGACGCTTAAGCTCTCTGGCGACGCGCGCAGCGCATTGCCCATCCCCACCGCCAGATTGCGCAGCCAGCTCTCATAGCCGATGCGGCGAATCGCGCTGCCCTGCATCCGCGTATCGAACTCGTCCGCGGACCATGAGAACAGCTCGACCAGCGTCGCGCGATCGAGCCCGTGCCGCACATCGAAATCGGCGACCGGCGCGGCCTGCGCGAATTTGTTCCATGGACACACGAGCTGGCAATCGTCGCAGCCATATACACGATTGCCGATCAGCGGCCGCAATTCCAGGGGAATACTGCCCTTCAATTCGATCGTCAGATACGAGATGCACAGCCGTGCATCGACTTTATAAGGTGCGACGATCGCGCCGGTCGGACACGCGCCGATGCAGCGCGTGCAACTGCCGCAGTGCGAACCGGGGGTTTCGGGCGCCTGTGCAGGCGAGGTCTCGGCATCGGTGGGCAGCGGCACGTCGACATAAATTTCGCCGAGAAAAAACAGCGAACCGGCGTCGCGTTGCAGCAGCAGCGTATGTTTGCCGCGCCAGCCAATCCCAGCCTTCTGCGCCAGTTCGACTTCCAGCACCGGCGCGGAATCGGTGAACACGCGATAGCCAAATGCGCCGATCTCCGCTTCGATTTTTTCGGCCAGATGTTGCAAACGGTTACGCAACACCTTGTGGTAATCGCGGCCCCGCGCATAGATCGACACCACCGCAGCCGACGGGTCGGCAAGCCGCGCATGCTCGGCCGCGCGCCAGTCTTGCGGCACAGGCGGGGCATCCGCCGACGCGCTTTCTTCGATCTTTGCATCCAGCGTCTGCGCGGGTAAATAGGCGATGCGGGCGGTAATCACACGTCGCGTGCCGGCCACAAGCTCGGCGGGCCGCGCGCGTTTCATGCCGTGTTTCGCCATATAATCCATCTCGCCGTGGCAACCCGCCTCCAGCCATGCTGCAAGCGGCGCTTCGGCAGCGCAGAGGTCGGTATCGCTGATGCCGATCGCACCGAAACCCAGTTCACGGCCCCACGTTTTGATGCGCAGCGCGAGCGCTTCCAGCGCCGCTTCATCGAAATGACGCACGGCACGCGCATCGTCAGCGGACGCAGGCGTGCGGGAAACAGGGGACTCCGGACTTCGGTTCATCACGTCATTTTACGAGAATGCCCGTCAATTCCGATCTCGCGATCCAACCGCCCGCCGACGTCCTGCTCGAACGCTCTTTCGCGCTCGCGGACGAAGCCGCCACCAACGCGTTCGGCGCGCGTTTCGCGCAGGCGATCGAAAGCGTGCGAGGAATGCTGCAAAAGGCGCGGCAGCAGACGCCGGACGCCAAGCGTGATCGTGCATTCCACGGACTGCAAGTACAACTCAGCGGCGATCTCGGCGCCGGCAAAACCACGCTCGTGCGCGCGACCTTGCGCGGCCTCGGCCACACCGGCCGCGTGCGCAGTCCCACTTACACACTCGTCGAACCCTACGTGCTCGAACGGCCCGCCGGGGAACTCGCGCTCTATCACTTCGATCTGTACAGATTCACCGATCCGGCCGAATGGGCCGACGCCGGCTTTCGCGAGTACTTCGACAGCGGCGCAGTCTGCCTCGTCGAATGGCCGCAACGCGCGGGGCGGCTCCTCGGCGTGCCGGATCTCGTCTTCTCGCTCGAACTGGACAGCGAGGGCGACGGCCGGGTGCTCGTCGCACGGGCATACAGCGAATCAGGAAAGGCATGTCTCGAAAGATGTTGATCAAACCGTTCCGCTCGATCGAATCGGCGGCCACCGCAACGCATAACTGGCGACGCCGGCAGATTCTGCGCGCGGGCGCGTCCACGCTCATGCTCGGCCTCGTCGCCCCGCGTCTCGCATGGGCCAGTTCGGTACTCGGCGTGCGCGTCTGGCCGGCGCGGGATTACACCCGCGTGACGATCGAATCGGATCAGCCTTTGCAGAACACACAGCAGTTGCTGCAGGGCCCGGACCGGCTGGTGGTCGATCTGAACGGCCTCGATCTCGATCAGGCGCTCAAAGATCTGGTGTCGAAGATCACCCCGAACGATCCGCAGATTCAGTCGGTGCGCGTCGGGCAATATCAACCGCACGTCGTGCGGATGGTGTTCGATCTGAAGGGTTCAGTAAAGCCGCAGGTGTTCACGTTGCCGCCGGTCGGCGCGTACAAGTATCGGCTGGTGTTCGACCTGTACCCCGCCGTCGCGCCCGATCCGCTGATGGATCTGCTCGCGCAGACCGAGCGCAAGGAACAGAGCCTGAATGAAAACAACGCGCCGCCCGCCACGCTGAGCGGCCCCGGCACCACGCCGCCAACCGCCGACAACAGCGAAGCGTTCTTCGAGCGCTATGCGCAGAACGGCGGCGGCGGGTCCGCGCCCAGCGTACCGCGTCCGCCGGTGCACGTCACGCCGACACCAGTGCCCGCTCCGCCCATCCTGGGCAAGCCGGCAGCGCCAGTTACACCGCCCACCGCGATCGCCCGCAACAAAGGCGGCAACAGCAGCAACAGCGGTGGCGACGACAGCGGCGGCGACGATACCTACGCATTCACCGCGCCCAAATCCGGCAGGAGCAACACCGTGCGTCTGCTGACGGTCGCGATCGACCCTGGCCACGGCGGCGAAGACCCGGGCGCGATCGGCGGCTCGGGTACGTACGAGAAACACGTCGCACTCAACATCGCAAAGAAGCTGCGCGCGAAGATCGACGCACAGCCGAACATGCGCGCGATGATGACGCGTGACGCCGACTTCTTCGTGCCGCTCAACGTGCGCGTGCAGAAAGCGCGGCGCGTCGGCGCGGACCTGTTCGTGTCGATTCACGCCGATGCGTTCACCACGCCCGAAGCGAAGGGTTCATCGGTGTTCGCGTTGTCCGAGCACGGCGCATCGAGCGCGGCTGCGCGCTGGATGGCGAACAAGGAGAACGCGTCGGATCAGATCGGCGGCATCAACATCAAATCGGCCGATGCGACCGTCAACCGCGCGCTGTTCGATATGTCGACCACCGCGCAGATTCGCGATTCGATGCGCTACGGCAACTTCGTGCTGAAGGAAATCGGCGGCATCAACAAGCTGCACAAGGGCTCGGTCGAACAGGCGGGGTTTGCGGTGCTGAAGGCGCCGGACATTCCGTCGATCCTCGTCGAAACCGCCTTCATCAGTAACCCGGACGAAGAGCGGCGCCTGAACGACGACGCCTATCGCGACAAGATGGCCGACGCGATCATGAGCGGCATCAAGCGTTATTTCGCGGCGAATCCGCCGCTGGCAAAAAACCGCATGACTTGATGTCGCCGCATCACGCTATGCACGCAATAAAAAAACGGCCGCTCGATGCGGCCGTTTTTTTAAATGCATTCCGCTGCGCAGGCGATCACCGCGCCGGCGCAAACCGCTGCACGACCCAGCCGCCGAACACGTTCACCGCCAGCCCCGCCATCACCAGCAGCGCGCCGACAACTTGTGCTTCGGACACGTCGGATCGCCGGATCGCCGGATCGCGCCAACCGTCAGCATTTGGCGCACCGCAGTAGAATCGTTCATTGAGCAAATCCCTCAAGCCACCATTCCCAGCCGAGCCTGTCCATGTCCTCTTCGATCAAAGCAGTCCTCAAGCCGCATCTGCGCGACGTCGGCAATCTCACGGTGCGCCGCGTGTTGCCGGCGATGGCGGCGCGCCTGATCGGCCCGTTCATCTTCTTCGACCACATGGGCCCAGCCACGCTCGAACCCGGTATCGGCCTCGACGTGCGGCCGCACCCGCACATCGGCCTCGCGACGGTCACGTATCTGTTCGAAGGCGCGATCATGCATCGCGACAGCCTCGGCTCGTTGCAAAAGATCGTCCCCGGTGACGTCAACTGGATGACCGCCGGCCGCGGCATCGTCCATTCCGAGCGCACGCCGGCCGAAGACCGCGCGAGCGGTCAGACGATGCACGGCATCCAGACGTGGGTCGCGCTGCCGCTCGCCGACGAAGACACCGAACCGTCCTTCGCCCATCACGCGGCGGATACGCTGCCGGTGGTCGAGCGCAACGGCGTCACGCTGCGCGTGGTCGCCGGCACGGCGTTCGGCGAAACCTCGCCGGTCGCGACATTTTCCGGCACGCTCTATGTCGCCGCGCAATTCGCGCCGGGCGGCGCGTTCGCGCTCGAGCCGGAACACGAGGAACGCGGCGTCTACCTGGTGGACGGCGACCTGGAGATCGACGGCACGCCGCTCGAAGCCGGCCAGATGGCCGTGCTGGCGCTCGACGAAACCGTCACGCTCGCGAGCACCCACGGCGCGCGCGTCATGCTGCTAGGCGGCGAGAAACTGGACGGCGAGCGCTTTATCGAGTGGAATTTCGTCGCCAGTTCGCGGGAAAAGATCGAGGCCGCCAAGACCGCCTGGACGAATCAGGAAATGGGCAAGGTGCCGGGCGAAACCGAATGGATTCCTTTGCCCGTGCGCAAATGAGCGCAACGCGCATTGAATTCGCGGTGCTCGGCCCCAACTAGATCAATAATCCGTTTTATCGACGAGGACGCAATGGACACCACTCTGGCCACTTTCGAAAAAGACGTCATTACCGCGTCGACGCTGGCCCCCGTGCTGGTCGATTTCTGGGCGCCGTGGTGCGGCCCCTGCAAGACGCTCGGCCCGATGCTGGAAAAGCTCGAAGCCGAAGCCGCCGGCAAATGGAAGCTGGTAAAAGTGAATGTCGACGAGAATCAGGAACTGGCGGCGCACTTTCAGGTGCGCAGCATTCCGCACGTGATGGCATTTGCCGATGGCCGGCCGGTCGATCAGTTCGTCGGCGTGCTGCCGGAAGGTCAGCTGCGCGAGTTTCTCGATCGTCTCGTGCCGCAAGGCGCGGATGTGGCGCGCATGGAAGCGCAGGCCGCGCTCGCCGAAGGCCGTCGCGAAGACGCGTACGAAGCGCTGCAAGCCGCGCTCGCCTTCGATCCCGGCTTCGACGAAGCGCGCATGGACCTGATCGAACTGCTGCTGGAAGACCACCGGATCGACGAAGCCCGCAATGAAGTCGACTTGCTGTCGCCGAAAATCACGCAAGGCATCGACGCGCGCTTCAACGCGATCAAGACCCGCCTCGACGCCGTGGACGCAGCCTCGGATCTGCCGCCCACCGAGGCACTCGAAGCCCGTGTGGCAGCGGACCCCGCCGATCTCGAAGCACGCTTCGATCTCGCTAGCGCGCTGATCGCCCACCGTAATTACGCGGGCGCGCTTGAACATCTGCTGGCGATCGTGCAACGCGATCGCACGTTCCGCGACGATATCGGCCGTAAGACGATGCTGTCCGTGTTCGATCTCGCCGCGCACCAGCCGGAGCTGGTGTCGCAGTGGCGGCGCAAGCTGAGCGCGTCGCTGTTTTAATTTTGCACCGCGCTCAGGTGCGGCCCGTGTGGTTAATGCGGCGCGCGTGAATCTGCTGCCGCTCCGTGTTCAGGCGGCCCACGCGGCCAATGCGCGGTGCCTGAACCTGCTGCCGCTTAAACCGCCGCCCTGATCCGCTTCGAGCCGCTCACTTCACCCCGCCTGCTTCGCCAACGCCCGCAACACATGCGCGGCCGCCGCAAAACCGAAACTCGCGGTCACACATACGCTCGAACCAAACCCCGCACAGTTCAGACCGACCGGCCCCGTATGACCCGGCGAAGTGCTCACATGCTCGGCCTCCTCGTCGATATCGCAGACGGCGGCTTCCGGATAGATCAACGGTTCGTCTGAATACACCGCGCTCACCTTGAACTTCGCTTTCGGACCACGCGGAAAGCCGTGCTGTTTGCGCAACTGTGCGCGCACCTTCGACAGCAGCGGGTCCTGGATCGTCAGCGCGAGATCGTCGATGCGAATGCGCGTGGGGTCCAACTGGCCACCCGCGCCCCCCACCGTAATCACCGGCTGCTTGTACTCGACGCACCACGCGATCAACGCGGTTTTCGTGCGCACGTTGTCGATCGCATCGATCACGTAATCGAAACCGCCGCCAAGCGTCGACGCGAAATTGTCCGGTTCGACAAAGTCTTCAACGAGCCGCACGTCGCAAAACGGATTGATCGCCGCGATGCGTTCAGCCATCGCTTCGACCTTCGGTTTTCCGTAGTTGCCGTCGAGCGCGTGGATCTGGCGGTTAGTGTTGCTCTCGGCGACATTGTCGAGATCGATCAGCGTCAACGTGCCGACAGCACTGCGCGCCAGGGCCTCCGCCACCCACGAGCCGACCCCGCCGATGCCGATCACCGCAACGTGCGCCTGCTCGAACGCAGCGAGCGCCGGCGCGCCGTACAGCCGGGCGATGCCGCCGAAGCGCCGCGCGCGGTCGGCGGTTTCACTCCCGTCGAGGCCGGTAGTAAGATCAGATTGCGTGGTGATGCTGGACATGGTGGCAGGCTCGTTGAAAGCAGGCAAAACAGAAGGTGCAGAAGGTGGACGCAGCTCGGGCGCTCGCAGCCCGTATTTTGCCTGATCGCGTCAATGTGCACGGCGGCATGCATGAACGAACTGCGCGCCGCCTTGACCTGGTCGCGCGCAAATAATTCGCTCCTTGGCTATACTGATTGAACTGTAGCGTTCACATAAGAACATGACCACACTCGCCGAACTTCGAAAAAATTATTCGCTTGGGTCGTTGGACATTGCCGATATCGACCGCAACCCATTCCGTCAATTCGACGTATGGTTTGCGCAAGCGGTCGAAGCCCAACTTCCCGAACCGAATACGATGACCCTGGCCACGGTCGACTCGCGTGGCCGGCCGTCGGCGCGCATCGTTCTGATCAAGGGCGTCGACGACCGCGGCTTTGTGTTCTTCACCAACTATGAAAGCCGCAAAGGCCGCGAACTCGCGGCCAATCCGTACGCGAGCCTGCTGTTCTACTGGATCGAACTCGAACGCCAGGTGCGGATCGAGGGCCGCGTCGTCAAGACCAGCGCGGAAGAAAGCGACGCATACTTCGCGTCGCGCCCGCTCGGCTCACGAATCGGTGCGTGGGCCTCGAATCAAAGTCAGGTGATTGAAAGCCGCTCGCAACTCGAAACACGCGAACGCGAAATCAGCCTGCAATACGGCGACCAACCGCCGCGCCCGCCGCATTGGGGCGGCTATCGTCTGGTACCCGAAGCGATCGAATTCTGGCAAGGCCGTCCGTCGCGTTTGCACGACCGCCTGCTCTACACGCGTTCAAGCGAAGGCAGCGACTGGCACATCGCCCGCCTGTCGCCTTGAATCTGAATATCAATGTCTTCGAGCACGCTGCCAACGAAGCCGCATGCCCGAAGGCGCGGATTGCACCACCTCGCGGCATAGGAGTCACGCCGCGGTGAGCGGCGGTCCACACAGGCTTTGCTTTAATTCAACGGACACGGAGAAATCACATGTTCTGGGAGAAAAAGCTGGCGCAGTGGGTGGAAGACGTAAAAACCAGGGCGAACCTGCCAGCACGCCTTGTGTTGTGGGACGGCCAGCAGCATGACTTCGGGCAGTTTGCCGCGCCTCAGGTCACGCTGCATGTGAAGAGCGCTACGGCGCTGCCTTACCTGCTCGAACCGAGCCTCGACAATCTTGGCGAGGCGTACGTGAAGGGCAAGATCGACATCGAAGGCAAGCTGTCGGACATCATCAACGTCAGCTATCAGCTCGCGCGCAATACGGTCACCAGCGCAAGCAAGCTGGCGCGCGTGCGGCGCTACTTCAATCACTCGAAGTCGTCGGATAAGAAGGCGATCCAGTATCACTACGACGTCTCGAACGAGTTCTACAAGCTGTGGCTCGACGAGAATATGGTGTACTCGTGTGCGTACTTCGAGAACGGCGACGAAGATCTCGCCACCGCGCAGATCAAGAAAATCGACCACATCCTCACCAAGATCCAGTTGCAGCCCGGCCAGCGCCTGCTCGATATCGGCTGCGGCTGGGGCGCGCTCGTGCTGCGCGCGGCAACGAAGTTCGGTTCGAAGTGCGTCGGCGTGACGCTGTCGCAGAACCAGTTCGACCTCGCCACGGCGCGCGTGAAAGCCGCGGGCCTCGAAGACAGGATCGAGATTCGTCTGCAGGATTATCGCGATGTCGAAGGGCAGTTCGACCGTATCACCAGCGTCGGGATGTTCGAGCACGTCGGACGCAAAAATCTGCCGGGCTACTTCGAGAAGATCCGCGATCTGCTGGTGGACGACGGCATCGCGATGAATCACGGCATCACGTCGAGCGATGCGGAAAGCGGCGAAACCGCGCTCGGCGGCGGCGAATTCATCGACCGCTACGTGTTCCCGGACGGCGAGCTGCCGCATATCAGCCTCGCGCTCGAAGCGATGCAGCGCGGCGGCCTCGAAGCGGTTGACGTCGAAAGCCTGCGCCGTCACTATGCGCACACGTTGAACATCTGGGCGGAAAACTTCGAAACGCATGCGGAAGAAGCCCGCAAGCTGGTCGACGACGAAAAATTCCGCATCTGGCGCGTGTATCTCGCCGGCTGCGCATACGCGTTCGAAAACGATGATGTCTCGATCTACCAGGTGGTGTGCCGCAAAGCCGGCCGCAGCGCGACAACCTTGCCGTGGTCGCGCCGCTATATGTACGACAAACAGCCGTGATACGGTCGCGCCGCGTCGACGTGCCGGGTCCAGGTACATGAGCGGCCGCCGCGGCGCAAACTTTGAACAGCAGGTCGAACACCGATGGACCAGAGCGGGACGAGCGAAGTTGAACAAGCATTGAACGCCGGGCACGGCGAGGCAGCCGTGCAGTTCGATCTGTTTGGGATGCCGCTGGAGCCGGCAACGGCACCCGTGGAACCCGCTGCGGGCGACAAGCCGGCGCCCCCTGCCGCTGAAACCGCTCCCGAATCCGCCTCCGGCGCCACGCCAGCCCCTGCCGACGCCCCGAGAAAACGCCGCGCGCGCGACGTCGTGGCGGCTCCGCCCTCCCCGGAACTGCTCGCCCTTGCCGCCGAACTGCCGCCGCAGGTCCATCTCGGCACATCGACATGGTCGTTTCCGGGCTGGAACGGCATCGTCTACGGCGACGAATACAGCAACAGCAAACTTTCGCGCGACGGCCTCACCGCCTACGGCGCGCATCCGCTGCTACGCACCGTCAGCATCGACCGGTCGTTTTATCAGGCGCTCACGGTCACCGAATACTTGCGCTATGCGCAGCAGGTGCCCGAGCACTTCCGCTTCATCGTCAAAGCGCCGATGACGATCACCGACGCCACCGTGCGCGCCGAACGCGGCGAGCCGGTCTCGCTGAATCCGTGCTTTCTGAATGCGCAAATGGCAATCGACGAGTTCGTGACGCCTTGCCTCGAAGGCCTCCGCGCGAAGGCCGGCGCGCTGGTGTTCCAGCTCTCGCCGCTGCCGGATCAGATGCTCGCGCAGCCGGCGGTGTTCATCGAACGCCTGGCCGAGTTCCTGACGGCGTTGCCGACACTGCCCGCGGGCACCTGCTACGCGATCGAGATCCGCGACGCGAGCTTGCTGACGCCGCGCTTCATCCGCACACTGAAAACGGCAGGCGTACGGTATTGCGTGGGGATTCATGCGCGGATGCCGGATCCGCTGCGCCAGGCGGCAGCACTCGCACTGCTCGACGGCGAGCCGGCCGGGCCGCTGATCGTGCGCTGGAGTCTGCATAGCGGCTTCAAATACGAGCAGGCAAAGGCCAAATACGAGCCGTTCAACCAGCTCGTCGACCAGGACCCAGCCACCCGCGCCGCACTCGCCGAACTGGCCGCGCGCTACGCACTGGCCGGCCAGCCGGTAGTGATCGCGGTCAACAACAAGGCGGAGGGTTCGGCGCCGTTAAGCTGCGTGGAACTGGCGCGCGCGATCATCGAAGCGTACGCGCGCCTCGTTCACGAGCACGAGCACGATCGGCAAACGCACGAGCGTGGCGAAGGCGGCCAGCCCGGCGAGCACGCCTAAGCGACACCCCGCCTGCGTGCGGCTGGCAGCCCGGCAACGAACGGCTCACCGCATCACTGCCCAGGCCATCTGTCGACTTAAGCCGCCATTCGCGCCGCTCAGCTCGCCCTGATCCGATGTGCGAACTTCTGACGAAACTTTGCGACCTTCGGCGCCACCACGAACGAGCAGTACCCCTGGTTCGGATGCTGCGCAAAGTAGTTCTGGTGATACGCCTCGGCCGGCCAGTAATTACCGTCGAGCGGCAGCACCTGGGTGACGATCTGGCCGTCGTAAATCCCTTCGGCGCCGATCTCACGAATCGCCTGCAGCGCCGTCTCGCGCTGCGCGTCGGAGTTCGTGAAAATCACCGAGCGGTATTGCGTGCCGACGTCGTTGCCTTGCCGGTTCAACTGGGTCGGATCGTGAATCGCAAAGAAGATGTCGAGAATCTCGCGATAGCCGATCTTCGCCGGATCGAAATCGACGTTCACCACTTCCGCATGGCCAGTCTCGCCGTCGCAGACCTGCTCATAGGTCGGCTGCCGCGTCTGTCCGCCCGCATAGCCCGATTCCACCGAGTTCACGCCTTCGACGCCCAGATACACCGCTTCGAGGCACCAGAAACACCCGCCACCGAGGGTGGCGACTTCGCCTGTCTGACTCATGCTGCTCGCTCCTTGATACCCATAGCCGGCCGGGGCCGGTTGTTCGCCTGAGGCTTGCCGCCGACGTCTGCTCAATACCCGCTTACCCGCAACGCTCGTGCCACTATCGAGACTTTCCAGCTTAGCGGTTTTTCCACTTAACGGCACGGGTCGCGGCCAGTCCGCCGCGATTGCAGTTAAAATTGGGACAAATCGACGATTTTCACTATGACTTTCGAATCATTTGTTTCCGGCCACGCTTGCGATGGATTCACCCCGGGGTTCACCCGGCTTGCGCCGAAGGCTTTCGTCCAATGAAGCGCGCCAGCCCGCCTAACTTCGACCAACCCGCCTTCAAACAGGCGCTCGGCCAATTCGCTACAGGCGTCACCGTTATTACAACGCGCGCGGCATCCGGCCAGTTGATCGGTATCACGGCCAGCTCGTTTAATTCGGTTTCGCTCAATCCGCCGCTGGTATTGTGGAGCCTCGCGACGCGCTCGGCGTCGATGCCGGTGTTCCAGGCGAACAGTCATTATGTCGTCAACGTGCTGGCCGCGTCGCAGATCGACCTGTGCAAGCGCTTCGCCACCGTGAAGGGCGACCGCTTCGAAGGCGTATCGCACGCGCAGGGCGACACCGGCATGCCGGTGCTCGACGGTGCGCTTGCGTGGTTCGAATGCCATAACCGCAGCCGCTACGAAGAAGGCGATCACGTGATTTTCGTCGGCGAGGTGGAGCGCTGCGGCGTGCACGAGAATGCCGCGGAAATCGCGCCGCTGATCTTCCAGAACGGCCAGTTCCACGGACTCAAATCGATCTGACTGCGGTGCCGCCGCGCTTTACAGGCAAGCGACGGGCACCCGGACTCAGTTATGCTGTGCGCTATGGCCGGTGGTTTTTTTCACCAGCGACACCGGTACACCCGAATCTTCCTTCAGCGTCTGCAGCACGATATTCGAGCGAATATCCATCACGCCCGGCGCCTTATACAGGCGTTGCAGCACGAAATCCGAATAGTGTTTGAGATTGTGCGCGAGCACCCGCAGCAGATAATGGGTCTCGCCGGTCACGACAAACGCGCCGACCACTTCCGGCCAATCCCGCACCGCCTCCGCAAAACGCTCGTGCCAGTTCTCCTGGTCGTTGCGCATCGACACCTGCACGAACGCTTCCAGTTCGAAACCCAGCACTTCGCGGTTCAGACATGCGCGGTAATGCTCGATGACGCCCTGCTCCTCCAGCAGGCGCAGACGCCGTAGACAGGCTGACGGCGAGAGCGAGATGCGCTCCGCCAGGTCGAGATTGCTAATCCGTCCTTCTTGCTGAAGCACCGTCAAGATACGGCAATCGGTGGCGTCGAGCGAGATCGCGTTCATATTCGGTCTCCCTTTCCCATTTAACTCAAATTATGTTCCAAGACACGGCTCAGAAGGAGATTTTTTCGCAATCACATTTCGCGACAAGCCGCCTATCATTCCCTGATAGACACACATAGCCGATGGAGACATGGAGACACTCTGGGACATCACCCCCGCCGTCGATACCGCGACGCCCGTCTGGCCGGGCGATACGCCGGTCGGTATCGAACGCGTATGGCGCATGGAGGCAGGCTCGCCCGTCAACGTCGCGCGGCTCACGCTATCGCCGCACACCGGCGCCCACACCGACGCCCCGCTGCACTATGACGCCGAAGGCATCGCGATCGGGCTCGTGCCGCTCGATGCTTACCTTGGCCGCTGCCGCGTGATTCATTGCATCGGCGCCTCGCCTGTTGTCACGCCACAACACCTGACCGGCTCGCTTGACGAGCTGCCGCCGCGCGTCCTACTACGCACTTACAAAAGCGCGCCGACTGCGGTCTGGGACAGCGCTTTCTGCGCGGTCGCGCCGGAAACCATCGACCTGCTGGCTGCCCGTGGCGTCAAGCTGATCGGCATCGACACGCCGTCGCTCGATCCGCAGGAATCGAAGACGATGGACGCGCACCACCGGATTCGCGAGCATCGCATGGCGATTCTCGAAGGCATCGTGCTGGATGCCGTTGCGCCCGGCGACTACGAACTGATCGCGCTGCCGCTCAAGCTGACCACCCTCGATGCGAGCCCCGTGCGCGCCGTGTTGCGGGCGCTGCCCGAAGCTCACTGATCGCCGACGCTCTGCAAAACTGAATCACTGCATTCACCGAACTCCCTGATCTCTCTGACTGGACCATCATGAACACCCGTGAAGAAGCATTGGCGCTGGATGACGCCGACTCGCTCGCTCGGCTGCGCGGCCAGTTCGCGCTGTCGCCGACCACCATTTATCTCGACGGCAACTCGCTCGGCGTGCCGCCGTCTGCCGCCGCTCAACGCGCGCAGACCGTGATCGCCGCCGAATGGGGCGAAGGCCTGATCCGCAGCTGGAACACCGCAGGCTGGTTCGAATTGCCGCGCCGCCTTGGCAACAAGCTCGCGCCGCTGATCGGAGCGGCGGAAAACGAAGTGGTCGTCACCGATACGATTTCGATCAACCTGTTCAAGCTCTTATCGGCTGCCGTGCGGTTGGCGAACGCGCGCGATCCGAAGCGTCGCGTGATCGTCTCCGAACGTTCGAATTTCCCGACCGACCTGTACATCGCGCAAGGGCTGATCGAACAGCTCGACCGCGGTTATGAATTGCGTCTCGTCGACGATCCGTCCGAGCTGCCCGCCGCGATCGGCAATGACACCGCGATCGCGATGATCACGCACGTGAACTATCGCACCGGCTACATGCACGACATGGCGGCGCTGACCAGACTCATCCACGACAAGGGTGCGCTCGCGCTGTGGGACCTCGCACATTCGGCGGGCGCGGTGCCGGTCGACCTGAATGGTGTCGGCGCGGACTACGCGGTGGGCTGCACCTATAAGTATCTGAATGGCGGCCCGGGTTCGCCGGCGTTCGTATGGGTGCCGAAGCGTCACCAGAACGAGTTTGCGCAGCCGCTGTCCGGTTGGTGGGGCCATCGCGCGCCGTTCAAAATGGACCCGGCGTATCAACCCGATGACGGTATTGGCCGCTTCTTGTGCGGCACGCAGCCGATGGTGTCGATGGCACTGGTCGAATGCGGGCTCGACGTGTTCCTGCAAACCGACATGCAGGCGATCCGCGCGAAATCGCTCGCGTTGACCGATTTGTTTATCGAGCTGGTCGAAGCACGTTGCGGCGAGTTTTCTTTGAAGCTCGTGACGCCGCGCGAACACGCGCAACGCGGCTCGCACGCGAGCTTCGAGCATCCGCACGGTTATGAAGTGATGCAGGCGCTGATCGCGCGTGGCGTGATCGGCGACTATCGCGAGCCTCATGTGTTGCGGTTTGGTTTTACGCCGCTGTACACGCGCTTTGTCGATGTGTGGGACGCAGTGGAAACGCTGCGCGACGTGCTGACGCAAGAGACCTGGCGGGCACCTGAATTTGCCGCACGCGGCGCTGTGACCTGAGGAGCACGCAATGACCGATCACATGCAAACGCCGGGACTGCCGGAAGAAAAACCGGCGCAGGGTTGTCCGTTTGGGCGTGGCCGCGTGGCGACGCCTGAGGTGGCCGGCGCTGCCGCTGCTTCCGCTTCCGATGATGGCTGGCACGACGCGCAACTCGATTTCTCGGAGTCGATGAGTTACGGCGATTATCTGTCGCTGGGGACGGTGCTGAATGCGCAGCATCCGTTGTCGCCGGATCACAACGAGATGTTGTTCATCATCCAGCATCAGACCAGCGAACTGTGGATGAAGCTCGCGTTGTACGAGTTGCGCGCTGCGCTGAAGGCGGTGCATCGCGATGAGTTGCCGCCGGCATTCAAGATGCTCGCTCGCGTATCGCGGATCATGGAGCAGCTCGTCCAGGCATGGAGTGTTCTCGCGACGATGACGCCGTCCGAGTACACGGCGATGCGGCCTTATCTGGGTAGCTCTTCCGGATTCCAGTCTTATCAGTATCGGCAGATCGAGTTTTTGCTGGGCAATAAGAATGAGCAGATGCTGAAGCCGCACGCGCATCGGGCGGATGTTTTTGCCGAGGTTAAGGCTTCGCTGGAGGCGCCTTCGTTTTATGACGAGGTCGTGAGGTTGCTGGCTCGTCGCGGGTTTGCTATTTCGCCCTCCAGGTTGGAGCGGGATTGGACCCAGCCTACTATTCATGATGCTTCTGTCGAAGCGGCCTGGCTGGAGGTTTATCGAAATCCTTCGCAGCATTGGGAGCTGTACGAGATGGCCGAGGAGCTCGTCGATCTCGAGGACGCATTTCGCCAGTGGCGGTTCCGGCATGTGACGACGGTTGAGCGGATTATTGGGTTCAAGCAAGGCACAGGCGGGACCAGCGGCGCGCCGTATCTGCGCAAGATGCTGGATGTGGTTTTGTTTCCTGAGCTTTGGCACGTGAGGACGATGTTGTAGGCTCTTTTTTGCCTACTCGCCGCAGGCGCCCAGACGAAAACACCGCGAAGGCAAAAAAAACATCACCTCGCGGTATACCCGCCATCGATCGGCAAACAAACCCCACTAATCATGGAAGCCGCCTCACTGAGCAAAAAACAAACCGGCATCGCCACTTCAGAAGGTTCGGCGAAACGCTGCAAAGGAATCGCCATCAAAGCGGGCTCCCGTTTGGCCGGATCACTCCAGGCCTGCACCGCCATAGGTGTCAGCGTAACCGTAGGATTGACACTATTAATCCGAATCCCAAACGGCCCGAGCTCGATACAAAGCGCCCGCGTAATCGCATCGAGCGCCGCCTTGGAAGCCGAATAGCTCAAGTGATCATCCAGCGCGACAAGCGCAGCCTGACTAGAAACATTCACGATACTGCCAGCGCGCCTGGCGCCAATCATCCCGCGGGCCACGTGCCTGGCAACCAGCACGGCTCCCCGCGCATTCACCGCCATGACTCGATCAAAACTAGCACCCGTGGTGTCAACCGCGCGCTCGAGCAAAGCAATGCCCGCACAGTTCACGAGCCCGTCGAATGCATCGAGCGAACTCAATGCATCGTCAATGGCGGATTCATCGCTCACATCCAGCACCAACGGCTCGCAGCCCGTTTCCTCCGCCAATCGCGCCAACTCATTCACGTTGCGCGCGGCCGCAACCACACTCGCGCCGGAAGCGCGCAGGATTTCAACGGTCGCCCGTCCAATTCCGCTCGATGCACCCGTGACCAGAATCGACTTTCCAGAAAAATCAAAAGCAGCATTCATGATGATTGCAACCGATGCATGACCGGCTTCAATGCCGGATACAAATCCGTATAAACGCCGAACCGCTGCTCGTACAAAGCCATCCGCGCCGCGTCAGGTTGCGCGCGCTCGATCAGCGTCACCCACCCACCCTGCGCTTCTTCGTTCGATACCAGACCGACACCGACGCCGGCCAGCAACGCCGCGCCCATCGCCGCTTCCACTTCCTGCTCGATCGTGTACACCGGATAGCCGGTCACGTCCGCAATGATCTGCATCCATAAATCCGAATGCGCGGCGCCTCCCACCACGATCAACTTGTCATCCAGCGCTTGCGCGCCTTTGCGTCCCGCTTCGATGTTGTGTTTCAGTGCAAACGACACGCCTTCCAAAACCGCTCGATACAGATGCGCTCGCGTGTGAAAGAGGCTCAAGCCGACAAACGCTCCGCTCGCCCTGGCATCCCATACAGGACTGCGCTCGCCCATCAGATACGGCAAAAACATCACGCCGTCGGCACCCGCCGGAATCCTGGAAGCGGCTTCTTCGAGCAAACGATGCGGATCGCCTTGCGGCGTCGCGCGTGCGGCTTCAGTCTCCGCGTGACAGAACTGCTCGCGATACCAGGTCACCGACGCACCGGCCGTGATCGCGCCGCCGAAAATATAGATGTCGCGCTGCCCGTTGAACACATGCGGCATGCTGATCAAACCATGCCGCGCATCGACGCTCTGATTGATATAGCCCCAGCACATACTCGTGCCGATCATCGCGACGTGCTGCCCCGCACGCGTGACGCCCGCGGCGAACGTCGCCACCGCCGCGTCGACGCCGCCCGCGACGATCGCCGTGTCCGCTTCCAGTCCCAGCTGTTCGGTCCACTGCGACAGCAATCCGCCCACCACGTCCGACGATTCCACCAGCCGCTCCGGCATCATCGTCGCGGGAATGCCGAGCATGTCGAGCGCTTCGTCGGACCAGTCGCGCTTCGCGATGTCGTAGATGCCGCCGATGTTGCCCGCCGAACTATGGTCGACGGCAACCTCGCCGGTCAGCATGTAGATCACGTACGCATTGGGCGGCAGGAAATAGCGCGTATGCGCCCACACATCCGGCTCGTGATCGCGCAGCCACAGCATCTTCGTGTAGCCGTAATAGCTGTCCACGCCATTGCCGGTAATCCTATGAAGGCGTTCGAGATCGACGTTGTTGCGCACCCATTCGACCTGGTCGGTGGCACGCCGGTCCATCCAGATCAGACACGGATAGAGCGGCCGCATGTCGCTGTCGACTGGAATGCCGGAGCCGCCGTACAGGCTGCTCACGCACACCGCCTTGATCGACCTCGCCGCGACGCCCGCCGTTTTCGCTTTCTCCACGCACGCAGCGATGCACTCCGCCACCGCCTTCAACCACACCGCCGGCCACTGTTCAGCCCATAGCGGCCTGGGCGTATCCGGCTGATAGCCCGACGCATGCTGCGCGACGATCGCGCCGTGCTGATCGACCAGCAGCGCTTTGGTGCTCTGCGTGCCGATATCGACGCCGATGACGTAGTTCATACAGTCTCCGTTTATGTGCCGCTTGTCCCGCGAACGCTCAGGCACGCGGCTTCATCAATACCTTGATCGAATCGAGCGAGTTCGCGACCTTGATCGCCTCGTCCCATTCTTCCAGCGAAAAGCCATGCGTGACAATGCCCTTCGACGTCACGAGCCCACGCGCCAGCAGATCGATCGCGATCGGATAACAGTATGGCCCGAGATGCGCGCCGCGCACGTCGAGTTCCTTGCGGTCGCCGATCACCGACCAGTCCAGCGTCGTCTCCGCGCCGAACACCGAAAACTCGACGAAACGCCCGAGCTTGCGAATCAGGTCCATGCCCTGGTTGACGCCGATCGGCGCACCGGTCGTTTCGATGTACACGTCGCAACCGTAGCCTTCCGTCAGCGAATGGACGATCGCCAACGCGTCGTCCTGTTTCGGATTGATCGTCACGTCGGCGCCGTATTCGCGCGCGAGCGCAAGGCGCTCTTCCACCAGATCGATCACGACCAGTTTCTTCGGCGTCTTCAGATGCGCGATTTGCGTCATCATCAGACCGAGCGGCCCGGCGCCCGCGATCACCACCACGTCATCGAGTTGCAGGTCGCCGCGGTTCACCGTGTGAATCGCACACGCCAGCGGCTCGATGATCGCGGCGTCTTCGAGCGAGATGCCGTCGGGGATCCGGTGGACGATCGCGGTCGGCGGAATGCGCATGTACTCGGCCATGCCGCCGTCCGCAACTTCGCGCTGAAAGCCGAAGATGTTGTGCACCTCGCACATCCAGTACTGACCGGATTTGCAATAGCGGCACTTGCCGCACGGCACGATCTGCTCGGCGATCACGCGGTCGCCGATTTTCACGCCGAAATGGTCGGCCGCGCCTTCGCCGATTTCCTCGACGAAACCGAAAAACTCGTGGCCCGGAATCACCGGCGCTTTAACCCACGGACTTGGGCCGCCCCAAAACATCTTCGCGCCTGAATGGCATTTGCAATCGCTCGCGCAGATGCCGCATGCGGCGATGCGAATCACCAGTTCACGGGCGCGAGCATGAGGCCTCGTTACCCGCTCGACGCGATAGTCTTTCGGCGCGTGACAGACGATGGCGGTCATGTTCTGCTGATCGGTTTGCGAGTCGTTGTGGTTCGTCATTGCATGATCCTGCTAAAAAGAGGAAGTCGGATAAGCGTCACTTTCTGCGATCGCGACTGATGTAAATCGCGAGCAGAATAATTCCGCCCTTGATCACGTTCTGCACGTAAGGATTCACGCCGACCATGTTCAGGCCGTTGTTCAGCACGCCGAGCAGCAGCGCGCCAATCAACGTGCCGATGATCGAGCCGCGCCCGCCGGAGATCGAGGTCCCACCCATCACCACCGCGGCGATGGCGTCGAGCTCGAAGCCGACGCCCGCGTTCGGCTGGCCGCTCATCAAGCGCGCGGTCAACACGATGGCGGCGAAAGCTGAAGTCAACCCGGCAAGCGTATAGACGATCAGCTTCACGAGCGCCACGCGCACACCCGACAGACGCGTCGCCTGCTCGTTGCCGCCGATCGCGTACACGTAGCGTCCGAACGGCATGCGTTCGAGCAACACCCACGCGATCGTGTAGATCACCAGCATGATCACGACCGGCGCCTGGATGCCGAGAATCTTGCCGCTGCCGAAGAAGCTGACCCAGTCAGGCAAACCGTCGATCGGGTAGCCGCCGGTGTAGATCAGTGCGAGACCGCGTGCGATACCCATCGTCGCGAGTGTGACGATGATCGGCGGCATGCCGGCGAATGCGACGAAGAAGCCATTTGCCGCACCGAAGCCCAAACCGACCGCGACGCCGATCGCAAGCGCCGCCACCGCGTTCATGCCCGCAACCATCAAGCCGGCGGAAAGCGTACCTGCTAGCGCCATCACCGACCCAACCGACAGATCGATCCCGCCGGTCAAGATCACGCAGGTCATACCGACGGCGATGATCGCGTTGATCGACACCTGGCGCAGCACGTTCTCCAGATTCGCGCCGGAGAGAAAACTGTCGCTTGCGAACACCATCACGATGCAAACCACCAGCAAGCCGATGAACGGATAAAACAGCGTCGAGCGTTTCAAAGCGGTCCATGTAAGACGCGGTGGAGCGCCCGGCGTGTGCCCCAGCGGGACTTCCTTCGGGGCGTCGCCACTAGCGGTCCGGGTTTTCGGCGTAGAAGAAGGGTTATGCATGTTCATGTGCTGCTCCACGGGTGCCGGCTGTTGCATAGGTCATCACGGCGTTCGAATCGATCTCGTCGCCTTCGAGCAGCGCCTCGATGCGGCCCTGCCGGAACACGGCGACGCGGTCGCACATGCCGACGATCTCCGGCAACTCGGACGAGATCATGATGATCGAGTAGCCGCGCGCGGTGAGTTCGCGCATCAGCAGATAGATTTCGGCTTTGGCGCCGACGTCAATGCCCCGCGTCGGTTCGTCGAAGATCAGGATGTTGGTGTGGTGATTCAGCCAGCGCGCGATCACCACCTTCTGCTGATTGCCGCCTGAGAGCGTGGCGACCTCGGTATGCATCGTCGGCGCCTTGACGCCGACGCGCTTCATGATGTCGGCGGTCGCGCGCGCTTCGCTGCGCCGGTCGATGAAGAAACGCAGCGAGCGGTACTTGCCGAGGTTGTTGATCGAGATGTTCTGCCTGATCGAGAAATCGGTGATCAGGCCTTCGGTCTTGCGGCTTTCGGGCAGGATGCCGACGCCGGCTCGCAGCGCGTCGGCGGGATCGGATAGCTTCGCGGCCGCTCCGTTGATGCGGATTTCCTTCACGTAAGCCGGGTCCGCGCCGATCACGGCCAGCGCGGTTTCCGTGCGGCCCGAACCGACCAGTCCGGCAAAGCCGAGAATCTCGCCTTCGCGCAGCGTGAAACTCAGCACCGGGCTGTCTTTGAGCAATTGCAGCTTGTCGACTTCGAGCACGGTCTTCGCATCGGCGCGCAACGGCGGCTTCGGCGGAAAACTGCTCTCGATGCGGCGCCCCACCATCATCTCGACCAGGCGGCCCACATCGGATTGCGCGACCTCGGTCATGCCTACGTACTGGCCGTCGCGCAGCACCGTAATGCGGTCGCACACCTCGAAAATCTCTTCGAGGTGATGCGAGATGAAAATCATCGCAACGCCCTGCTGTTTCAGATCGCGCATGATCGCGAACAGATGCTCGGCTTCCGCGGGCGTGAGCGTTGCGGTCGGCTCATCCAGAATCAGAATGCGCGCTTCCAGCGACAGCGCCTTGCCGATTTCGACGAACTGCTGCTGCGCGACCGATAATTCGCGAATCGGCACCGACAGATCGATCGCTACGCCGAGCCGCTCGAAAATCGCCGCTGCCGCGCGCCGCATCTTGCCGCGTTCGAGCAGACCCAAACCGTTCTTCAACTCGCGGCCGAGAAACATATTCTCCACCGCGTTCAGATACGGAATCAGGCTGAACTCCTGAAACACGATGCCGACGCCCGCAGCGACCGCATCGTGATAGTTCGTGAAGTGGCGCACCTGGCCGTCAATCGTGATGGTGCCTTCGTCCGGCTGATAGATGCCGCACAGGATTTTCATCAGCGTCGATTTGCCCGCGCCGTTTTCGCCGAGCAATGCGTGAATCTCGCCGCGCGCAATCTCCAGGTGAATCGCTTGCAGCGCCTTCGCGCCGGGAAAGCTTTTAGTGATCTGGTCGAGTTTGAGAATCGTGTCCATCGGGTCCTCCTCTGCGGCGAACTGCTGCACTCCGCAAGAGCGCAGCAACTCGCACCCGGCTTACCAGCTGAAGCCCTTCGCATTGCTCTTGTCGACCATCTTCACGTCGACGGGAATCGCTTTCGGCACATTGGCGCCCCACTTCTTCGCCAGTGCGACGCCGAGCGCGATGCGCACCTGGTCAGCCGGGAACTGCGCGGAGGTTTCGACGAACTTCGAATTCGGTTTCTGGATCGCGGCAATCGCTTCCGGCGCACCGTCGACACTGGTGAGCTTGATATCCTTGCCCGACGCTTCGATCGCCGAGAGCGCACCCATCGAGCCGCCGTCGTTCACGCTGAACACGCCCTTCAGATTCGGATGCGCCTGGATCATGTTCTCGGTGACGGACAGTGCCGTCGCGCGTTCCTGCTTGCCGTTCTGCGTATCGACGAGTTTCACGCCCGGCACTTTCGCGAGCGCCGCCTTGCAGCCGCGCACGCGTTCGAGAATCGGCACGACCGGAATGCCGTCGAGAATCGCCACTTCGCCGCTGCCGCCAATCGACTTCGCCAGGTACTCGCACGCCATCTGCCCCGCGTCGAAGTTTTTCGAGCCGACGAACGAATCGACCGGACCGTTTGCGTTCGCATCGACCGCCACCACCACCACGCCCGCCTTCTTCGCCGAGCTCACCGCCGACTGAATGCCGGTCGAATCGGTCGGATTCACAAGCAGGATGTCGATCTTCTTTTGCAGCATGTCTTCGACGTCGCTGACCTGTTTGCTGACGTCGTGATGCGCGTCGGTGACGACCACCGTTGCGCCCATCGATCCCGCCGCGTCGTTCAACGCCTTTTGCATCGTCACGAAGTACGGGTTGTTCAGCTCCTGGAATGTCATGCCGATTTTCAACGGCGTGGCTTGTGCGGCAGGCGCGGCGATGAACGACAGGCCGAGCGCGAGCGTCGCGAATGCCTTCAACGATGCCTGCTTCGAAGTGAACTGGAATTGCGTCATGGTTGTCTCCGTTATTTGAAAGTGAGCACGCCCGTCACGCTGTCGTGAACAGCGCGATGCGTGTTGAAACGCGGGTGAAATGAAACGCTTCGGCTTATTGCCTGGGCGGGGCTGCGTATCGCTACGTCGGTGGATAAGCGGCGGCTACGGTGCGAGGCAAACCTGGCGCCGGCACGATCGCGGGGGCATCGTCGATGCCCCCGCCGCGTGCCGCCGCTTCTTCGGAAGCGCCGCGGCTCGCGTCGTTCAGTTGCTGATAGCGGCGAAACTTCGAGGGCGCCATGCCCTTGACCGCGAGGAACTGTCGATTGAAATTCGACAGGTTGTTAAAACCGGCCTTGAAGCAGATATCGGTCACGCTCAGGTCGTCGTCCGTGAGCAACTGGCACGCGAGATTGATGCGCATCCGGTTCACGTACTGCACGAACGGCAGCCCGGTATGACGGCGAAAGTAACGCGAAAACGCACTGACGCTCTGCCCGGCGAGCTGCGCCAGATCCGACTCGCGCAACTCGCCCGAGAGATTCTTGCCGATATACGACAACGCGTGATTGATGCGGGTCGACGCGAAGCCCGTAGGATCGGCCTGGTACGCAGGGCTCGCGAGCGTCTCGCGATCCTCCGCGTTCATCAGTATTTCCAGCATCGACATGAACAGCACGAGACGGCGCAACCCGCGCGCCATCAGCAATTCGAGAAATAGCGGCTGGATCGCCGCGCTCGTTTGCGCGCCGAACGACACGCCGCGGCGCGAATCGGCGAGCAGTGCTTCGACCTGACGCCATTCCGGAAAACTTTCCAGACAGCCCGACACGAATTCCTGGCTGAATTGCACAACCAGATTGCGCTGCGCGATGGTTTCGCCTTCCGGCACGTCGCTGACCCAGTTATGCGGCAGGTTCGGGCCCATCAACACCAGGTTGCCGGGCGCAAAGCCGCTGATATGGTCGCCGACGAACATCTTGCCGGTCGTCGCCACGATCAGATGGATTTCGTATTCGGGATGAAAGTGCCAGCGCACCGTGCGATACGGATAGCCGTGCGACCACACTTTGAACGATTCGTCGCGGCGGACGGCAACGATTTCGAGATCGGGTTGCATCGCGTTCTCCTCCTGCTCCCTTCTTGTATAGCGAAAAGTAGACTTCTCACGCGTCGTCCGCCACTAAAAATGAAGCCGCGGACCGATACTTTTTTGCATTCGGGTTATTCCTGGCGCGCTTGAAGTCAAATTTGACGCAATGCAACAGGCTTGCTCAGACGCGGCCCATCACGCGTTGCCCGACCGCCCAGGCCACCGGAAACCCCCGTCACGCCGCGCTGCGCCACGAAAAGCCGTTCACGTCGCCTTGACTTTCGTTTCAAGCGGTACGATCATTCGCTCACAGATAGAGCAAATGCTCCACCCAAGAAAAAACGCACGCACCGAGCCGTGCGATCAAGGACATTCAGGAGACGCACATGAACGGCGGACAAGGCAGCGGCGCGGCCGCACACGTGATCCTGCACATCGGCGCGGGATCGTTCCATCGCGCGCATCAGGCGTGGTACCTCCATCGATTGAACGAGGCGCAGCCGGCCGGCGAACCGCATTGGTCGCTGACGGTCGGCAATATTCGCAGCGACATGAACGCGGTACTCGATGCGCTTGCAGCACAAAAAGGCGTCTATACGCTCGAGACCGTCACGCCGCAGGGCGAACGCGCGTACGAGACGATTCGTTCGATCGAGCGCGTGGTGCCGTGGTCCGAGAGCCTCGATGCGCTGATCGAGGCCGGCGCCGATCCGGCCTGCAAGATCATCGCGTTCACCGTCACCGAGGGTGGCTATTACCTCGACGAACGGGACGCACTCGACACCGCCAACGCCGATCTCGCGGCCGATCTGAAAGGCGGCCACACCACGATTTACGGCGCGCTCGCGGCGATTCTCGATGCGCGCATGAAACGCGGCGCCGGTCCGGTCACGCTGCAAACCTGCGACAACCTGCGCAGCAACGGCGAGCGTTTTCACGCGGGGATGAGCGAGTTTCTCGAACGGCGCGGCGCGCAAGCACTGGCGCAATGGTTCGACGACAACACCCTGTGCCCCAGCTCGATGGTCGATCGCATTACGCCGCGCCCCACCCCGGACGTGGGCGAGCGTGTCAAAGCCGCTACCGGTGTGGACGACGCGTGCCCGGTGATGGGCGAGGCATTCATCCAATGGGTGATCGAAGACCGGTTTATTGCCGGACGTCCGGCCTGGGAAAAAGTCGGCGCGGAACTGGTCGACTCGGTGGTGCCCTACGAGGAAGCCAAGATCCGTATTCTCAACGCGACGCATAGCTGCATCGCGTGGGCGGGCACGCTGGTCGGACTGAACTACATCCACGAAGGCACGCTGGACCCGGACATCTGCCAATTCGCCTTCGATTACGTGAGCGAAGACGTGATTCCGTGTCTCACCCCGAGTCCGCTCGATCTCGAACGCTATCGCGACGTGGTGCTCGAACGCTTCAGCAATCCGTATATCCAGGACACCAACCAACGCGTCGCCGCGGACGGCTTTTCGAAACTGCCCGGCTTTATCGCGCCGACGCTCGCCGAATGCTTCGAGCGCGGCGTCACACCGGCGGCGACTGCGATGCTGCCGGCGTTGTTCTTCCGCTTCCTCGACCGCTGGCAGGCCGGCAAGCTGCCATATGCGTATCAGGATGGCGTGATGGACGAGCGCGTCGCGCGTGGCTTTTTCGCGGCGCCCGATCCGTTGCAGGCATTTGCCGCGGACCGGCTGCTGTGGGGCAGCATGGCGCAGACGCCCGAACTGGAATCGGTGTTGGCGGGCGCATTGGCGCGCGTCGACGTATGGCTCGGCAAACGCGGCGCGGCTTGATTCAGCGCGGCGGCTCATGCCGCTCACGCTGCTCATGCTGCTCATGCGGCGAATACGGCGAATACGGCGGTTATGCGGCAAATACGGCGGTCACGCGGCGGTTAGCGCCGCGACCAGCGCCGTGGCTGGCGCCGCATCGACTCACCACGCTGCCAGGCTTAATGCGCATGGCACCGCTCGCCATGTACGGCTAAAGTAGCGCATCTCCAACGACGAAGGTTCCGCGCCCATGTATCTTGGCATCGACCTCGGCACGTCCGAAGTGAAAGTCCTGCTGCTCGCCTCCGATGGACGCGTGATCGGCACCGCAGGCTCACCCTTTACCGTTTCGCGCCCGCATCAGCGCTGGGCCGAACAGAATCCCGCCGACTGGTGGGCCGGCACGCGCACGGCATTAGCGGCCTTGCGCGCCAGCCATCCCGACGAATTCGCGCAGATCCGCGGCATCGGCCTCTCGGGGCAGATGCACGGCGCCGTGCTGCTCGACGCGCAAGACCGCGTGCTGCGGCCCGCGATCCTGTGGAACGACATGCGCAGCGACAAGGAGTGCGGGGAACTGACCGAGCGCGCACCGGAACTGCACAGCGTCGCGGGCAATCTGGCGATGCCGGGGTTCACCGCGCCGAAGCTGCTATGGGTCGCCCGTCATGAACCGGAAATCTTCGCGCAAACCGCCTGGGTGCTGCTGCCGAAGGATTACCTGCGTCTGCAGCTGACCGGCGGCAAGGTCTCCGATCCATCGGATGCGGCCGGCACGTTGTGGCTCGACGTCGCCAAACGCGACTGGTCCGATTCGCTGCTCGCCGCCTGCGACATGAAGCGCGCGCAGATGCCGCGGTTGTGCGAAGGCAGCGAGCCGTCCGGCACCCTGCTGCCCGAAGTGGCACGCGAATTCGGCCTGAGCGACGGCGTGATCGTCGCGGCCGGCGGCGGCGACAATGCGACCAGCGCGATCGGCATCGGCGCGACGCAACCGGGCGACGGCTTCGTGTCGCTCGGCACGTCGGGCGTGCTGTGCGTGGTCGGCGATAGTTTCAGGCCGAATCCGGCCTCCGCGGTGCACGCGTTCTGCCACGCGATTCCGGATCGCTGGCATCAGATGAGCGTGGTGCTGTCGGCGGCGAGTTGTCTGCGCTGGGTCTGCAAGCTCACCTCCACCGACGAACCGACGCTGCTCGCCGAAATCGAGGCGCTCGCGCCCGCCGCGTTGAACACCGCGCCGCTATTCCTGCCGTATCTCTCGGGCGAACGCACGCCGCATAACGATCCGTATGCGCAAGGCGTGTTCTTCGGCATGAACCACGCCACCGATCGCGCGCTGCTCGGCTATGCGGTGCTCGAAGGCGTCACGCTCGCGTTGACCGACGGCCTCGACGCGTTGCGCGCGGCCGGCACTGAGGCGAAGGCACTCTCGCTGCTCGGCGGCGGCGCACGCAGCGACTACTGGGCCCAACTGCTCGCCGATGCGCTCGACACCGCCACCCGCAAGCACGGCGGTGGCGAAACCGGCGCGGCGCTGGGCGCGGCTCGCCTTGGCTGGCTGGCAGCCGGCGGCGACCCCGCCAAGGTGCTGACCAAACCGCCGATCGAAAAGGAGTTCACGCCGAACCCGCAACGGCATGCCGAATTACGCACGCGCCTCGCAGCGTATCGCGCGCTCTACCGTCACGTGCGACCGCTGTTCGACCCGGCGCGGCAGCCGCTCGCCTAACCCGGCAAACCATAGCCGGTGCTCGCGTTGCGATACGTTGTCATACGTTGCGATGCGAGCACCGGCTGCTATCATCGGCGCACTCAAAGCGAAACGTCACCGTGCCCAAGTCCACCGAAAAACTCGACCTCGCTACGCGCGCCGCCTGGCTTTACTACGTCGCAGGCAATACCCAGAACGAAATCGCCGAGAAACTGCAGGTGTCGCGCCCGGTCGCGCAACGGCTGGTCGCCTTCGCGGTGGAGAAGAATCTGATTCGCGTGCGGGTCGATCATCAACTGGCCGATTGCCTCGCGCTCGCCGCTCAGCTGTCGAAGCGCTACGGCCTGAGCATGTGCGAAGTGGTGCCGTTCGACAGCGACACCACCGAGGAAGTCGACCGCAAGCTGGCGGTGGCCGGCGCGCAGGTGATGGAGCGCTATCTCGGCGAAGAAAAACCGATGGTGGTCGCGGTCAGCAGCGGCCGTACGCTGAAGGCCGCAGTCGATCAAATCGCGCAGCTGGAGCGTCCGCAACACAGGTTGGTATCGATGGTTGGGGCGATCGCCTCGGACGGCTCCTCGAACCGCTACGACGTCGCGCTGCACATTTCCGAGAAGACCGGCGGCAAGTATTTTCTGCTGCCCGCGCCGCTGCTCGCCGATAGCGAAGCCGAACGCGCGCAATGGTGCAATCACCGGCTGTACCGCATCGTCGAATCGCTGTCGGCGCAGGCGGATGTCGCGTTTGTCGGCATCGGCAATATCGGGCCGAAGTGTCCGCTGCACGAAGACGGCTTCATTACGTCGGCGGAAGTGAAGGAGTTGATGCAGAACGGCGCGGTCGCCGAAATGCTCGGCCTGCCGATCGACGCCGCCGGCGCGCATGTCGAATCGCCGACCGGCCGGCGCGTCACCAGCATCGCGCTCGACACGCCGCCCAAGCGCCCGACCATCGCCTTTGCCGGCGGAGCGCGCAAGCATGAAGCGGTGATCGCGGTACTGAAAGGCGGCTGGCTGTCGGGACTCGTGACGGACGAACTGTGCGCACGAGCGGCGCTCGAAGCCTGAACGCAGCACTGACCTGCGCGACCTATAGCGGCGCGGCGCCGCGCCGGACTTTCCACGATGATCCTCATGCGTGAATAAAAAGAAAGCAGCGCGTCCGCCGCTTTCCCCGTCGTCACGCGGCCAGCACTTCGACGATCTTGCGCTGGAAGGCTTTGCCTTCGCTGTCGAACAGATGGCAGTGCTCCGGCGTCGCGCCGAGTTTCTGCATCGCGCCTTTCGACTGGCGATCGAGCGGCGGAATCCGCGCGATCAACCCATCCGGCGCGACGCTCGATTCCGCATACAGATAGGCGGCATCGCCGAGCGACTCGACTGCCATCGTGCGGGCCGAGACGCCGTCTTCGGTCGTGCCGACATGCAGATGCTCCGGACGAATCCCGACCGTCACCTTGTCGCCCTGCTTGACGGTGGACGGTTCCACCGCGACGCGTTGCGTTTCGCCGGTTTCATAGAGCACTGTGACGCCGTCGCGCGACACCGACTGCACCACACCTTCCATGAAGTTCATCTTCGGCGAGCCGATGAAGCCCGCGACGAAACGGTTGGCCGGCGCGTGATAGAGCATTGTCGGGCTGCCGACCTGCTCGACGTTCCCCGCCGATAGCACGACGATCTTGTCGGCCAGCGTCATCGCTTCGACCTGATCGTGTGTCACGTAGATCATGGTCGTCTTCAGTTCGTCGTGCAGACGCGCGAATTCGAGGCGCATCTTCACGCGCAGCGCGGCATCGAGGTTCGACAGCGGTTCGTCGAACAGGAACACCTTCGGCTTGCGGGTAATCGCGCGGCCGATCGCGACGCGCTGACGCTGACCGCCCGAAAGCTGCTTCGGTTTGCGATCGAGCAGATGGTCGATGTGCAGAATCTTCGCCGCATTGCGTACCGCCACGTCGATCTCGGGCTTTTTGGCGCCCGCGAGTTTCAGGCCGAACGCCATGTTGTCGTACAGCGTCATGTGCGGATACAGCGCGTACGACTGGAACACCATCGCGATGCCGCGCTTGGCGGGCGGAATGTCGTTCACACGTACGCTGTCGATGGTCAGATCGCCGGCGCTGATGTCTTCGAGGCCGGCGATCATCCGCATCAGCGTCGATTTACCGCAACCGCTCGGGCCCACGAACACGACGAACTCGCCGTCCGCGATGTCGAGATTGATGTCGCGCATCACTTCGTTGTCGTCGTAGCGCTTCGCGATATTGCGCAGAGTCAGGCTTGCCATGATGTGTCTCCGTGTAATGCTGTGTGTTGCGTTTGCGTTTGCGTTTGCGTTGCTCTAGCTGCGTGGATTCGTTTCCGGGTGTCGTCGGGTGCCGTGCTCAGGGCGTGGCCGCTGTCGCGCTCAATGTCCATTGCGCGACCAGCTCCGGCAACTGCTGCATGTCGTCGAATACATGGCGCGCGCCGGCCGCGTGCAACGCGTCGATCTGCGTATCGCTCGCATGACCGCCGCCGATGAAGCCCAGCACCGTCATGCCAGCAGTGGTCGCGGCCGTCACACCCGTGACGCTGTCTTCGACCACGAGGCAGGCCGAAGGGGCCAAACCGAGCGCGCGCGCCGCGGCCAGATAAACGTCGGGCGCGGGCTTCGGATTCGGCACCGCGTCGGCGCAAAAAATACGATCGCCGAAAAACCTGACAAGGCCGGTGCGCGCCAGCACGAACTCCACATACGGCCGGAAGCTGTTGCTCGCGCACCCTTTGGTCAACGGCACCTGCGCCAGAGCGGCCTCGATGCCCTCGACCGTGGGCGCCTGCATCGCCGCCGCTTCCACCGCCTGCCGGATCGCGTCGATATCGTCGGCGGACAGGCTTTTGCCGAGTTGCGCCGCCGTGCCTTGCAGCACCTTCTCGATGCGCAAACCGAGCAGCGGCAGCACCACCGGCTCGACGTCGGTATCGGGCCAGCGCGCTTGCAGTTCGTGCACCAGCATGTGCGCCGCGACCGCTTCGCTGTCGATCAGCACGCCGTCGCAATCGCAGATCAGCGCGACGTTGCTTGCGGTCGTCACTGCCGTCATTTGACCGCCCCGAAGGTGAGGCCACGCACCAGCTGCTTCTGCGACAACCAGCCGACGATCAGGATCGGCGCGACCGCCAGCAGCGAAGCCGCGGACAGCTTGGCCCAGAACAACCCCTCAGGACTCGAATACGACGCGATGAACACGGTCAGCGGCGCCGCGTTCGAACTGGACAGGTTGATGCTCCAGAACGCCTCGTTCCACGACAGGATCACCAGCAGCAGTGCGGTCGACGCGAGACCCGGCAGCGACATCGGCATCAGCAGGTGGACGATTTCCTGCCAGGTCGCCGCCCCGTCGATGCGCCCGGCTTCGAGAATGTCGCGCGGAATTTCGGCGAAGTACGTGAAGGTCATCCACACCGCAATCGGCAGGTTGATCAGCGTATAGATGATGATCAGCCCCGAGACGGTATCGAGCATCCCGGTGTTCTTCCACAGCAGATAAATCGGCACCAGCACGCCGACCGAAGGCATCATCTTGGTCGACAGCATCCACAGCAGCAAACCCTGCGTGCGGCGCGTCGGAAAGAATGCCATCGCATAGGCGCACGGCACGGCGAGCAGCAGGCACACCACCGTGACGCCCGCCGAAATCAGCACCGAATTCCACGCGAACGCGAAATAGTTGCTGCGCGCGAATACCTCGCGAAAACTGTCGAGCGTAGGGATGAAGAACAGCGACGATGCGTAAGCCTGCTGCTCGGTCTTGAACGCGGTAATCGTCATCCAGAAGATCGGGAAGAACAGCAGCAGCGCAATCGCCCAGGCGACCACACCTGGAATGGCGCGCTTGAAGACGGCCCACGGCGCGTTCTTCGATGATGCCGTCGTCGATGCGACGGGTGAAGCGGCAACGTGGCTCATTTTTCGTACTCCCCTTTCAGGTTCTTCGCGAGCATCCGCACAAGGAAGAACGACACGATGTTGGCCAGCACCACGGCGAGAATCCCGCCCGCCGAGGCAAGCCCGACGTCGAACTGTTGCAGGCCGAGCGCGTAGATCAGGTAAGACAGCGTGGTGGTCGCCGTGCCGGGGCCGCCGCCCGTGGTCGTGTAGATTTCCGCGAAGATCGACAGCAGGAAAATGGTTTCCATCATCACCACGACCGCAATGGCCCGTCTAAGGTGCGGCAGCGTGATGTAGAAGAACATCGAGAACGCGCCCGCACCGTCGATCTTCGCCGCTTCCTTCTGCTCCTGGTCGAGCGACTGGATCGCGGTGAACAGGATCAGGAAGGCGAACGGCAACCATTGCCACGAGACGATCATGATGATCGCGGTGAGCGGATAGTCGGCGAACCAGTCGACCGGCCGCAGTCCGATGGCGCGCATACCCTGCGCGATCAGGCCGTACACCGGATGCAGGATCATGTTCTTCCAGATCAGCGCGCTCACGGTCGGCATGACGAAGAACGGCGCAATCGCTAGCAGCCGTGCGATACCCTGGCCGTAGAACTTGCGGTCGAACAGCACCGACATCAGCACGCCGCCCACCACCGTGATCACCAGCGTGGCGACGATCAGTTCGAGCGTATGGCCGATCGACGGGCCGAACGACGGGTCGGTAGCAAGGTACTGGTAGTTGTCGATGCCGGCAAAACCCTTTGCATCGGGGTTGAGCAGGTTGTAATGCGTGAACGAAAACCAGATCGTCATCGCCAGCGGAATCGCCATCCACAGCACCAGCACGGCCGTGGAAGGTGTCACCAGCCAGCGCGCGGACGCGGCCTTGCGCGTTTCGCGCTCTTTTTCGGTCTGGGGATGGGCATGCATGAGAGGAAGGCGCAGAGGACGCATGATGTGACCACCTGTTCGGTAATGCGCGGAACACGCGCGGCTGAGGTTCAACCCGGGGCGCCGCCGGTCGCGGCGAGGCAGGTGCGACCGGCGTGTGGCTCAGGCGTAACGGTTCAGCCGTGACGGCCCGCTGTGCTGCAAGGGCCGGCTGACTGGCGCCAGCCGGCATGTTTCACGTCACTTCAGATAACCCGCCTGACGCACGGCGCGTCCGGCGGTGGCCTGGCCGGCCGCCAGAGCCTGATCGACCGTCATCTGGCCGGCGAGCGCACCCGAGATACTCTGGCCCACTACCGTGCCGAACGACTGGAACTCAGGAATGCCGACGAACTGCACACCGGTGTACGGCACCGGCTTCGCCGTCGGATGGTTCGGATCAGCCGTCTCGATCGCCTTCAGCACGAAGCCGGCAAACGGCGCCGCCGCCTTGTACTCGGGACGTGCGTAGGTCGACTGACGGGTTCCCGGAGGCGCCGAGGCCCAGCCTTCGTCCTTCGCGACCATCTCGATGTATTCCTTCGAGGTCGCCCATTCGATGAACTTCTTCGCGGCTTCGGTCTGCTTCGACGTTTTCGGAATCGCCAGCGCCCAGGCCCACAGCCAGTGCGAGCCGTGCGGCGTGACTTCGGTCGGCGCCGCGGCAAAGCCGACCTTGTCAGCGATCTGCGATTGCTGCTTGTTGTACAGCATGCCGGCCGCCACCGTCGCATCGATCCACATCGCGCACTTGCCCGATGACATCAACGTCAGGTTTTCGTTGAAGCCGTTCGAGCTCGCTCCCGGAGGACCGTTTTTTTGCAGCAGGTTGACGTAAAACGAGACCGCCTTCTTCCATTCCGGCGAAGTGAGTTGCGGATTCCACTTCTCGTCGAACCAGCGGCCGCCGGAGGTGTTCACGAGCGTCGTCACGTACGCCATGTTCTCGCCCCAGCCGGCCTTGCCGCGCAGGCAGATACCGTAGACGCCGTTGGCCTTGTCGGTGAGCTTGTCGGCGAACTGCTGGATCTGGTCATAGGTCGGCTGATCCGGCATGGTCAGACCTTTCGCCGCAAACAGGTCCTTGCGGTAGTAAGTCATCGAGCTTTCGACGTAGAACGGCAGCGCGTACAGCGAGCCGTTGTAGGACAGCCCGTCGCGGGCCGTCTTCACGACGTCGTTCAGATCGTAGCTGGCGGGCAGGTTCGTGAGCGGCGCGAGCCAGCCGCGCTTGCCCCATTGCGGCGTCTCGTAGGCACCGATCGTCAACACGTCGAACTGGCCGCTGCCGGTCGTAATGTCGGTGGTGGCACGCTGACGCAACACGTTTTCTTCGAGAATCACCCAGTTGAGCTTGATGTCCGGATTGGCCTGCTCGAATGCCGGCGACAGCTTCTTCAGCTCGATCATGTCCGGGTTGTTCAAGGTCGCAATCGTCACCGTCGCGGCGGACGCGTTCAATGCGGCGCACGCAACGGCGGCGGCGCCGAGCGCCTTGAGCGCGGGTTTCATGACGGGTTTCATGGCTGCTATCATCACTTGTCTCCTTTCTAGTACGTTATGTTTTACTGCGTTCTCATGTAAACGGGGCAGCGAGCCGGTGACAGCACGTCCGTTAGCTCATCCAGTTACCGCCGTCGACGTTCAGGGTCTGCGCGGTGATGTAGTC
This sequence comes from Paraburkholderia sp. SIMBA_030, assembly GCF_046535245.1. Lineage (NCBI taxonomy): Bacteria > Pseudomonadati > Pseudomonadota > Betaproteobacteria > Burkholderiales > Burkholderiaceae > Paraburkholderia > Paraburkholderia sp. SIMBA_030. The sequence continues at coordinate 70,818 of NZ_JAWRXB010000008.1, forward strand.
GGCATCGGCGGAAGCCAGGAACAGCGCCGCGCCGGTCAGGTCCTCGGGCAGGCCCATGCGGCCGAGCGGCACCGCCTCGCCGACCAGACGCTTCTTCTCGCCCGGCTGGCGGTTCTCGTAGCGGGCGAAGAGCGCATCGACCTGATCCCACATCGGCGTATCCACGACCCCGGGGGCAATTCCGTTGACGTTGATCTTGTGCGGCGCCAAGGCGAGCGCCGCGGACTGTGTATAGCTTAGTACGGCAGCCTTGGTTGCGCAGTAGTGAGAGACGAGCGCCTCGCCGCGCCGGCCGGCCTGCGACGACATATTGATGATCTTGCCGCCATGGCCCTGCTCGACCATGCGCTGCGCAACGGCCTGCATCAGGAAGAACATGCCTTTTACATTGACCGAGAAGAGGCGGTCGAACACGTCCCAGGATTCGTCGAGCAGCGGCCGCATGTCGAACAGCGCCGCATTATTGAACAAGATGTCGATCTGGCCGAACCGTTCGAGGGTGCTCGCGACAATCCGTTGAATATCCTCGCGACGCGTCACATCGGCGCTGACGGTGAGGACCCGGTCGGCGTGGCCGGCGAGCAGCGCTTCGCCAAAACTGTCGGCCGGCTTCACGTCGACCAGCACGACGCGCGCGCCTTCATCCAGATATCGCCGGGCCACGGCTTCACCGATTCCGCTTGCCGCGCCCGTCAGAATGGCCACCTTGTTTTGCAATCGTGCCGCCACCGCTTGTCTCCGGTTCGTTTCGCTTCTTGAGGCGCAGTGAGCGAACGCTCATTGCGCGAACAATTGCTCTGCTTGTGATCGAATGATCGGATACGCACCGGGTCATGTCAAGCCGCGCGAGCAGATTTCGATGGTGCAGCGCGGCAGGATCTCAGCACTCGTCTCCGGCCCGATCGACACACATAACAAGAAACCTCGAACGGCCGGTCTGCTTTCTGTTCAACGCGCTGACAAAAGACTCGAGATACGTTATATCATTTCGACCTCGCTTCGCTTCGAAACCTTGCCCGTTCGTCAGGAGGTCCGCGCTGATGGCTACCGCGATTCGAGATTCCCGGCGGCGAACTCGCCGAACAGCGGTCGCATAGCGCGCCGGCGCACGGCTTCGATGTGCACCCGCCCACTGATCGAACTGAGCGACCTGTACGCGGCATACACTCATGCCGCCCAGCCCGGCTGCACGTCGCGATGAACGTGAGCAATTGCCATTCCTGACTTTTTTGGTTCATTCAACTCTCACTCAACAGGGGCACAACGATGAAAAAAATCGGCTCGATGTGGAACGCGGCGCGCCGTGCGCTGAAGCTGTCGAAGTACGTGGCCGTGGGCGCCGCGGCGTTCGCACTCGGTCATGGCGCGTTGGCCGCCGACGCGAAAATCCCGGTGGTCGCGGCGGAAAACTTCTACGGCGACGTGGTGCAGCAACTGGGCGGCGACCGGGTCGACGTGACGAGCATCCTCAGCAACCCCGATCAGGACCCGCATCTGTTCGAAGCCAGCCCGAAGACAGCGCGCGCGTTGCAGCATGCGAGCCTTGTGGTCTACAACGGTGCCGATTACGATCCGTGGATGGCCAAGCTGCTCGCCGCCTCGAAGAACGCGAAGCGCACCACGATCGTCGCCGCCGAACTCGTCGGCAAAAAGAGCGGCGACAATCCGCACCTGTGGTACGAACCGTCGACCATGCCCGCGGTAGCCCGCGCGGTGAGCGCGGCGCTCGTCGCGGCTGACCCGGCGCACAAGTCGGCGTACGATGCGAACCTCGCGAAGTTTCTCGATTCGCTCAAACCGATCGACGCCAAGGTCGCCGAACTGCATGCGCACTACGCGGGCGTGCCGGTGACGGCGACCGAGCCGGTGTTCGGCTACATGTCGGACGCGGTGGGCCTGACGATGCGCAACCTGCGCTTCCAGCTGGCGACGATGAACAACACCGAAGCAAGCGCGGCCGATATCGCCGCGTTCGAACGCGATCTGCGCGAAAAGCGCGTGCGCGTGCTGATCTATAACAGCCAGGCAACCGAGGCCCTGACCAAACGCATGTTGAAGCTTGCGCAGCAATCGAAGGTGCCGACCATGAGCGTCACCGAAACCGAACCGGCCGGCAAGACCTATCAGACGTGGATGCTGACGCAACTCGACGCGCTCTCCACGGCGCTGGCCGCGGGCGATGCAGGCGCAACCTCGGCCAGCAAAGGAAAAACGCAATGAATGTGACTGGCCGCGGCGCGCCAGCGAATGCACCTACAAGCGCACCAGCAAGCGCGCCCGCCAACGCGCGAGGCAACGCGCCCGTGCTCGAACTCGAACACGTGACGCTGGAACTCGGTGGCCGCACGATCCTGCGCGACACCGGCTTCGTGGTCAACCAGGGCGAATTCATCGGCGTGCTCGGGCCGAACGGCGCGGGCAAGACGACGCTGATGCGCGCCGTGCTCGGTCTCGTACCTGCCGCCAGCGGCGCGATTCGCGTGCTGGGGCAACCGGTCGAGCGCGGCAATGCGTCGATCGGCTATATGCCGCAAACGCGTAGCGCGCTGGCGGGCCGCCGCGTGCGCGGCCGCGATTTCGTCGCGATGGCCGCCGACGGCCACCGCTGGGGCGTGCCGCACGCGGACCGCACGACCCGCGCCGATGTCGAGCGGGTGCTGGACCTGGTCGGCGGCCGTGCGCTGGCCGCGCGGCCGTTGTCGGAACTGTCGGGGGGCGAGCGTCAGCGTCTGCTGCTCGCGCAATGCCTGCTGGGCAATCCGAAACTGCTGCTGCTCGACGAACCGCTGATCAGTCTCGATCCGCATCATCAGAAGAGCGTGGTCGAACTGGTGCGGCGCGTGCAGCAGGAACTCGGCATCGCCGTGCTGTTCTCGGCGCATGAACTGAATCCGCTGCTGAACTCGCTCGATCGCGTGCTGTATCTGGGCAGCGGTGTCGCCGCGCTCGGCACCGTCGACGAAGTGATTACCAAACCGGTGCTGTCGCGTCTGTACGGTTCGCCGATCGACGTGATGCGCGTGAACGGCCGCATCTTCGTGATGTCCGGCGATGTCGAAGTCGAAAAGCACGATCACGAGCACGAACAGGACGAGAACGGCGGCCATGCGCATTCGCATGCCCACAGCCACGCTCATGGTCACTCACACCAGCACGACTCACGCGACGGACACACGCACGATGTTTGAATACGATTTCATGGTGAACGCGTTCGCGGCGTCGGGGATCGTCGCGGTGCTGTCTGGGGTGGTCGGCTATTTTCTGGTGATGCGCGGACAGACCTTCGCGGGTCACGCGCTATCGCATGTCGGCTTCACGGGCGCGACCGGTGCGGCGCTGATCGGCATCTCGCCGATCTGGGGGATGATCGGCTTCACGCTGGCCGCGGGTGTCGGCATGGGCGCGCTCGGCGAACGGCTTGCCGGACGCGATGTGGCAATCGGCGTGATCCTGTCGCTGTCGCTCGGCTTCGGTTTGCTGTTCCTGCACTTCTTCACCGAGTACGCGACGCAAGTCACCGCGCTGCTGTTCGGCAACGTGCTCGGCGTGAACGCGTCGACGCTCGGCGTGCTCGCGGGTCTGGGCGTCGTCAGTTTGCTGGCGCTCGCGGCGATCATGCGGCCGTTGCTGTTCGCTTCGTTGCAACCGGAACTGGCCGAAGCCAAGGGTGTGTCGTTGCGTCTGGTGTCGGTGCTGTTTCTGGCGATCGCGGCGCTGGCGGTGGCGGCGTGTACGCAGATCGTCGGCGTGCTGCTGGTGTTCACGCTGATGGTCGGCCCGGCCGCCGCGGCGCAGAACATGACGACACGGCTTTCGACCGGTCTCGTGCTCGCCGCCGCGTTCGCATTGTTCCAGGCGTGGCTGGGTCTGACGCTGGCGTTCTATACCGACTGGCCGACGAGCTTCTGGATCACCGTGCTGTCGGGCGTCGTGTATGGCGGGAGTTTGCTGAGGCGGCACTGAACGGCCCTGAGCCGCGCTCGCCGCGATGGCGACCGCACACTTTGCATGCCGTCCCATCGCTCGGCGCGATTTCAACCGAACAGCACCTCCGCGTGATGCGCGATGTGATCTTCGATGAACGTCGAGATGAAGTAGTACCCGTGGTCGTAGCCCGCGTGGCGGCGTAGCGTCAGCGTCTGCCCTGCCGCCTTGCAAGCGGCTTCGAACACGTCCGGGTTCAACTGCTCGGCGAGAAACTGATCCGCCAGTCCCTGATCGACCAGAATCCCCGCCGCGAACTTGCGCGACGCCTGCGCGACGAGCTCGCTCGCGTCGTACTGCTTCCACGTTTCACGGTCTTCGCCCAGATAACCACCGAACGCCTTGTTGCCCCAAGGGCACCGTGAAGGCGCGGCAATCGGCGCGAATGCCGATACCGAGCGGTAAATCTCCGGGTTGCGCAGCGCCAGCACCAACGCGCCATGACCGCCCATCGAATGCCCGAAAATGCCAAGGCGCGCGCCGTCCGCCGGCAGATTCGCGAGCACCGTTTCGCGCAATTCGTCGCGCACGTACGAGTACATCCGATAGTGCTTCGACCACGGCTCTCGCGTCGCATCGACGTAGAAACCCGCCCCCACGCCGAAGTCCCACGCCGCGCTTTCGCCCGGCACGCCCGCACCGCGCGGACTCGTGTCCGGCGCGATCAGCGCAATGCCGTATTGCGCGGCAAAGCGCTGTGCGCCGGCCTTGATCGGAAAGGTCTCTTCGGTGGAGGTCAGGCCTGCGAGATAGAACAGCGCGGGCACGTTCGCGTTGGCCTGCAATGCCTGCGGCGGCAGATACACCGAGAAGCGCATCGACAGACCGATGGTTTGCGAATCGTGCCGGTAGATGCGCTGCTCGCCGCCGTGACAGGCGTGCGACGACAATAGCTCAAGCATCGCGATGCTCCTCGCTCAGTTCAGGATTAATACAGCACGACCGAGCGGATCGACTCGCCTTTCTTCATCAGATCGAAGCCTTCGTTGATCCGTTCGAGCGGCAGACGGTGCGTAATCAGATCGTCGATGTTGATCTTGCCTTCCATGTACCAGTCGACAATCTTCGGCACGTCGGTGCGGCCACGCGCGCCGCCGAACGCCGAGCCCTTCCACTCGCGCCCCGTTACCAGCTGGAACGGACGCGTGCTGATTTCTTCGCCCGCCGCCGCCACGCCGATGATGAACGACTGCCCCCAGCCCTTGTGCGTGCACTCCAGCGCCTGACGCATCACCTTCGTGTTGCCGATGCACTCGAACGAGTAGTCCGCACCGCCATCGGTGAGTTGCACGATGTGGTCAACCACGTTTTCGACTTCGTTCGGGTTGATGAAGTGGGTCATGCCGAACTTCTTCGCCAGTTCCACACGGCCAGGATTGAGATCGACGCCGATGATCTTATCCGCACCGACCATCTTCGCGCCCTGAATCACATTCAGGCCGATGCCGCCGAGACCGAACACCACCACGTTCGCGCCTGCTTCCACCTTCGCCGAATACACGACCGCACCGACGCCCGTCGTCACGCCGCAGCCGATGTAGCAGATCTTGTCGAACGGTGCGTCTTCACGCACCTTCGCGACCGCAATTTCCGGCACGACAATGTAGTTCGAAAACGTGGACGTGCCCATGTAGTGAAACAGCGGCTTGCCGTCGAGCGAGAAACGCGACGTGGCATCGGGCATCAGACCCTTACCTTGCGTCGAACGGATCGCCTGGCAGAGATTGGTCTTGCGCGACAGGCAAAACTTGCACTGGCGGCATTCCGGCGTGTAGAGCGGAATCACGTGATCGCCCTTCTTCAGCGTGCCGACACCCGGGCCGACATCGACGATCACGCCCGCACCTTCGTGGCCGAGAATCGCCGGGAAGATGCCTTCCGGGTCCGCGCCGGACAGCGTGTAGTAATCGGTGTGACAGATGCCCGTCGCCTTCACTTCGATCAGCACTTCACCGGCGCGCGGCCCTTCCAGATCCACTTCCTCGATCGTCAACGGGGCGCCTGCTTTCCATGCGATTGCTGCTTTGGTCTTCATCGTGAAGCTCCTGTGAGTCTGTGAATGCGTGGCGCGTCGCAGGATATCTCGCGGTGCGCCGGTGTTGCGGTTCGGCTGCTGCAGTTAATTCGTGTACCGCGCTGCGCACGGACGGCGTGGCCGGCGCGCGGCAGCGCGTACCCACGAATAACTTAGCGCGCGAAAGCCGTCATGGTATTGCAAAGTACGTCGCGGCGTTGTCTGAACGTGACATCGCCGCGGTTACTGAGCCTTGTCTTCGCCGAACCAGCTTTCGACGCGACCATAGAGATCGAGAAAGCGCGCGTAACGCTCGGCGAGCGCTGTATCGCCTTGCGGGCCGGCGACACGCGTTGCGCCCGGCGCCAATCCCGCCAGATCGCCCGCATGCCAATGGCCGCTCGCGAGGCCGCCGAGGATCGCCGCGCCACGCGGCGCCGCGTTGGGACAATCGACCGCATGCAACTCGACGTCGAGCGCATCGGCGAGCAACTGCCGCCAGCGCGCATCCACGGAACCGCCGCCGGCGAGCTTCAATGCGGCGACCGTCGCGCCACTCCGACGAATCGCATCGAGCCCGGCGCGCAACGAGAACGCCACGCCTTCGAAAGCTGCACGCATCATCGTGCCGCGCGTGTGGTCGAGCGCGAGGCCGAGCCAGCCGCCACGCGCGGCCGGATTGAGCCAAGGCGTGCGCTCGCCGGTGAGGTATGGCAAAAACGTGAGACCTGCTGCTGCGGCCTCGGTGCTGCCGGATGCCTCACCGAATGCTTCCCGATAAGCATCGGCCCACTCATACGACAGCCAGCCCCGCACACGTTCAAGCGCGACGCCGACGTTTTGCATCGCCGCCATCCGATACCAGTGATCGCTCGCCGCGCGATAACGATGCAGGCCTCGCACCGCGCCCGGCGTGTGTTCGGCAAGCACGACGATCTGTCCGCCGGTGCCGGTGGTAAGCAGCGCGTCGCCGTCGCGAGCGAGACCGCTGCCGAGCGCCGCGCACGGCGTATCGGCGGCGCCGGTCGCGAGCACGATGCCGGCGCGCAGACCGAGCGCTTGCGCGGCGTGCGCCGACAACACGCCGCCCGCCGCATACGAGGGCGCCAACGGCGCGAACCATTCATGCGGCAAGTCGAGCCGGCCGAGCAACGCGCGATCCCACACACCTGCGGGATCGGCAAGCGCGGTCGCGCAGGCATCGGACGGATCGGTCGCGACCACGCCGCCCAAGGCGACGCGCAACCAGTCCTTGGGTTGCAGCGCCCAACGCGTCTTTCGCGCGGACTGCGGTTCATGCTGCATGATCCAGCGCAGCAACGGACCGGCCATGCCTGGCGCAACCGGATTGGCTTGCGGCTCGGGCCATAGATCGAGCAACGCCAACGCGCGCGTGTCGGGCCAGAGCATCGCTGGGCGCACCGCTTCACCATCGGCGTCGATCAACACGACGCCGTGCATCTGTCCGGAGAAGCCGATCGCCTGAACATCGCGACGCAAATCGGCGGGCAAACGCGCCGCCGCTTCGCAGAGCGCACGCCACCAGGTTTGCACCGACGTTTCCGCCCAGCCGGGATGCGGTGTATCGAGCGCATAAGCGACGCTCGCCGCCGCTTGCTCGCGGCCGTTTTTGTCGACGATTGCTACTTTTAGAGAGCCGGTGCCGAGGTCGATGCCAAGAAAACTCATGAGCGAAAAAACGTCAGGTCAGGCATGGGAATAAGCACGCAGAAGGTGCCGGGAGTGATGCATTGTCCGTCATCGCGGACCCGCATCGGCAACGCGTCAGGACTCACGCGGAAAACTGCGATTCGCGGGTTAACCCCGCCACGTCGCGAGCCGTAAGAAAACAGTACTATGCGCTGAGCGAGATACACCTCATCGATTCTCACACATATCACCTGAAGCCGGGCTGTGCCGCGCGCTGCCACGCGTCGCCGCTGCATAGGGCTTGCCGCCGTTTTGGGCGGTGCGCGCATTTCTTCTGGCTTTCAAACGCCCTTCGCGCATATCGTCACCGGGAATGCCGGAATAGGCCCCAGCGGTCTTGTTGCACTTTTTCGTTCCGCATACCTTGGAGCCATCCCAAAACGAGATGGTGGAGAGAGACAAAATGCAATCGAACACGGTTCACCCGTGCGACGAGCGGCTGCCCGCAGGCCAGTTGCTCACGCTCGGCATTCAGCACGTGTTGGTGATGTACGCCGGCGCAGTCGCGGTGCCGCTGATCCTCGGTGCGGCACTCAAGCTGCCGAAAGACCAGATCGCGTTCCTGATCAGCGCCGATCTGTTTTCCTGCGGCATCGCCACGCTGATTCAGACACTCGGGCTGTGGATCTTCGGCATCCGTCTGCCGGTCATCATGGGTTGCACGTTCGCCGCCGTCGGTCCGATGGTCGCGATCGGCACCAATCCTTCGCTCGGCATTCTCGACATCTTCGGCTCGACGATCGCGGCCGGGGTCGTGGGCATCGTCCTCGCCCCTGCGATCGGCAAGTTGTTGCGGTTCTTCCCGCCGGTCGTGGTCGGCGTGGTGATCTCGGTGATCGGTTTGTCGTTGATGGAAGTGGGCATCAACTGGGCGGCCGGCGGCGTCGGCAATCCCGACTACGGCAATCCGGTGTATCTGGGCCTGTCACTGCTCGTGCTGATGCTGATTCTGCTCATCAACAAGTTCGCCAAAGGCTTTATCGCCAACATTTCCGTGCTGCTCGGCATCGTGGCGGGCTTCGTGATCGCGCTGGCGCTAGGCCGCGTCAACATGGACGGCGTCACGCACGCACCGTGGGTCGGCTTCGTGATGCCGTTCCACTTCGGCCTGCCGCACTTCGATCCGCTCTCGATCGCGACGATGGTCACCGTGATGTTCGTCACCTTCATCGAATCGACCGGCATGTTCCTCGCGGTCGGCGACATGGTCGATCGTCCGGTCGATCAGAAGACGCTGGTGCGCGGCCTGCGCGTCGACGGTCTGGGCACGCTCATCGGCGGCATCTTCAACTCGTTTCCGCATACCTCGTTCTCGCAGAACGTCGGCCTGATCGGCGTGACGGGCGTGAAGAGCCGCTTCGTTTGCGCGATGGGCGGCGTGATCCTGGTGCTGCTGGGCCTGTTCCCGAAGATGGCGCAAGTGGTGGCGTCGGTGCCGGCCTTCGTGCTCGGCGGCGCGGGCATCGTGATGTTCGGGATGGTCGCGGCGAACGGCATCAAGGTGCTGTCGAAGGTCGACTTCGTGAAGAACCACCACAACCTGTTCATCGTCGCGGTGAGTATCGGTCTGGGTCTGGTGCCGGTGGTGTCGCCGCAGTTCTTCTCGAAACTGCCGCCCACCCTGTCGCCGCTCCTGCATAGCGGGATCTTGCTGGCGTCGGTGTCGGCGGTGGTGCTGAACCTGATCTTCAACGGCGTCAAAAGCGAGAAGAAAGCGCAGTGTGAAATTCGCCGGGCAGGGCACGATTTCGACGGGCGCGGCGGCAATGAACCACAAGGTGACGAGATGCTGCGGGCAGCGGACATGCATTGAGCGTCACAAGCTAGCAAGCGCCGCGCAGGCGCTGCGGATAAAAAAAACGCCACGGGCATGCCGTGGCGTTTTTTGATTGCCGGCCGCGTGAGGCGGGCTCCCTGAAACAGAAACCCGCCGCACGCGCTCGCTGCGACGAGGCTTAACCCGCCGTCGCCGCGGAAGCCGCCACCGGCGCACTTGCCGCGCCATAATCGACCGGCGCATCGGCCGGACGCGGCTGCTCGCCGTTGCGTTCGATCCAGCCGCCGCCCAGAGCCTGATACAACGTGACTAGGTTCTGCAGACGCTGCATCCGCGCGGTAACCAGCAACTGCTGCGACAAATACAGATCGGTCTGCGCGGTCAGCACCGACAGATAGCTGTCGACCCCGTTCGTGTAGCGCAGATTCGACAGATCCAGCCGGCGCTGTTCGGCAAAGGCATTGCGCTCGAGCGCCTGAATCTGCTGATCGTACGTGCCGCGTGCCGCCAGTCCATCCGCCACTTCGCGGAAGGCCGTCTGGATCGCCTTTTCGTACGTCGCGATCTGGATGTTCTTCTGCACGTGGGCGAGATCGAGATTGGCCTTGTTCTGACCGCCCTCGAAAATCGGCAGCGTGATCGACGGCGCGAAGCTCCACGCCGCCGACCCCGGCTTGAACAGACCGCCGAGCGTGGGGCTGAGCGTGCCGAAGCTGCCCGTCAGCGAGACCTGCGGGAAGAACGCCGCACGTGCCGCACCGATGTTCGCGTTGGCCGCGAGGAGATTCTCCTCGGCTTCGGCGATGTCCGGCCGGCGTGTCAGCAGATCGGACGGCAAGCCCGCCGGAATGTCCGTGAGGAGATTCTGATTGTCGAGCGTCGAGCCCGGCGGCAGATCCGCCGGCAACGGCTCGCCGATCAGCAGCACCAAGGCGTTCTCAGCCTGAGCCCGCAGACGCGCCTGCGACTGCATGCTCGCGCTGGCCTGCTCGACCACCGATTGCGCTTGCCGCAAATCGAGTTCCGAACCGGTGCCGGTATCGAACTGCAGCTTGGTGATCCGGTACGACTCCTGCGCGGTCTTCAGCGTGCCCTGCGTGACTTTCAGCAGATCGTCGAGTTCGAGCACCGTCAGGTACTGATTCGCCACCTGCGACACCAGCGAGATTTCCGCCGCCTTGCGCGCCTGAGCGGTCGCCAGGTACTGGGCCAGCGCCTGGTCCTTCAGGCTCTGGATCCGCCCGAAGAAGTCGATTTCCCACGAGGCGTTCAGACCGACCGAGTAGGTGTTGGAGATCGTCAGACCAGCCACCGTCAGATCTTTCGGCGTGCGCTGTTTGGTTTGCGACGCCGCGGCGTTGAGCGTCGGGAACAGCGCCGCGCGGGTGATCTGATACTGCGCCTGCGACGCCTGAATATTCAGCACCGACACGCGCAGATCGCGGTTGTTCTTCAGCGCGATTTCGATCAGCCGCTGCAAACGCGCGTCGACGAAGAAATCGCGCCAGCCGATATCGACGGCGGCCTGACCATTCGCGCTGCGCGCGGCGCTCGATGCACCCGGTTGTCCAGTCGTGCCAGGCTGGGTCGCACCCGGCTGCGTTTCGTACACGCCGCCGGCCGGGAAGGCCCCCGACACGGGTGCGGCCGGGCGCTCGTACTTCGGCGCCATCGTGCAACCCGCGGCGAGGAACGCGACCGCCACTGCAATCAAAGAGTGTTTTTGCATCTCAATGTCCGTCCTTGCCCGAGCCGTTACCGTCCGACGCGCCACCTTGCGGATCGTGCGGATGGTGCTGGTTGTAGTGTTCGAGCGCTGCATCCGGGTCTTCCTTCTCGCCGCCGAACTTCGCGCGAATCACGACGAAGAACATCGGGATCATGAAAATCGCGAGGAAGGTCGCCGTCAACATCCCGCCGATCACGCCGGTACCGATCGCGTGCTGGCTGGCCGAGCCCGCGCCGTTACTGATCGCGAGCGGCATCACGCCGAGAATGAACGCGAGCGAAGTCATCAGAATCGGGCGCAACCGCAGACGCGCTGCTTCCAGCGCGGCCTCGATCGGCCCCATGCCTTCGCTCTGCTGCAGCTCGCGGGCGAATTCCACGATCAGAATCGCGTTCTTCGCCGACAGACCCACCGTGGTCAACAGCCCCACCTGGAAGAACACGTCGTTCTCGAGCCCGCGCAGCGTAGCGGCAAGCAGTGCGCCCAGCACGCCGAGCGGCACCACCATGATCACCGAGAACGGGATCGACCAGCTTTCATACAGCGCCGCGAGACACAGGAACACGACCAGGATCGAGATGCCGTACAGGATCGGCGCCTGCGAACCGGACTGGCGTTCCTGCAACGACAGGCCCGTCCATTCGTAGCCGATACCCGCCGGCAGTTTCGCCGCGATCGCTTCCATCGCACCCATCGCCTGGCCGGTACTCTTGCCTGGCGCTGCTGCACCCTGGATTTCGACCGCGGAAATCCCGTTGTAGCGTTCGAGTTTGGGCGAACCGTAGGTCCAGCTGCCCGACGCGAACGAGTTGAGCGGCGTCATCCCGCCCGCCGTGTTGCGCACGTACCAGTAGTTCAGATCTTCCGGATTCATCCGGAACGGCGCGTCGCCCTGCACATACACCTTCTTGATCCGGCCATCGGTATCGAGGAAGTTGTTCACGTAGACCGAGGCCCACGCGATCGAGAACGTCTGGTCGATCGCCGACAGCGACACGCCCAGCGCCGACGCCTTTTCATGATCGATCGATATCTTGAATTGCGGCGTATCGTTCAGGCCGTTCGGACGCACCTGGGCAAGCGTCGGATCCTTCCCGGCCATGCCGAGCAGCATGTTGCGCGCTTCCATCAGTTTCGCGTGGCCCAGACCGCTACGATCCTGCAACTCGAAGTCGAAACCCGATGCCGTACCCAGTTCCGGAATGGACGGCGGATTCACCGGATACACCAGCGCATCCTTGTACGACGAGAAGTGCATGAACATCCGGCCGATCAAAGCCTGCACCTTCTGGTTCGCGTGCTGGCGCGCCGCGTAGTCCTTCAGCTTCACGAATACGAGACCGGCATTCTGGCCGCGGCCCGCGAAGCTGAAGCCGTTCACCGTGAACGCCGATTCGACGATGTCCTTTTCCTGGTCCAGCACGTAGTCCGACACGTCCTTGAGGGCACGGGCCGTACGCTCCTGGGTCGAGCCGGCCGGCGTTTGCACCAGCACGAACATGATCCCCTGATCTTCATCAGGCAGGAACGACTTCGGCAGACGGACGAACAGCATACCGACCGCGACGATCACCACCAGATAGATGATGAGCCAGCGGCCCGAGCGCTTGATCACGTGGTGCACGCCGCTGTGATACTTGTCGCGGCTCGTCTCGAAGGTCCGGTTGAACCAGCCGAAGAAGCCCTTCTTCACTTCGTGATGGCCCTTCGGGATCGGCTTGAGAATCGTCGCGCACAGCGCCGGCGTGAGAATCAACGCGACCAGCACCGACAACACCATCGCCGCCACGATCGTCAGCGAGAACTGCCGATAGATCGCGCCCACCGAACCGCTCGAGAACGCGACCGGCACGAACACTGCCGACAGCACGAGCGCCACGCCGACCAGTGCGCCAGTGATCTGCTCCATTGCCTTGCGGGTGGCGTCGCGTGGCGACAAGCCCTCCTCGGCCATCACCCGCTCGACGTTTTCCACCACCACGATCGCATCGTCCACCAGCAGACCGATCGCGAGCACCAGCCCGAACATCGACAGCACGTTGATCGAGAAGCCCACCGCGCTCATGATCGCGAACGTACCCAGCAGCACGACCGGCACCGCGATCGTCGGAATCAACGTCGCCCGCAGGTTCTGCAGGAACAGGTACATCACGAGGAACACGAGCACGATGCCTTCGAGCAGCGTCTTCACCACCTCTTCGATCGACAGGCGCACGAACGGCGTCGTGTCATACGGGTACTTCACGACGAGGCCGTGCGGGAAGTATCTCGACAGATCGTCGATCTTCGCCTTCACGTTCTTCGCGGTCTGCAGCGCATTGGCGCCCGTCGCGAGCTGGATGCCCAGACCGGCGGTCGGCTTGCCGTTGTACTTCGTGTCGAAGTTGTAGTTTTCGCCGCCCAGCTCGACGTGCCCGACGTCCTTGATGCGCACCTGCGAGCCGTCCGTGTTCACCTTCAGCAGCACGTTGCCGAACTGCTCGGGCGTATTCAGCAGCGTCGCCTCGGTAATCGTCGCCTGCAGCATCTGGCCAGGCACCGAAGGAGTGCCGCCGAGCGAACCGCCCGCCACCTGCACGTTCTGCGCCTGCAGCGCAGTCTGGACATCGACCGGCGTCAGATTGAACTTGGTCAGCTTCGACGCATCGAGCCAGATCCGCATCGCGTACTGCGTGCCGAACAGCGTCACGGTACCCACGCCGTCGAGACGGCTGATCGGGTCCTTGACGTTCGACGCGACGTAATTCGCGAGGTCGATCTTGCTCATGCTGCCGTCTTCGGAATTGAACGCCAGCACGAGCAGGAAGCTGCTGCTCGACTTGGTGACGTTAATCCCTTGCTGCTGCACGATGGTCGGCAGAAGCGGCGTCGCCAGTTGCAGCTTGTTCTGCACCTGCACCTGGGCGATATCCGGATTCGTGCCGGCCGCGAACGTCAGCGTGATGGTTGCCGTACCGGAGTCGTCCGAGGTGGACGACAGGTACAGCAGGTGGTCGAGGCCGCTCATCTGCTGCTCGATCACCTGCGTGACGGTGTCTTCCACCGTCTTCGCCGACGCGCCCGGATACACGGCGCTGATCTGCACCGCCGGCGGCGCGATGGTCGGGTATTGCGCGATCGGCAGCGTAAACACCGACGCGACACCCGCGAGCATCAGGATGATGGCGATCACCCATGCAAAAATCGGGCGATCAATAAAGAACTTTGCCATGAAGCAGGCTCCCTGTTATTTCGCGGCCGATGCAGCGGAGGCAGCCTGCGCCATCGCTGCACCGCTGGCCGCCGGCGCTCCTTGAGCAGCGGCCTCGGAGGCCGGCATTGGCGCGGGGACCGTCTTGACCGTCATGCCCGGACGTACTTTGTCAGTGCCGAGCACGATCACACGGTCACCCGGGTTCAGGCCGCTTTCGACCACCCAGTTCGACCCGTAGGTCGACGAAGTGACAAGCTGGCGCACCTCGACCTTGTTTTGCGCGTCGACCACGAGCGCGGTCGGCTGGCCCTTCGGATCGTGCGTAATGCCCGATTGCGGCACGACGATTGCCTTGTCGTTGACGCCTTCGTCGATGCGCGCACGCACGAACATGCCCGGCAGCAACACGCGGTCCTTGTTCTGGAAAATCGCCCGGATCGTGACCGAACCGGTGCCCTGGTCGACCGTCACGTCGGTGAACTGCAGCTTGCCCTGCTCCGAATAGGTACGGCCGTCTTCGAGGATCAGCGTGACCTTCGCCGCGTCCGGGCCGTTCGTCTTCAGACGCCCTTCCTGTACCTGGCGGCGCAGCTTGAGCCCATCGAGGCTCGATTGGGTCAGGTCCACATAGACCGGATCGAGTTGCTGGACCGTCGACATCAGCGTCGCCGCGCTCGCCTGCACATACGCGCCCGGCGTGACCTGGGAAATGCCGACCTGGCCGGTCACCGGCGACGTCACGTCGGTGTAGCCGAGATTGATCTGCGCCGTATCGACCGCTGCCTTGCCAGAAGCCACGTCTGCCGCGGCCTGTCCTTGCGCTGCGACAGCGTTGTCGTAATCCTGCTTGCTGACCGCGTTGGCCGCCACCAGCACCTTGTAGCGGTTTGCCTGCGCGGTGGTCGTGGCGAGATTCGCCTGAGCCTTGGCAAGCGTTGCCTTGGCGCTGTTCAGCGTCGCGATATAAGGCGCCGGATCGATCTTGTACAGACGCTGGCCGGCCTTGACCTGGCTGCCTTCGGTAAATTCGCGGCGCAGCACGATGCCGTCGACCCGCGCACGCACCTGCGCCACCAGGAACGCGTTGGTACGGCCCGGCAATTCGGTGGTGACCGGCACAGCAGTCGGCTGGACCGTGACGATGGCAACCTCGGGGGTTTGTTGCGGCGGGGCCGATTGTTTGGGTCCGCACGCTGCCAGCAATACGGCAGCCGTCGCGGCACTGATTAAGCGGAATGGAACCCGTTCGACGCGCATGGAGCGACCTCTGTCAATGACTGGGAATGAAAAAGTGCGCGCATCCCTACCCCGGGGGGACAACAGCGCACACATGCGTCTTGCGACGCTTGACCGGAAACCCACCGATGCAAACCGAACCTGCAGGGGCAGCCTGAGCGAAACGCGATGCCGGGGAAATGCCGCACGAGCCGCCCGTCCGGGCACGGCGCGATACCGTTTTGAAAGGCAACAGTGACGGATATTAACCGGTCACCCCGGCTTGGGCTATCCGATCGTGGGATGCTATTATATATACATTCACGAATGCATGTAAAAGTGCGTTTACATCCCTTACGGGCGGGGACCCGCAAGATCGCTTCGTAAATCGCTTAACCGTAGATAGATTGTCATCGGGCGTACTTAAAAACGCTCGGGAAAACCCCACAATCGAGATAGATCACACCAATATGGTCAGAAGAACCAAAGAAGAGGCGCAGGAGACGCGCAACAGCATTCTCGACGCAGCCGAACGGGTGTTCTTCGAGAAGGGCGTATCGCGCACGTCGCTCGCCGACATCGCGCAGGCGGCCGGCGTCACGCGCGGCGCGATCTACTGGCATTTCGCGCATAAGAGCGACCTGTTCACCGAGATGTTCGACCGCGTGCTGCTGCCGCTAGACGAACTCAAAGCCGCCTCGCAAGACCCCAACGAGCCCGATCCGCTCGGGCGCCTGATGGAAATCTGCATTGTCTGCCTGCGCGACACCGCCAACGATCCGCGCCGCCGGCGCGTGTTCGACATCCTGTTTCTGAAGTGCGAGTTCGTCGAAGAGATGGGCCCGGTGATGGTCCGCTATCAGACCAACATGCGCGAAGGGCTCGTTAAGATCGAAGGCGGCCTGCGCAACGCAATCTCCAAAGGGCAAATGCCGGCCGATCTCGACACGAAGCTGGCGGCGGCGATGGTGCATGCGTTCGTCAGCGGTTCGCTGCGCGACATGCTGTTCCTGCCGGATGCAACCGATTTCGGCACGCACGCAGAACAGATGGTCGAAGGGATGGTCGATGCGTTGCGGTTGAGCCCGGCGCTGCGCAAGGGCCATGCGGCGTCACCGCTGCGTTAGCGCTTCAAGCCGCAGCCTGGCTGGCACGCGCTTTCTGGTTCGACGCGTAGATGCTGCCGCGTTCGAGCGGCACCCCGTCCTTCACTGCCGCAATCCATTGCGCGGTACTCGCCACCGGCGCGAAGCGCGACTGCAGCACGACGCTGAATACCCGATGAATGTCCTGCGCGCTCGCAAAGCCCGCACTGTTTTCGTACGGGACCGTGCCCGCCGCGTCATGCAGGAATTCGACCGCAAGTCCCGAGTGCAATGCGTGATTGATCGTCGAGGCGTCGCAGTTGTGCGTCATGTAGCCCACTACCGTCAGCGTGTCGATCTGTTGCGCGGCGAGCCAGTCGGCCAGATCGGTCTCGGTGAAGGCGCTCGGCAGCGACTTCTCCATATAGTGATCGCGTGCGCGCGAGCCCACCACCGGATGCAGTTCCGCGCCCGCGCTGCCGCGCGCGAACAGCGGCGAGGTGGCCGGCGCGAAGTTTTGCACGACCACCACCGGCACGCCCGCGGCGCGCGCCGCATCCATCGCGCGGCCGATGTTGGCAAGCGAGGTTTGCACATCCGGGTATTCGATCGGCAGATCGCCCGTCACGTATTCGTTCTGCACGTCGATGACGATCAGCGCGCGGCGTGGTGTGGTCATGGCAAGACTCCTGTCAGATACGGCTCGCGCTGCGTGGCCCGGGATGGGCGCTTCGGAAGCAGCGGCGATGACTGCATTGTTCGCTTGCGACCGCTTTCCCGACAGTGACCCGAATGACAAGATTCGCTAGAATCGGGCCATCATTGAATTTCATGGGGCGGCAGATGACGACACCGATCTCTTCTTCAGCCGAGGCGGCCGCCGCGCCTCGCCATATCGTCGCGGTCGTCGCGTTCGACCACATCAGCCCGTTCCATCTTTCGGTGCCCTGCGTCGTCTTCGGCGAGGACCGCAGCGGCGGCGACGTGCCCGTGTTCGACTTTCGCGTCTGCGCCGCCGAGGCGGGCGCGCTGAGCACCACCGCCGGCTTCTCGATTGCCGTCACGCACGGGCTCGAAGCGCTCGCCGACGCACAGACGATCATCGTGCCGAGCTGGCGCGATCCCGACGAAGCGCCGCCCGCGGCCCTGCTCGACGCATTGCGCGCCGCACATGCACGCGGCGCGTGGCTGGTCGGCCTGTGTCTGGGCGCGTTCGTGCTGGCCGCCGCCGGCATCCTCGACGACCGGCCGGCGACCACCCACTGGGCCTGGGCCGACGATTTCGCGCGCCGCTATCCGCGCGTGCGCCTCGACCCCGACGTGCTCTACGTCGACGACGGCAACGTGCTGACGTCGGCGGGCACCGCCGCCGGCCTCGACTGCTGTCTGCACGTGCTGCGCAAGATGTGCGGCGCGCAGGCGGCGAACTATGTGGCGCGCCGTCTGGTGGTATCGCCGCATCGGCAGGGTGGCCAGGCGCAATACATCCAGCAGCCGGTGCCGCCGAATGTACGCGGCGACCGGCTATCAGGCCTGCTCGATTGGGTCTGCACGAATCTGGACGCGCCCCACACGCTCGACACGCTCGCCGAGCGCGCATTGATGAGCCGCCGCACCTTCACGCGACGCTTCCGGCTCGCCACCGGCACGACCGTCGGTGCGTGGCTGCTGTCACAACGGCTCGCCCGCGCGCAGCAATTGCTGGAGAGCACCGACGAGTCGGTCGAAGCGATTGCGGGAATTGCGGGCTTTGGCTCGACGGCCTCGTTACGGCAGCATTTCGCGGACGCGTTCCGCACTTCGCCTTCCGCATGGCGGCGGGAGTTTCGCGGCGTGTGAGGGAGTCTGAGGGCGTCTGAGGACATGCGAAAGCGGATGAGAGCGCACGGCGCTCCGCGCAGCCAACACCGTTTCGTAGTGAATCACCGAGATTTCGTAGTCGCGCCGACGCGACAGCAACGCGCCGGCGAGTCGAGCTGTGCCGTCAGTGCTCGCTGACCCAGCGCGCCACATACAACAGCAGCGCGACCAGAAAAATCATCGCCGCCCACGCCCAGTTCGGCACCGCGTGCGGACTGGGCTGGCGATGCGAAACACCGTGCGAGACGCCGTGCGACGCACTCGCGGCGCGTCCGGTCAGCGTATGGCCAGGATCGGGCGGGCGCGGGCGCCGCGCGATGCCGCTGAGATTGATCGGCCGTAAAAAGACATGCTGACGGCGCGCCGAAGAACCGCGCGCGCGGTTCGGCCCTTGCCCATGTTTGGCCCTGACGACAGCGCCGAATTCGGTGAAAAAGTCATCGGCAAGCTGATGCAGCGCGTTTTCGAGTTGGCGCGTGGGCAGTTCGGCGAGCGGCCCGGACGACGTCGCCCAGATCGTGTAATCGATCCGCGTGCCGCGCTCCCTGCCGATGCCGTGTGCGGCATCTTCCGCGCGCAACCTCACTTCGATCTGTCCGCGCAGCGAACCGATGCCTTCGGCGCGTGCTTTGAAGTTGATGGTGCGGCGCTGGGCATCCGCCGGTCCGGAATCCTGGCCGGCGACATGGGCGCGCGCTTCATAACGCGCGCGCAAAGGCCCGAGCGGCACGGTCATTGTCAGCGCATATTCGCCGTGGCCGAGCCGCGTGAACGACTCGCAGTTGTCGAGGCTGGCACGCAACAAAGCAAGGTCCTGCAACGCGCCCCAGACGTCGGTCGGCGCGAGCGGAATCCTTAACGCGTCGTTCAGTTCCATGACAACCTCCCCGATGAACGCGCGACAGCGGGATCAGGACGTCTGATCGATGCGGTCGACGCGCGATGCGTAAAACGCGAGATACCCTTTGATCTGTTGCACCGCTTCGAGCGGCGTCTCATAGCTCCACACGGCGTTTTCAATCCGGCCGTCTTCGGTGCGCAAATGGAAGTACGATGCATCGCCCTTGAACGGGCAATGCGAGGTATGCGTGGACCGTTCGAGCCGTGCCATGTTCACGTCGGCGCGCGGAAAATAGAACACGTCCGGCAGACCGGTTTCGGCGAGCGTCAAGCCCGCTTGCGTGTCGGCCACCGTGACGCCGCCGTGAATCACGCGGACCCGGTGGCGGTTGCCGGTAATGACGATGGCGTGCGCGCCCGAGCCTGCACCGGCGCCCTGGCCGGGATTTCCGTGAGGTGTCAAGGCATCGCTCATGTCTCGGCTCCGTGATGGTGGACGGTCATGTAAACAAAAAAGCCACGGGGCGCACCCGTGGCTTCATTATCGGCCAAACTCCGCCGATTGCGCAGTCCTCCTGCACGTCGCGAGGCGGATCCGCCCGACGAAAAATCAGGGAGGCCAGGCGATTACTGGGTATTCCAGTAGAACCCGGCCCGGGCGCTGCCCTTGGCCGGGACTGTCACCGCCCTGGTCTGATCGCGATCCTTGTATTGCGCGTGAACGGTGTAGCGGCCCGGGCGCAGCTTGACCAGCATGTAAGGCCCTCGCGACGTGGTGCTCAGCACCTCGCCGTCGTGCGCATCGACCACCCGCACGTGGACGTCGGCGAGAAAGTCGGAGCCGGGACCCGTAAACTGCAACGACAGCGGCCACTGGCTTTGCGCCTGCTGCAGCGCCTTCGATTCGTCGAGACCGACGCCGCCCGACACGAACGATACGTCGCCCTGCTGCTGAATTTGCGGCAGGCCGCCGCCGTTGGCGTTGCCGGCGCTGGTTTCGTCCGTGGTCGTGCCGCCCACCACCTCGCTCGCCTGCTGCGCATAGGCGCCACCCGCCAGACCGAGCGTGAGCGCCGCGCATACCGCAGCGGCTACGACCCTGTGCTGAATGCGTTGGTTTTTCATCGGTTCGCTCCTTTTTAAGGTTCTTGCCGTCCCGTGCCCTCGGCGGGCCCTGATAGATGCAGACGCAACCTGCGTGCCAGAAAACCGGTTGCCTCTCGCGGAAACCACTGCTCCGCCGCGCCGCGCCGGGCTCAGCGCGATTCTCAATGGCGCCTGAAGCGGTAAAAGAAAGCCGGTCTGCCAGCAGTAAGTGCAACAGACCGGCAAGCGTTACTTCAAACCCTGGCTGAGGCGGCCGGGGAATCAGCCAGGACCCCAAGCCAAAACCCAGGCCAATAGTCAGGCAAAATCAGCCCAGGTCGACCGGCACGAAAATCTGCGCATTGTCGCGCTGGATCAGCAACGCGATGCTGTTACCGGCGCCGGCGATCATCTGCTTCAACTGATCGACGCTCGTCACCGGCCGGCCGTTGACCGCCAGAATCACGTCGCCCGGCTGAATGCCGGCACTTTCAGCCGCACCGCCCGATTGCTGCACCAGCAAACCGTGCGACACCGACGCGCCGCTCTTCTCTTCCGGCGTCAGCGGCCGCACCGCCACGCCGAGACGGCCCTGCAACTGCGTCGGCTGATCGGCCTTGTCCGAGGCCACCTTTACATCAGACATCGAACCGATGGTCACCTTCAGATCCTTGGTGGCCTTGTCGCGCCATACCTGCACGGTCGCCGAGCTGCCCGGCGCGAGACCGGCGACCTGCGACGGCAGATCCGACGAATCGCCGACCGGCTCGCCATTCACCGACAGGATCACGTCGCCCGGCTGCAAACCGCCCTTGGCGGCCGGGCCGCCCGGATCGACCGAGCTGACGAGCGCGCCTTGCGGCTTCTGCATCCCGAACGAATCGGCCAGCGTCTGGTTCATGCCCTGCACCGCGACGCCGAGACGTCCGCGGCTCACGTGGCCGGTCTTGACGATATCGTCCTTGACCTTGATCGCTTCATTGATCGGGATCGCGAACGAAAGCCCCTGGAAACCGCCGGTCTGCGAGTAGATCATCGAGTTGATGCCGATCACTTCGCCTTGCAGATTGAACAGCGGGCCACCCGAGTTGCCCGGATTGACCGGCACGTCGGTCTGGATGAACGGCGTGTAATTTTCGTTAGGCAACGAGCGCGACTTCGCGCTGATGATGCCCGAGGTCACGGTGTTGTCGAAACCGTAAGGCGAGCCGATCGCGACCACCCACTGGCCGACCTTGCTTTGACGCGGGTCGCCGATCTTCACGGTGGGCAGGTTGCTCGCGTCGATCTTCAATACGGCGACGTCCGACTGCTTGTCGGCGCCGACCACCTTGGCGCGGAATTCGCGCTTGTCGGTCAGCTTCACGGTCACGACGTTCGCGCCGTCCACCACGTGCGCGTTGGTGAGGATATAGCCGTCATTGCTGACGATGAACCCCGAGCCCAGGCTCGCGCTCGGCTGGTCCGGCGCATCGCCGCCGTCGCCGCCTTGCATGCCCGGCATGCCGCCGAAGAAGTGCTTGTAGAACTGGTAGAACGGGTCGCTCGGATCGATCGGCAACTGATTGCCGCCGCCGTTGCCGTTGCCGCCGCCGTTGCCACGCAAAGCGGCCTGCTTGACTACGTGCTTCGCGCTGATGTTGACGACCGCCGGGCCGTAGGTTTCGACCAACCCGGAGAAATCAGGAATGCCGGTTTTCGCGGCGGCTTCGGCGGGCATCATCGCGGCTTGCGCCGGCGTGATGACCTGCGGCGCGGGGACGTCGCGATGTCCGGCCACATAACCGGCGGACAGCGCAACGGCGACAGCAACGGCAACCGCGCCGCGGGACAAGGTTTTCGCGTTCATCGTGTACTCCTGACTGGGAGAAAGAGGCTTCTGAATGTCTCGAAGCGTACGTGGGATCGCTTAAAAGAGTCTTAAGCAGCGCCGGATCGCTTTAAGCCGGTTTTTAAGGCTGTTTTAAGTCGCTTTCCCTACAGGAAGCTGTGCGTTCAGAAGCGGATGGTGACCTGCAATCCGCCCGCCGGCGATTCGTCGAGCGTCACCTGCGCATGATGCTGGGTGGCGATGCGGCGCACGATCGCGAGGCCGAGGCCGCTGCCCGCCACGTCGGTGCGCGCGCGGTTCGCGCCTGCGCCGGCGCGATAGAAGCGATTGAACACGCGATCGCGCTCGGACGGCTCGATGCCCGGCCCGCTGTCGGCGATCCGCGCCACCGGGTGGCCGTCTTCCACATGCAGGGCGACGTCGACGCGGCCGCCGTGCGGCGTGTACTTGGTTGCGTTGTCCACCAGGTTGTTAAACATCACGCGCAGCGCTTCAGCGTCGCCGGTCACCGTGGCCGCTTCGCTCGCCTCGATGCCGAGATCGACGCCGCGATTCTGCGCAAGCGGCGCGTAGGCCACGACGCACTCCTGCAGCAGCGCGCGCAGATCGATCGTGTCGCTGACGGTGAGACCGTCCGGCTCCGAACGCGCGAGCGCCAGCAACTGTTCGGCAAGACGCGTCGCGCGCGTGACACCGGCTTGCAGATCGGTGAGCGCTTCGCTGCGCGCGGTGTCGTCTTTCGCGCGCGCCACCAGTTGCGATTGAATCTGCACGGCGGCGAGCGGTGTGCGCAATTCGTGCGCGGCATCGGCGACGAACGCTTTCTGAATGTCGAGTGCGGTGGCGAGCCGCTGGAGCAGGCCGTTCAAGGCCCGCACGAGCGGCTGCACTTCGAGCGGCAAACCCCGATCGGGCAGCGGGTCCAGCGCTTCGGGGTGACGCGCGTCGAGCGCGCTGGTCACGCGCCGCAACGGCCTGAGTCCGCGCCCGACGATCATCCACACCGCGAGGCCCATCAGCGGCAACAGCACGATCAACGGCCACAAGGTACGCAGCGCGACATTCGCCGCCAGCCGGTTGCGCACGGAAACCGGCTGCGCCAGTTGCACGACGTTATCGCCGACGATCGCGCCGTACACGCGCCAATCGCCACGTTCGGTATGCTCGGTGGAAAAGCCGAGTTCGGCGCGCGGCGCGAGCGGCGCACGCGGACGCGAGTAGTACATCAGTACGCCGTTGCGATTCCAGATTTGCAGCACGATACCTTCGTCGCCGGTATCGCGCGAACCGAGCACTTGCGAGAACGGTTCCGACGGCAGCGCCGCGGCGATCTGCTCCAACTGGTAATCGAACAGTTCGTTGGCTTCGGCAAGCGCCTGCCGGTAAATCAGCCAACCCGCGATGCCGACGCCGAGCAACACCAGCGCCAGCAGCCAGAACAACAATTGACGGCGAATCGAACTCATCGGCTCAGGCGTCCTTCGCGATCATATAGCCGAGACCGCGCACGTTGCGAATCAGATCCGCGCCGAGTTTCTTGCGCAGCGCGTGAATGTAGACCTCGACGGTATTGCTGCCGATTTCCTCACCCCAGCCGTATATTTTTTCTTCGAGCTGGCTCTTCGAGAGCACGGCGCCCGGCCGCGCGATCAACGCTTCGAGCAACGCGAATTCACGTGCCGACAATGCGACCGGCGCGCCGTCGAGCGTGACCTGGTGCGACGCGGGATCGAGCGTCAGGTTGCCGTGGCGGATAGTCGAATCGCTGCGGCCCGATTGCCGGCGAATCAACGCGCGCATGCGAGCGCCGAGTTCGTCGAGATCGAAAGGTTTGACGAGATAATCATCGGCGCCGGCGTCGAGTCCCTTGACGCGATCGGCGACCGCGTCGCGCGCGGTGACGATCAGCACCGGCAGCGAGTGGCCGCGCGCGCGCAGCGTGCGCAGCACGTCGAGCCCGTCGCGTTTGGGCAGGCCGAGATCGAGCAGCACCAGATCGTAAGGTTCACCGGCCACCGCGCTTAGCGCCGCTTCGCCGTCTTCCACCCAGTCGACCGCGAAGCCTTCGCCGCGCAGCGCCTTGCGCACCCCCTCGGCGATCATCCGGTCGTCTTCGACTAGCAATATGCGCATGGCAGTACGGTCCTGAATCGTTTGATGATGCCGCATTCTAGCGCCCGGCCCTGACGTGCGCGTCGCGCGACGTTTTTCACCGCAGCGCAGCGGCATGTCTCTACAATGGGCGCTTTGCGTCGCGCAGCTGGATTCGTGGGCTCGCTCCGCTGCGTATGCGGGATGCGTAAATGCGCCGCCGCGTTCGCACGATCGATCGATGCCACACTCGCGAGCGCACGACGAAACCACTGCCCGGACAGGTCACGCGATGCATCAGCGCACTTTCAATTGCCGCGTGCCCTACGCCCCGAAATCCGGCTTTTTCGCCCGTTCCTTTTTCGCCCCTCCAGCCCGTCCATGAAGCACGCTTTCCTGACTTCTCTTGCACGCCATGTAGCGCCGCGCCCGCTCCGCTGTTCCACTGCCGATCTCACGCCCCGCCGCTTCGTGCCGCGCACGGCGGCGTTGCTACTCGCCTGCGCCGCACTCGCCTGCGGCACGGCGCTGCCGCTGTCCGCGCAGGCTCGCGTCAAGGCAAAGCATCCGAGCGTCAACGTCAGCACGGTCTTGCCGCAGCCCGTGATGGCCGGCTTGCAGCGCGCGCGCGTGCCCTTGTCGTCGATCAGCGTGGTGGTCGAAAAGGTCGGCGACCGCACGCCGATCGTCGCGCTGAACGCCGGCAAGCCGATGATGCCCGCCTCGACGATGAAGCTCGTCACCACCTACTCCGGCCTGTCGATACTCGGTCCGGACTATCGCTGGCGCACGAGCGCCTACTCTGACGGCACGCTCGACGGCAACGGCGTGCTGCACGGCAATCTGTACATTCAAGGCACGGGCGATCCGAAGCTCGTGCCCGAAGAACTGATCGATCTCGTGCAGAAGATCCACAAGGCGGGCATCACCGGCATTGACGGCGCGCTGGTGCTCGACAAACGCTACTTCGACACCTCGACGCGCGACCTGCCGCCCTTCGACGACGATGCCACCGCGCCGTACAACGTCGGCCCCGATCCGCTGCTATATGCGTTCAAGTCGCTGTCGTTCACGCTGACGCCGTCGACTGACGGCAGCGTCGCCATCGACGTGCTGCCCGCGCTCGCGCAGTTGCAGATCGACAATCAGATGCGCGCGGTCAACGGCCCGTGCCGCGGCGACGCGGCTGCCGTCTCGCCGAGCGTCACGCCGCAGCCGGACGGCAAGGTGGTGGCATCGTTCACCGGCGACTACCCGGTGCGCTGCGGCCCGCGCACGATCAACGTTGCCGTGCTCGATCACTCCACGTTCTTCGCGGGCGGCTTCCTCGCGTTATGGCAGCAAACCGGCGGCACCTTCAGCGGCGCGACCCACGAAGGCCCGGTGCCCGCCGGCGCGCGCCTGATCGCTACGCACCAGGGGCCGATGCTGTCCGACATCGTTCGCGACATCAACAAGTTCAGCAACAACACGATGGCGCGCAACCTGTACCTGACGATCGGCGCGACGGAAGAAAAGCCGCCCGCCACGCCGACCAAATCGGCGCGCGCGATCGAGGCATTTCTGAGCCGCGACGCCATCAACATGGAGTACCTGACGCTCGACAACGGCTCGGGCCTCTCGCGCGACGAGCACATTACCGCGCTCGCGCTTGCCGATCTGCTGCAGCGGGCCAATGCGAGCCCGGTGGCGCAGGTGTTCGTCGAGTCGCTGCCGATTGCGGGCGTCGACGGCACCATGCGCAACCGCCTGGCCAACCAGGGCGCGGGCGGCAACGCGCACATCAAGACCGGTACGCTGCGCGACGTGCGGGCGATCGCGGGCTATGTCGCGTCGGCGGACGGCAACAGCTATGTCGTGGTCAGCCTGATCAACGACCCGCATTCGGAAGCCGCGCGCGCCGCGCACGACGCGCTGCTCGAATGGGTGTACCAGGGACCGGCTCAGGGCTTCACCAAGGTTGCCGACGCCGTCGAGGAACCGCGCGGCAAGCCCAGGAAAAACCCGCACAAGCGCGGAGCCCATTGAGGATTCCTTCTAGCGAAGCCGCGCGCGGCAACGCGTCCAAACGTGTACGCTGTCGGGCAGTGTTTGAGGCGCGCGGAAAACGCAATGCGTGGCGCGCGAACGGTGCGCCGGTTACGGTCTCCCAAGGGGACGCGCGGCCCCATCAAACGATAACGACAACGTTCGCCGCGGCAAGCGCAGCGTTCAGGGACCACGGAGGAAGACACGATGCAATTCGATGCCGAATTGCTGCTGCTCGCCATGGCGCCAGTCTTTCTCGCATGCATCGGCTGGGAGGCGTGGCACCTGCGGCGCACGCGCCCGGGCGCGCAACTCTATAGCTGGCGCGACACGCTCTGCAACGCCGCGCTCGCCCTGATGCAGCAAGCCGCCGACAAACTCGCGTGGCTCGCGATCATCCCTGTCTACGCGTTTTTCTACGATCACTACCGCGTCTATACGTGGCAGGCGAGCTGGATCTCGTTCGTCGTGCTGTTCGTCGCTCAGGATCTGCTCTATTACGGGTTTCACCGTTGCAGCCACCGGGTGCGCTGGCTGTGGGCCGCGCATGTCGTGCATCACTCGTCGATGGCCGCCGATTTCGCGAGCGTGCGCGGCTGGCGCAATAAATTGCGTGCGCTGTTTGCGCCGCCCGCCTGGGCTGCCGGCTATCACGCGCGCCGCGCCGCCGGGTCAGGGGTATCGGGCGGCGCGGCCAGCGTGAATGAAAACAACAATGCGGCCGCGTGTCGAACATCGCGCAGACCGTAGAAGATTCTGTAAGCTGTCGCCACGCCGCCGACGCGGCGGGCGCTGCCTGCAACACATGGCGCAAGGGCCAAAACATACGAGGAGATGTAGTCAACATGAAACAAACAACATCGAAGAAGCGTCATTTCACGCGCGTCACGCAGGTCGCCATGGCCAGCGCGGCGTTTGCCCTGCTCGCGGCTTGCGGCGGCAGCGACAACAGTTCCAGCAGCAGTAGCACGCCGGCAGGCGGCGTCAAATTGCAGGTTGTGTCGTTCGGCGACAGCTTGTCGGACGTCGGCACGTATGCGCCGGTGATTCAGGCGAGCTTCGGCGGCGGCCGCTTCACGACCAATCCGGGCGAAGTGTGGACGCAGAAGGTTGCCGAATACTACGGCGACACGTTGACGGCCGCGTACGTGGGCGGCTTCGGTAAACCGCTGGTCGCGACGGGCGGGTATGGCTACGCGCAAGGCGGCTCGGACGTCGTCAACGTCCAAGGCGAAGGTTGGGCACCGAACAGCATGGCGGCTACGACGGTACCGGTGGTGACCCAGGTGGCAAACTACCTGAGCGCACATACGAGCTTCAACTCGAACCAGCTCGTGCTGGTGAACGGCGGCGCGAACGACATCTTCCAGTTCTCGACCACCGCTAATCTGACGGCGCTCGGTGCCGCGCTACAGACGCAATACCCGCTGCTCGTGCAGGCCGGCAAACTGCCGAACTCGCAGGCAGGCCAGGTAGAGTTCATCGCCGGCTACCTGCAGCAGCTGGCCAACCCCCAGATCGCGACGGCCGCCACGCAGCTCGCCGCGCAAATCCAGGCCATCGTCAACTCGGGTGCGATCCACGTGGTGGTGTCGACGGTGCCGGACATCGGCAATACGCCGCAAGGCGTCGCAGCCAACGCGGCCTCGCCTGGCGCGGCTCAACTGTTGACGGGGATTACCGCGGCGTATAACGCTCTGCTGGTCCAGAACCTGACGACCCTCGGCCTGGTGGGTACAGGCAAGGTCATCGTGGTCGACGCGTTCACGTGGATTGATCAGCAGTTGCCGAACTATCAGGCGCTCGGCTTCACGGTGTCCAACACCGGCACGGCGTGTAACCTGGCGTCGATGGAGGCCAACGCAACCGCGTACGCCACCGCCAATCCGAGCGCAACGAACGGACTGACCCCGGCCCAGTACGGCGCCCAGTTCGGCTCGTCGCTGTTCTGCTCACCGCAGACCTACACGGTGGCCGGCGCTGACCAGACCTACATGTTCGCGGACTTGGTCCACCCGAGCTCGCACTTGCACGCCTTGTTCGCACAGTTCGTCGAGCAAAAGATCGCGGCGACGGGTTTGGGCAAGTAATGAAGTGAAGCGGCGGATCCGGGTGATCTGCCGCCGTTACCTTTGTGGTGGTGAAAGGCCCGGCTGGGCGAGAAACCCTAACCCTGCGCTTCGAACGCCGCCGCCGCCCGGCCGAGCCGGTCGTTCACCGCGATCCATTCGATCGTATCGGGCAGCTTCTCGATCAGGATGCGCGTCACGTTCGCCCGGTCGAGTGCACGCAGCAAACTGTAGAGTTCACGCGCGTACACATGGGGATCTTCGGGCGCGGCCATGAAGTGCACACCGTCGGCATCGGCCCAGCGGCCGGCGCGCGACACGCGGGCCACCAGCGCCACGCGCTCGTTCGGCTCGCGCGCCGCCAGCAAGGGCTCCAGCGCCTCGAACGGCAGCAGCGCAAGCGGCGTCCGTGGCGCGTAATGCGCTTTCAACGTCCCCGAAGCCCGCGGCGCAGTCGCATCCGATCCATCCGCCAACCGTGGCGCCTCGCCGAGCACATCGGCAATATCCTGCGGCGTCACATGCCCAGGCCGCAGCAATGCGGGAAATCCACGCGATAAATCCAGAATCGTCGATTCAATTCCGACGTCCGACGCGCCGCCGTCCAGCACATGAATCGCCCCGCCAAACTCATCCCGCACATGTTGCGCAGTAGTCGGACTGACATGGCCAAAGCGATTCGCCGACGGCGCAGCCACACCACCATGCCCGCCGCGCAACGCACTGAACGCATCCAGCAAAGCCTGCGCAACAGGATGCGACGGGCACCGTAACCCCACCGAATCCTGTCCGCCGCTCACCGCCGCAGGAATCCTCGCGGCGCGCTTCAGAATCAACGTCAACGGCCCCGGCCAGAACGCGTCGATGAGGCGTTGCGCCTCCGCTGGCAAATGCTCGACCCAATAGTTCGGATCGCCCTGCGGCGCCAGATGCACGATCACCGGATGGTTCGCCGGCCGCCCCTTCGCCGCGTAAATGCGGGCGACGGCGTCCGGGCTCTCGGCATCGCCGCCCAGCCCGTAGACGGTCTCGGTCGGAAACGCGACCAGTTCGCCCGCGTCCAGCAACGCCGCCGCGTGCTCGATCTGCGCAGCGCTTACGGGCGCGGCGCTCACGGCCCTATCAGCGGGTTTGGTTCGATCCGGCATAAGGCTCGCGTCAGCTCGTCAGGATATGCAGGAGCCGCGCGCAATCGCGTGCGGAGGTGCGGGCTTCATCGAGCGTCGCGGCAGTGAAATTCACGTGACCCATCTTGCGGCCACAACGCGCCTCTTCCTTGCCGTACAGATGCAGACGCGCCGCCGGCATCGCCGCCACTTCGTGCCACGGCGGGGTGACCGCCGCGCGCTTCGGACCGTCCGGGAACCAGACGTCGCCGAGGATGTTCAGCATCACCGCCGGCGAATGCTGGCGCGTGTCGCCGAGCGGCATGCCGGTCATCGCGCGCACCTGCTGTTCGAACTGGCTGGTCGCGCAGGCATCGACGGTGTAATGGCCGGAATTGTGCGGACGCGGCGCCATTTCGTTCGCCACCAGCGAGCCGTCTTCCAGAATGAAGAACTCGACGCACAGCACACCGACATAGCCCAGCTTGTCAGCGATTTGCAGTGCGGCTTGCTGCGCCTGGGCAACCAGCGTCGGGCTCGCATCCGGCGCGGGAACGATGGTGTGCGACAGCACGCCGTCGCGATGCGAATTCTGCGCGAGCGGATAAACCGCCGACGCGCCGCTCGACGCGCGCGCGATCAGCGCGGACACTTCGAATTTCAGCGGCAAGCGCTTTTCCAGCACGCAGGGCACGCCCGCCAGCGACGCATGCGCCTCGCGCACTTCCTCGGCGTTGCGCACACGAATCTGGCCCTTGCCGTCGTAGCCGAGGCGCGCGGTTTTGAGGATGCCGGGCAGCACGGCCTCGAGCTTCGCATCCTCGAGCGCGGCGAGCGCATCCGACGACTCGATCACCACGTGCGGCGCCACCGTCACGCCCGACGACGCGATAAAGCGCTTCTCCACAATCCGGTCCTGCGCCACGGCGACACAACGGCCGGCCGGGCTGACGAAGGTGGACCTGGCGAGAAAGTCGAGGCTCGCGGCCGGCACGTTCTCGAATTCGGTCGACACCGCCGCGCACAGCCGCGCGAGTTCGGTCAACGACGTTTCGTCGTCATACGCCGCGCGCAGATGGCGGTCGGCGACGGCGCCCGCCGGACTGTTTTCGTCCGGGTCGAGCACGGCGACGCGATAGCCCATCGCCTGGGCGGCAAAGCAGAACATGCGGCCGAGCTGGCCGCCACCGACCATGCCAAGCCATGCGCCGGGTAGAATCGGTGAAACCGGTGTGTTGTCTGGGTTCATCTTAGTGGTCGGTCGCGACCGGGCGCACATGCGTTCGTGCACGCGTGCCCGGCCGGGGGTCAGACATGGGGACGTCTAAAAGCAATCCGCTATCGCGCTTACAGCGCCGGCAGCACCATCGCGTGGGCCGCTTCGTTCTGGCGCACGCGAAACGCTGCCAGTTTCTCCGCATACCCGGCGTTCGTGCCGCTCAGGATCGACACCGCGAACAGCGCCGCATTCGCCGCGCCCGCTTCGCCGATAGCAAATGTCGCGACCGGCACGCCCTTAGGCATCTGCACGATCGAATGCAACGAATCGACGCCCTTCAGATACTTGCTCGCCACCGGCACGCCGAGCACCGGCACCGTGGTCTTGGCGGCCAGCATGCCCGGCAGATGCGCCGCGCCGCCCGCGCCCGCGATGATCGCGCGAATGCCGCGCTCACGCGCGCTTTCGGCGTACGCAAACATCTCGTCGGGCATCCGGTGCGCGGACACGACCTTCGCTTCGTACGGCACGCCGAACTCCTGGAGAATCGCCACGGCGTTCTTCATCACTTCCCAATCGGAACTGGACCCCATCAGCACGCCGACGACGGGCGCGCTATGTGTATGGGCGGTCTGGACTTCACTCATCTTACGGCTTCCTTGTCTCTCACGCGGCGCGGATCTAACCAGCTGCGCGTGATTAAGCGAGCTTCTGCCCGGTCAGGCGTTCGAGCGCTTCCTGGTACTTCTTACCCGTCTTCGTGACGACGTCGTCCGGCAGCTTCGGTGCGGGCGGCTCTTTCTTCCACGGCTGGGTTTCCAGCCAGTCGCGCACGAACTGCTTGTCGAACGACGGCGGGTTGGTGCCGACCTGGTACTTGTCCGCGGGCCAGAAACGCGACGAATCGGCAGTCAGCGCTTCGTCCATCAGATACAGCTGGCCGTGATTGTCGAGACCGAATTCGAACTTCGTATCCGCGATGATGATGCCGCGCGTGGCCGCGAAGTCAGCGGCTTCCTTGTACAGCTTGATCGAGATGTCGCGGATCGTGGCCGACAGTTCGGTGCCGATGCGGCGTTCCATCTCGTTGTACGTGATGTTTTCGTCGTGGTGGCCCATTTCGGCCTTGGCTGCCGGCGTGAAGATCGGCTCGGGCAGCTTTTGGGCGTTTTGCAGCCCCGGCGGCAATTCCACGCCGCAGACCGCGCCCGTTGCCTGATAGTCTTTCCAGCCGCTGCCGGCCAGATAACCGCGCACCACCGCTTCGACGAGGATCGGCTCGAGGCGCTTCACCACCACGGCGCGGCCTTGTACCTGCTCGACTTCGTCTGCCGCCACCACCGATTCCGGCGCCACGCCCGTCAGATGATTCGGCACGATGTGCTTGAGCTTCTCGAACCAGAAGTTGGCCATCTGGTTCAGCACGCGGCCCTTATTCGGAATCGGCTCGCCCATGATGACGTCGAAGGCCGACAGACGGTCGGTCGTGACGATCAGCAACTGGTCGTTGCCCACCGCATAGTTGTCGCGGACTTTACCGCGGCCGAGCAGCGGCAGCGAGCGGAGCGTGGATTCGTAGAGGGTAGACATCGTCGTGGTTCGCTAAAAATGAGGCAAAAAGTGTGACCGGAACAAAAGGGAAACGCCGTTCCCCGGATGATGCGGGAACGGCGATCTAACGACAACCTGGCCGTCCGGCCAGGTCTTAGGGTATTGACAGCCTGGTTGACAATTTAGCGGACAACTTGCGCGAGGTCGCCCGACTTGTACTTCTCCGCGATTTTATCAAGCGAAACCGGCTTGATCTTGCCGGCCTGGCCTTCGCAACCGAATTGCGTGTAACGCTCGATACAGATCTTCATCGCGGCTTCGCGCGCCGGCTTAAGATAATCGCGCGGATCGAACTTGCCCGGATTCTGCACCATGTAGCGGCGGATCGCACCGGTGATCGCCAGACGCAGGTCCGTGTCGATGTTGACCTTGCGCACGCCGTTCTTGATGCCTTCCTGAATTTCCTCGACCGGCACGCCGTAGGTTTCCTTCATGTCACCGCCGAATTCGCGGATTTCCGCGAGCAGCTCCTGCGGCACCGACGACGAACCGTGCATCACCAGATGGGTGTTCGGAATGCGCTGGTGGATTTCCTTGATGCGCTGGATCGACAGAATATCGCCCGTCGGCTTCTTGCTGAATTTGTACGCGCCGTGCGACGTGCCGATGGCGATCGCCAGTGCATCGCATTGCGTCAGCTTGACGAAGTCCGCAGCCTGCTCCGGATCGGTCAGCAGTTGCTCGCGGGTCATCGTGCCTTCCGCGCCGTGGCCGTCTTCCTTGTCGCCCTTCATGGTTTCCAGCGAACCGAGCACGCCCAGTTCCGCTTCCACCGTGACGCCGATCGAGTGCGCCGCTTCGACCACCTTGCGCGAGACTTCGACGTTGTATTCGTACGAGGCAACCGTCTTGCCGTCGGTTTCGAGCGAACCGTCCATCATCACGCTGGTGAAGCCGCTGCGGATCGCCGCCATACAGACCGCCGGCGACTGCCCGTGATCCTGGTGCATCACGACCGGAATGTGCGGATACGACTCGACCGCTGCTTCGATCAGGTGGCGCAGGAACGCCTCGCCCGCATACTTACGCGCGCCGGCCGATGCCTGCATGATGACCGGCGCATTGACCTTGTCGGCCGCCGCCATGATCGCCTGCACCTGCTCCAGGTTGTTCACGTTGAATGCCGGAAGGCCATAGCCGTTTTCGGCAGCATGGTCCAGCAGTTGACGCATTGATACGAGAGGCATGCTGTAACTCCTTAGATTGAAACGAATTCTGTGCCGTCGGCATCTTTTGGGCGATTTTATCGTGAAGCAAGCCACATACCCGTGCACACATTCCCTAAAGCACGTTTCCTTCACGCGCGATTGGAGCCTGTGCGCCGCCTCTCGCGGGGGCATTGCAGCCTGCTTCCCTCAATCAGGCCGGTGCCGATCGAGCCGTCTCCCGGCTAATCAATACGGCTCACCGACCCGTACGATTTTCAGCGTGTTCGTCCCGCCGGCCTGACCCATCGGCTCGCCGACCGTCAGCACCACCATGTCGCCGCGCGACGCGTACCCCTTGCCGACCACGGTTTCCAACGCCTGTTGCAACGCGGTGTCGCGGTCGGTGTTGGTGTCCAGGTGCAGCGAGGTCACGTTGCGGTACAGCGCCATGGCCCGTTCGCTGCCGACCCGCGGCGTGAGCGCGAAAATCGGCACGTGGGTCGAGTGGCGCGACATCCACAGCGCGGTCGAACCGGATTCGGTCAACGCGACGATCGCCTTCGCGCCCAGATGATAGGCCGTGAAGAGCGCGCCCATCGCGATCGACTGGTCGATCCGGGTGAACGTGCGGTCGAGGAAATCCTTGTCCAGTTGCGACTCTTCCGACTTCTCGGCTTCGAAACAGATCGCCGCCATCGTTTCGATGGTTTGCACCGGATACTTGCCCGCCGCCGATTCCGCCGACAGCATCACCGCGTCCGTGCCGTCGAGCACGGCGTTGGCGACGTCCGACACTTCGGCGCGGGTCGGCACCGGCGCGTGGATCATCGATTCCATCATCTGGGTCGCGGTGATCACGAACTTGTTCGATTCGCGCGCCATCCGGATCATGCGCTTTTGCAGCGCGGGAACGGCGGCATTGCCCACTTCCACGGCCAGATCGCCGCGCGCGACCATGATCCCGTCCGACGCGTCGAGAATGCCCTGCAGCGCCGGAATCGCTTCGGCGCGCTCGATCTTGGCGATCATCTTCGGCTTGATGCCGTACGGCGCGCCGGCGATATTCGCGAGCTGGCGGGCCATTTCCATGTCGGTGGCGTTCTTCGGGAACGATACCGCGACAAAATCCACGCCGATCGACATCGCGGTGCGGATGTCTTCCATGTCTTTCGCCGTCAGCGCCGGCGCCGTCAGGCCACCGCCCTGGCGGTTGATGCCCTTGTTGTTCGACAGTTCCCCGCCGATCTTCACGGTCGTGTGAATCTCGCTGCCGAGCACGCGGACCACGTTCAGCACGATCAGGCCGTCGTTGAGCAGCAGCACGTCGCCCGGTTTCAGGTCGCGCGGCAGGTCCTTGTAGTCGAGGCCGACGCGATCGTCGTTGCCGAGTTCGCAGTCGGCGTCGAGGATGAATGGATTGCCCACGATCAGCGTGGTCTTGCCGTTTTCGAATTTGCCGACCCGAATCTTCGGGCCTTGCAGGTCGGCCATGATGGCGACTTCGCGGCCTGCCTGACGGGCCGCGTCGCGCACGAATTCGGCGCGCTGGCGGTGGTCGTCGGC
This sequence comes from Paraburkholderia sp. SIMBA_030, assembly GCF_046535245.1. Taxonomy (NCBI): domain Bacteria; kingdom Pseudomonadati; phylum Pseudomonadota; class Betaproteobacteria; order Burkholderiales; family Burkholderiaceae; genus Paraburkholderia; species Paraburkholderia sp. SIMBA_030. The sequence continues at coordinate 105,977 of NZ_JAWRXB010000008.1, forward strand.
GGTGCCGTGCGAGAAATTGAGCCGCACCACGTCCAGTCCTGCCTGCATCATTTGCAGCAGGATTTCCGGCGTGCTGGAAGCCGGTCCGATGGTAGCGACAATCTTGGTGGCGCGATGCATGAGTCTCCTCGTCTGGATAGGATCGCTGGAATGAGCGCTGCGAGTCGGATGCGGAGGCTGCGCACCGAAGGTTGCTGCCGGGGGCTGCGCGCCGGTTGAAACCAGCGTCGCTTTATGGGGTGAAGCGGTGTTCGACACCAGCACGGGGGGCGCTGGCGGGGATGCGAGCGCCACTTCTTCGTCGTGGAGTTCTGTCTGCGATTGGGCGGCTTGTCCGCTGGACAATTCCGCTGCCTCGTTGGCAGTGGTCAACTCCGCGAGCGCGAGGGGCGACCCGGATTCTTCTTGCTGAGCGGTAACAGATTTAACAGCGGCCGGCCTGGCGGCGGAGCGCGCTGCGCGCTCCCCTGCCGTAGCTGCTGCGGTATTGCGCGGCGACTTGCCGCCGCGCGTTTTTGCAGACTTGCCCGTTGGGGAGCGCGTCGCCACGTTAAGCCCGCGATTCCAGAACTTCGACGGCGGGCAGCTTCTTGCCTTCGAGGAACTCGAGGAAGGCGCCGCCGCCCGTCGAGATGTAGCTGACCTTGTCGTGGATGCCGTACTTGGCGATCGCCGCGAGCGTATCGCCGCCGCCTGCAATCGAGAACGCCGACGATGTGGCGATCGCGTCAGCCAGCGTCTTCGTGCCGTTGCCGAACTGGTCGAATTCGAACACGCCGACCGGGCCGTTCCACACGATCGTGCCGGCTTTTTCCAGTTGTGCGGCGAGCACCCTGGCGGTTTCCGGTCCGATGTCGAGGATCAGATCGTCGTCTTGAACGTCGGCGACGGCCTTCACTTCGGCCTTGGCGGTCGGCGAAAATTCTTTGGCCGTGACCACGTCGGTCGGGATCGGCACCGAGGCGCCGCGCGCTTTTGCTGCGTCGATGATGGCTTTGGCTTCGTTCACCAGATCGGCTTCGGCAAGCGACTTGCCGATCTTCAGCCCCGCGGCCAGCATGAACGTATTGGCGATGCCGCCGCCGACGATCAGCTGATCGACCTTCTCGGCCAGCGACTTCAGGATGGTCAGCTTGGTGGACACCTTCGACCCGGCGACGATCGCCACCAGCGGGCGCTTCGGCGCTCCGAGCGCATTGCCGAGCGCGTCGAGTTCAGCCGCCAGCAGCGGGCCGGCGCAAGCAATAGGCGCGTACCTGGCGATGCCGTGCGTGGTCGCTTCGGCGCGGTGCGCGGTGCCGAACGCGTCGTTCACGTAGACGTCGCAGAACTTCGCCATTTTTTGCGCGAGCTCGTCCGAATCCTTCTTTTCGCCCTTGTTGACGCGGCAGTTTTCCAGCAGCACAACCGAACCGGGCGCAACGTTCACGCCGTTTTCGACCCAGTTCGCGACCAGCGGCACGTCGCGGCCGAGCAACTCGGCCAGACGCTTCGCGACCGGCGCGAGCGAGTCTTCCGGCTTGAAGTCGCCCTCGGTCGGGCGGCCCAGGTGCGAGGTGACCATCACGGCGGCGCCTGCGTCCAGCGCGGCCTTGATAGCCGGCACGGAGGCGCGGATACGGGTGTCTTCGGTGATGTTGCCTTGATCGTCCTGCGGCACGTTCAGATCGGCGCGGATAAACACGCGTTTGCCGGATAGCTTGCCTTCGGCGATCAGATCGGAGAGACGCAATACCTTGTTCATGGGCGTGTATGTGCGAGTTGATGAGAAGGCGGTGGCGGGCAACGCACTGACGGACAGCGCAAAACAGAACTCCAGCGCTTCGGCACGGCAGCGGCTCCGCTGAATCGGGGGCCGGCGGCACGAGCCGCGGCTCTCGCGCCGTGCACCGGCGAGGTTATCCCGAAAACGCCCATTTTAACCGATCCACACTGCCTTCTGACCCGCGACGGGGCGAATGTCCCGTATTTGACGGATGCGCGATGCGCGCTGCATCGCAGCATTTCAGGCCCACGCGTTTACCTGCGAAATTGCATGTATTACATGAATAGCCGCATGAGCGTGAACACCACCATCCCGACGACGATCGTGCCCAGCATGGTGCGGCGCCACAAAAACCACGCAAGACCGGCTAGCGTCGCGTAAAGCTCGTGATTCGACGGCCCAAAAGAAAGGCCGTCGGGAGTCGCCAGCACGTCGGGCAGTACGACGGCGGCGAGCGCCGCAGCCGGCGCGTAGCGCAGCATTCTTTGCACGCGCTCCGGCAACACGGTGCGCTCGCCGCCGATTAGAAACATCGCGCGTGTCACCGCGGTGACGAAAGTCATGCCGACAATGGCAAGCCAGATCTGCGTGGAAGTCATGGGGAATCTCCGGCGCTGTTACGGATGCGGCGCAAGTCGGCGCGCTCGACCATCAGATCGGCCGCGCTGCCCGCGACGATCGCCGCGATCACCGCCAGCGGCAGCGCGAGCCGGTACGGCAAATCGAGGGCGAGCAGCGACACCACGCCGGCAATACTGACCGCGACCAGCGTGGAGCGCGTCGCGATCGCCGACACCATGATCGGCAGCAGCGCCAGCGTGCCCGCCAGCGCGAGACCCCAGTTGTCCGGAATCAGGCTCGCCAGCAGAATGCCGGCGATCGACGACACCTGCCACGACAGCCAGCTGCAGATCGCCATGCCCCAGAAATACGCTTCCTTGCCCGGCACGTAACCGGTCTGGAAGCTTTTCTTCTGGAACAGCAGATAGATCACGTCGCCGTTGAAATAGCCGAGCACGATGCGCCGCCACATCGGCAGATAGGAGAAATGCGGCGCGAGACCGGCGCTGAAGATCACGAAACGCGTATTGACCATCGCGGCCGTGAGCAGCACGGTCCACACCGGCAGCTTGGCCGCGAGGAGCGGCAGCACCGCCAGCTGCGACGAGCCGGCATAGCACAGCAGCGACATGGCGAGCGCCTGCGGCAGCGTGAGCACAGACTTGCTCATCGCAATGCCGGTGACCAGGCCCCAGGAGGAAATCGCCATCAGCGTGGGCGAATAGTCGCGCGCGCCCCCACGGAAGGCACGGTGATCGGTATCTGACAGGCGAGCGAGCATGAGACGAAAGGCGTTGGCGCGGGGCGCCGCAACGAAGGGAAGTCGGCGCCAGGTCGTCAAGCACCCGCTGGCGCATCCGGATTTGAATTATGCGTGCGCCGAATTATAGCGCCCGGCATGCGGCCAAATGCCCGTTCCGTGTGCAAAAGACGCTAAAATGACGCTCCTCGCTACGCCTCACAAGAAAACGCCGGGCTGCCCCCCGGGTTTTCCGCCCCGAAGGAAGTCCCCTTGGGGGATTGGGGGATTGCCCCCTCGGGGAGCCTGGCGCGAAGCGACAGGTTTAGGGGCACTCACAACCGCACCCGCTGGAGAATCGTATGTCAATGGCCGACCGCGACGGCAAGATCTGGATGGATGGCAAGCTCATCGAGTGGCGCGATGCCAAAATCCATGTGCTCACCCACACGCTGCATTACGGCATGGGCGTTTTCGAGGGCGTGCGCGCTTACAAGACAGCCGACGGCGGCACCGCGATTTTCCGCCTGCAGGAACACACCAAGCGCTTGCTGAACTCGGCGAAGATCTTCCAGATGGACGTGCCGTTCGACCACGAAACGCTCGCCGCCGCACAGCGCGAAGTCGTCCGCGAAAACAAGCTCGAGTCCTGCTACCTGCGCCCGATCATCTGGGTCGGCTCGGAAAAGCTCGGTGTGTCGGCCAAGGGCAATACGATCCACGTGGCGATCGCCGCCTGGCCGTGGGGTGCGTACCTCGGCGAAGACGGCCTGAAGAAGGGCATTCGCGTGAAGACCTCGTCGTTCACGCGCCATCACGTGAACGTGTCGATGGTCCGCGCCAAGGCGTCGGGCTGGTACGTGAACTCGATCCTCGCCAACCAGGAAGCCACCGCCGACGGTTACGACGAAGCGCTGCTGCTCGACGTGGACGGCTACGTGTCGGAAGGCTCGGGCGAGAACTTCTTCCTCGTGAACAACGGCAAGCTGTACACGCCGGACCTGTCGTCGTGCCTGGACGGCATCACGCGCGACACGATCATCACGCTGGCGAAAGACGCGGGCATCGAAGTGATCGAAAAACGCATCACGCGCGACGAGGTCTACACTTGCGACGAAGCGTTCTTCACCGGCACCGCCGCCGAAGTCACGCCGATCCGCGAACTCGACAACCGCACGATAGGCTCGGGCGCACGCGGCCCGATCACCGAGAAGCTGCAAGCGGGCTTCTTCGATATCGTGAACGGCAGGAGCGAGAAGTACGCGCACTGGCTGACCAAGATCTAACGCGCGCTGCGCCGGCCTTTTTAACGGCGCAACGCACGCACCCTGCATACAACGAGAAAGTCCCCATGAGCGAAATCAAGGAAATGCCGCTGGTCGAACTGTCGGCAAGAGACCTGCCGGCGTACTGCCCGAATCCGGCCATGCCGCGCTGGAGCGCGCATCCGCGCGTCTTTATCGATGTCACGCACGGCGAAGCGCGTTGCCCATACTGCAGCACGCGCTACAAGCTGCGCGACGGCGAAGTGGTCAGAGGTCATTGAACACTGAACGCTGAGCGCTTGCGCCGCTGCTCGTGGCCCTGTTGGCTTCGCCCGCTGCCCGGTTTGTCGTTTGACTTGCCGTATTGGCCGTATTGGCCGTATTGGCCGTTGCAGCAGGTGATCGGGCGAGCGCGTCGCAGCAACGCCGCAGCCGCGGCGGGTCCGGCTGTGCCGGGTCCGCGCCGCGCGACTCGCGGCATATTCCCTTTTACACATCCGAACGCCACGCGCATAACGCGCGCGGCGCTTCGTTTCGACACCGGATACTCACTCTGATGCGTCGCGCGTTGGTTATCGCACCGAACTGGATCGGTGACGCATTGATGGCGCAGCCGCTGTTCGCGCGCCTCGTGAAATTGCATCCGCGCATCGTGATCGACGCGGTCGCGCCTTCGTGGGTCGCGCCCGTGCTCGAACGGATGCCCGAGGTCCGCGACGTCTACGCAACCGATCTCGCGCACGGCAAGCTGCAGATGCTGCGCCGCTGGCAACTGTCGAGCGACTTGCGCGACGTCGGCTACGACGCGGCCTACGTGCTGCCGAACTCGTTGAAGTCGGCGCTGATTCCGTGGATGGCGGGCATTGCGCTGCGTATCGGCTATACCGGCGAAAGCCGCTACGGCCTCCTGAACGTACGCCACGCGAATCCGCGCAAGGACGAGCGCCCGCCAATGGTCGGCCATTACGCCGCCCTCGCCTACGCGCCCGGCGCCAAAGTCCCCGGCGATCTGCCGATGCCACGGCTCGACGCGGACCTGAACGAGGCGTCGCGCGTGTCGGCGCGCTTCAATCTGGATACGCGCGTACCGCTGCTGGTGTTCTGCCCCGGCGCCGAGTACGGCCCGGCCAAGCGCTGGCCGCCCGAGCGTTTCGCGGCGCTTGCGCAGATGGTCGGCCAGTCGTTCCCATACACGCAGATCGTCGCGCTCGGTTCGCCGAAAGACGCGCCGCTGGCGCAGGCGATCGCCGAGAAGGCGCCGAACGTGCGCAACCTGTGCGGCCAGACCGCGCTCGGCGAGGCTTGCGCGCTGATCTCGCGGGCCAACGCGGTCGTCACCAACGATTCGGGCCTGATGCACGTGGCCGCCGCACTGCGCCGGCCGCTCGTGGCCGTGTACGGCTCGACCGATCCGCGCCACACGCCGCCCTTGTCCGAGCTTGCGAAGGTACAATGGCTCCATCTCGAATGCAGCCCCTGTTTTCAGCGCGAGTGTCCGCTTGGCCATCTGAACTGCCTGAAGCAGTTGAGCGCCGAGCAGGTATTCGGCGATTTGCGCGGCATGTTGCTCGCGCAACGCTGAACCAACTGATACCTGCACGCAACACCGCACGCACCTGAGCGCGTCGCGTCATGTTCGCGCCTTGCGGCACGGGCATTCTCGCGCTTGGGTGTAATTGTCCGGTGCTCCGGACTGTCCCGCTGACTGCCCCGCAACCGCGCGCCGCGCACAAGAGACTGACGAGCCATGCCACGTTTTGCCCATATCTTCGAAGCCGCCGCCGATACTCTGAACGCCTACTACCAGGCCGTCGCCGAGGTCAATATCGACAGCTTGATGGGTCTGTGGATCGATGAGGAGTTTGTCAGTTGCATCTGCGCCGACGGCTCGCATCTGCACGGCCTCGACAGCATTCGCGCCGGCTTGCAGATCCAGTTGGAAGTCACGCCGGTGTCGATCGAGCCGCTCGATATCCGCGTCTACGACAGCCTCGGCACCGTCGTCTACGCAATTGCCGAAGCGCACCGGCCGGCCAATCCGTCCGCGACGCCGACAATGGTGTTCACCACTTATGTGATGGTCCATGAGCGCGGCGAGTGGCGCATTGCGCACATTCACGCAAGCCCGATGCCGAACGAGGCCGCGAGCCAGTTCGCCGCGAAGATGCGGCATGGCCAAGGGGCGTTGCATTGACTTTTTGTTGAAGCTTCACGTTTTTGTTCCGACGCTGGTATGAGCACGCCCCGCAGGAAGTCTCCCGCCCCGAAGGCAGTCCCTCTGCGGGATTGGGGGACGACGCACGACAACAAATCCGCTTCTCCCGGCACGGCCCGCGCCGCGGCTGCCGTCGAGGCAACTGTCGATCTGCTCTACCGCGCGCCGCTCTGGCTGCCGAACCGGCATGCGCAAACCATCGTCCCGTCATTGTTCGCGCGCCGCCCGGCGGTCACTTTCCGGCGCGAGCGCTGGAACACGCCAGACGGCGACTTCATCGATTTCGATTGGGTTGTGCACGATGGCCAGTCCGTTGGCCCGTCGAGCGCCTTCGACCCTGCGCAAGCGCCAGCCGACGAAGCCCCACTGTTCGTGCTGTTTCATGGCCTCGAAGGCAGTTCGGCATCGCACTATGCTTTGTCGCTGATGGCCGGTGCGCGCGAATATGGCTGGCACGGCGTGGTGCCGCACTTTCGCAGTTGCAGCGGAGCGTTGAATCTGCTGCCGCGTTTCTATCATCTTGCCGACAGCAACGAAGTGGACTGGGTGCTGCGGCGCTTGCGTGCCGCGCATCGCGGGCCGATCGTGGCCGCGGGCGTGTCGCTCGGCGGCAATGTGCTGCTGCGTTGGCTCGGCGAGCGGCGCGAGGACGCGTCGTCGGTCATCTCGGCCGCCGCGGCGGTGTCGACGCCGATCGACGTCCATGCCGGCGGACGCGCGCTGTCGCAGGGATTCGGCATGATCTATACGCGCAGCTTCCTGAAGACGCTCAAGCAGAAAGCCGAGCAGAAGCTCATCCAGTTTCCGGGTTTGTTCGATCGTGACACGATGCTCGCGAGCCGCACGATGTATGAGTTCGACAACGTGGTAACGGCGCCGCTGCACGGCTTTCGCGATACCGACGACTACTGGCGCAGCGCGACCACGCGGCCATTGTTGCCGCATATCGCGGTACCGACGCTGGTGTTGAACGCGCGCAACGATCCGTTCTTGCCGAGCGAGGCGTTGCCTTCGCAGCATGAAGTGTCGGCGGCCGTCGAACTCGATCAACCCAGGCACGGCGGCCACGCCGGCTTTATGACCGGACCGTTCCCGGGCCGCATCGACTGGCTGTCGCGACGCGTGTTCGGCTACCTGGAGCGCCACGTCGATCATGGATGACATTGTCAGGCAGGCTTTGGCCAAATGGCCGAATGTGCCGAGTTGCACGGGTTGGTTGTTGCTCGACCGGCGCGGCAACTGGCGCATGAGGGATGAGGCCGCGCAGGCTAGTGGTGCGCCCGGTACGCCGATTCGGCATGCGGCGCTGCTCGCGTTTATCAATCGGAATTACGAGGCGGATGAACGTGGACAGTGGTTTTTTCAGAATGGGCCGCAGAGGGTTTACGTCGAGTTGGGGTATACGCCCTGGGTTGTGAGGTTATCCGCCGACGCTGGCGGCGTGCTTTCCTTGACTGATCAAACCGGTGGTGCTTTTGAGCCTTCGGCCGTGTTGGTCGATGATGACGGTGGAATTCTGTTTGTTGACGACTCCGTGCCGCCGAGAGTTGCCGTTTTGCACGATCACGATCTTGAAGTTTTTTCTGATCATGCAAGGTTGGCTGACGATGCCGTCAGCGGGGATTTTTTCTGGCGAAATGGGGTTGTTTTGCCGCTACGGCCGGTGCGGCGAAGTGACGTTGCTGCAAGGTTTGGGTTTGTTGTTAGCCCAGCAGTGGGGCAGTAGTTTTTTGCCTTTGGCAAAAACCATTTACCCCTTCTCTTCAAGCCGCTCCTCCCGATAGCGGTTCTCCATCTCATGTAATCGCGCGTCGACGGTGGCGAGATCATAGTATCCAATGGTCTTGATATCGCGCGCTTCCTTCAGTTGCCGGATGGCAGAAAGCCAAGCCCCTTCGAGGGCAAACTTTTCGGCAAGCGCCCGATGCTGCGTCAACGCATCGCCATTGCCGGCACTCGCCTGCGCGAGATATAACCACCACGCCGGCTGCTCCGGATAAGCACGCGTTTCCTTCAACGCCAACGCCTGCGCCTCAGCAAACCGCCGCATCGTCAACAACGTCCGGATATGCATGTCGATCGCGGCGTTAGACTGCGGCCACCGCTTCTGCGCGAGCTCGGCAAGGCGAGCCGCCTCGTCATCGCGCCCGGCGCGGCGCGCAATATCGGCAGCCAGCACGTCCAGACTCGGCGAACTACGCGCCGCCACACCTTCACTGCGCTCGCCCGCAACAAATACGGCACGAGAAGAAGCAAGCGACGCCGCCGCGTCGTCATAACGCTCGAGCAGCATCTGCCCATACGCGATGCCGTACCAGTTCGCGGCAACATTCAGCGCCGTCCGGTCCTCGATCTCGGAACGCAGCCGAGAAGTCTCATCGGCATATTCGCCGCGTGAGCGATCCTGAAGCAAGCGTGCCCTCGCCCGCACGAAACCATATTCGGACGCCTGGTGCGGTTGCCGGTACGGCGCGCGACGCGCACGGTCCTCCATGTCGGCGATCCGTTCGCCAGTCAGCGGATGCGTGCGCGCGTACGCCGGCACACCCGTGTCGCTCATCGAGGCACGGTCGAGCCGGCTGAAAAACGTCGCCATCGCGTACGGGTCGTAGCCGGCGCCGACCAGCAGCAGGAAACCGACGCGGTCCGCTTCGTGCTCGGCGGAACGCGAGAAGCGCAACTGGTTGTCGACCGCATATGCCTGGCCGCCGATCGCGATCGCACTGCCAAGATCACCGCTGTGCGCGATCACGCCCGCCAGAATCCCGAACAACAGGCCGGCGAGCGCGGCATAGCCGCTGCGCTCGCCGGTCGTGATCATCCGCGAGATGTGCCGCTGCAAGACGTGCCCCATCTCGTGCCCGAGCACGGACGCGAGTTCGGATTCGGTCTGCGTCGTTACGATCAAACCCGTGTTCACGCCGACGAAGCCGCCCGGCAACGAGAATGCATTGATCTGTGAATCGCGGATCGCGAAGAGGTCGAATTCCGGGCGATAGCCGCCGATATATTGCGCGTTGGCGGCCGCGGCGAGCTTCGTCGCGACCGAGTTCAGGTAGTCACGCACCAGCCAGTCGTCGAGATAGTCGGGGTCGCGGCGCAACTCGCGCATCACGCGTTCGCCGAGCTTGCGTTCGGCTTGCGGCGTCAGCGACCCCGCACCGCCATTGCCGAGGTCGGGCAGTTGCTGGGTGACGATCGGCGCGCGCCAGCCGGTGTTTGCGCCGGCGTTGCCAGAGAAGCGACTCTGGGCGCCGCCGTAGACACCGAACACGCCCTGCGCAATCTCCGGCGGCACGATGGGTTCAACATAGGCGTTCAGCGGACCGATTTCCATCGGCGGCCCTTCAGTCTGTGTGCCGATGCCGATGGTCGAAGCGCCGCGGGACTGCGCGAACGCGCCCGGCTGCGTCACGAGCGCGACGGATAACAACGCAGCAAGAAACCGTTTCGGACGCATCGCGAGGTCGGCAGGACGGAGTCGAAAGGCGACGCCCGCCACTCGGACTAAGATAGCGGGCATACGACAATTGTAATCAGTCACCGCGGCGATTCGGGCCACTTCGACGCCAGGCTCGCCAAGTGCGGCCCGATGACGCGCTCGACGCGGCAAGTTCAGCCCCGGCTGCCGATCGGCGTCGCCACGCTGCTATGATAGGCGCCCTCTGAAGGAGCCCAACCATGCCTGAACTCACCCATTTCGACGCCGCCGGCCAGGCGCATATGGTGGACGTCGGCGGCAAGCAGGAGACCAGGCGCATCGCTGTCGCGCGCGGCTCGATTCGCATGCTGCCGGAGACGTTCGCGCTGATCCGCGACGGCAACGCCAGGAAGGGCGACGTGATCGGCATCGCGCGCATCGCCGCGATCCAGGGCGCAAAGCGCACCGCCGATCTGATCCCGCTCTGTCATCCGCTCGCGCTGACGCGCGTCAAAGTGGACTTCGAACTCGATGAAACGCTGCCCGGCGTGCATTGCACGGCCCAGGTGGAGACGCTCGGACGCACCGGCGTGGAAATGGAAGCGCTGACCGCCGTGCAGGTCGGGCTGCTGACGGTGTACGACATGTGCAAGGCGGTGGATCGCGGCATGACGATCACCGAGGTGAAAGTGCTGGAGAAGCACGGCGGCAAGTCGGGGGACTGGGTGGCAGGTTAATGACGGCCACCGTCATCGCCCCACTTCATCGCTGAAGCTCAGGAACGACAGCGCGACTTATTCCTCGTCGCTGTCCTCGTCCTGATTGACGTTGCTCGGCGGCATTCCATACTGCTTCACCAATTCCGCCTTGAAGCCGGTCAGCGTCTTCTGCTCGTCGCACAGTTCGTACAGATAGCTCAACTGCGACGGCCAATCCTTCAATTCCTCGGCAAAAATCTTCAGGCGAGCGACAGAGTCGAACGCCGCCGCGGTATCGCCGCTCAACGCCTGCAGCACCGCATAGCGACGCAGCACCGTTTCGCCCGGCAATAGCGCTATCGCCTGCTTGTGCATCGCGAGCTTGTGTTGCAGGTCCATCGAATTCATCGGCAGCAGCGTCGCAAGACCATACTCGCCCCACGCCTGGAACAGGAACGACGGGTCCGCACGGTACTGTTCGGCGGGACGCGAGCCGTAATACAGCACCTCGGCACGCGTGTAATCGCGATACACCGGATACAGCGCCGCCACGCCGCCGAACACCACCGCCGCGAACACGCCGAACGACAGGCGGCCAGGCACGAGGCGCAGCGGGCGCGTCTCCAGCAAACCGAACACGAACATCGCCGGCAGCAGAAAGAACATGTATTGCTGCGGATATTCGACCAGCGCATGCATCACCAGAACGCCGATCAGCGCAATGCCGAACACGCGCGCGGCGGTGTGCGGCGCGCGCCCCACGCGCACCAGCCAGGCGACCAGGCCGAACAGCACGATCGCAAAGCCGATCAGGCCGGTTTTCGCGAGCAGATCGATAAAGATATCGTGCGAATTATTGGCGATCTCGACGCCGCCGAGCGTCTTCACAAACTCGTACTGGTAGCTCGGAAACTCGCCCCAGCCGACACCCAATAGCGGATGCGTCCTGAACATCGTCCAGCCGTACTTCCACAGCGCGAGACGCGGCGCGATCTGGCCGGCGTCCTTGAAACGGTCGGCCGCGGACTGTCCGAGTTCAAGGTGATAGTGCACGTTGGCCCAGCGGATCAACGCATTGATGACAAAGAACAGCACTGCCAGCGCAATCGGGATAAGCCATACGCGGTTACTGCGGCGTAGAAGCGGCTGATTGCGCGTCTGCGCAAACGCCATCCAGAGACCCGCAACCACGATTACACCCATCTGCAGCCAGGGGCCGCGCGACACGGTCAGCGCCAGGCCAACAGCAAAGATCGTGGACACCAGCAGCCAGAGGCCGACGGCAAGTTGCCGCGTCTGCACGAGGAACAGCGCACCCGCCATCGCGAACGCGATATAGGTGGCGAGGTGGTTCGCCTGCGCCATATTGCCGAACGGCCGGCGCTCGACGGTCACGTTATAGGCAACGACGAGCGGCGATACCCTCACCTCGAGGTGAAACAGCTGGATGACCTGGCAGAACACCGCAAACAGGCCGCCGACGATCAACGCCCAAGCTGCCCAGCGCAACGCGGTTTCGGTCATTTTTGCGCGTGTGAAGCCATAGCCGGCGTGCACGGCCATGAACGCGGCGAGCAGATAACCGCCACCGAGCCAATTCATCGATGGCTGCGTGACCGGCAACAACACCGATTGCGCGACCAGCACCAGCCCGAAAAACAGCGGCACCAGCGCGACCACCGGCGACGCAAACGTCATGCGCGGCTTGGCGCTCCACACGAGCAGTACGACGCCCGCGCCGGTCAGCAGATACAGCGCGAGTGCCGTGAATTCGGCATAAAACGTCGGAATCGGATATGTGTGGCCGACAACTGCATAAGGCAGCACCAACGCGAGAGCCAACAGAATGAGAGACAGGTAGCGCGCAAATGGGGTGGGCATTGAGTAACCGGAGGCGTCAGCAACCGGCGCACTATACAAAAAAATTCTTCCGCTGTGCGCCGGGTGCGCCGAAATATCCTGAAAATCAGCCTTTTAGGTTCGGCTACTACTCAGATAGCGACTCATGCGCGGCACTCCGGTGGTGCAAGATTCGACGGCAACGTCGGCGCATCGACCGGCGCGGGACCTGCACCCGGCGCAGGCAACGAAGACGCCGTCTTACCGCCGGTGAAACATTCCCACGCGAGCGCACCAGGCTGCGCCGAACCCTTGCTCAACGCGATCCGCGCGGTGGGCGCGTCGACGTTGTCGGGAACCGAAGGCACCAGCGTGAGCGTGTTCGAACCGGCCGGCGCCACGCGCGTCGTGAAAGCGACGGTGACCTGGCCGGTGTCGCCGTCGACGTGAATCGACTCGACGTTGCGGGTGGCCGGCGGCGATGCGTAACCGCCGCCGAACGCATTGCCGCTGGCGGCGTTCTCGGCCACCGCGAGGCGCGCGGACGCGGCCAGCGACAAGCCTTCGCCGACACGGCTGCGAGCCAGATGGTCCTGATACGCCGGAATCGCGTAAGCGGCGATCACTCCGACGATCGCGAGCACGATCATCAACTCGATCAGCGTAAAGCCGAAGCCGACACTGCGGCAGGCGTGTGCGAGCCGCGCGGCCCACAGCGCTCGCCGGGAGGTTGAGCGCGGCGAAAGCGTGGACTGTGAATAAGAGGAATACGGCAAAGTAACGATCATCGGCAGGCTCCTGAAACGAAAAACGCCTGTCCCGCAAATCGGGGACAGGCGCTTCCATCGTAGCCAGCGTCGCTCGTCCTACACAGTCGGCCGGACGGCTAACGTTGCGCCAGCACGGCAATGTTCCGCTCGAGGTCTAGGCCGCAGCGCGCTTCGCATTGCGGCGCTTGAGCAGGTAGCCGAGCAGCACGACGAACACCGCGCACGCGATGCTCATGCCGTACTCGGCAACCGGCGTATCGAGGATCGGCCAACGGTCGCCAGCCGGGTCGTTGATGATCAGACCGCCCGCAATCCAGCCGAGCAGCGCGGCACCGAGCGTGATGACGATCGGAAAGCGGTCGAGCAGCTTCAGCACCAACTGACTGCCCCACACGATCAGCGGAATGCTCACCACCAGCCCGAAAATCACCAATGCGAGACGATGTCCCGGATCGGCTGCCTCGGCGGCGCCGGCGATCGCGATCACGTTGTCGAGGCTCATTACCGCGTCCGCGAGAATGATTGTCTTGATCGCCGATATCAGCTTGTCGGCCGGCTTGACGTTCTCGTGAATATCATGCGCGGGCGCCATCAGGCGCACGCCGATCCACAGCAACAGCAGACCACCGGCGAATTTCAGCAGCGGCACGTCGAGCAGCGCGACCGCGAACGCGATCAGCGCGACGCGCAGCAGAATGGCGCCGGCCGTGCCCCACAGCACGCCCTTCGTGCGCTGCGCAGGCGGCAGATTGCGGCAGGCAAGCGCGATCACGACGGCATTGTCGCCGCCGAGCAGGATGTCGATGACGATGATCTGGATGACGGCGCCCCAATGGAGCGTGGCGAAGAACTCGAGCATGAACGGAGGGATAAAAGGAAGCTGAACGCTCGGCCAATAAAAAAGCGGAAGAGTCGAAAACTCCCCCGCTTTTTAAGACCGCACGCTTACGAAAGTGTTTCGTAAGCATATCAAAAAACGCGCCGCTACAGCGCGCGAATTTCGAATTACAGCATCGCCTTCAGAAGACGCGCCATTTCCGACGGGTTCTTCGTCACCTTGATGCCGCAAGCGTCCATGATTTCCAGCTTGGCTTCTGCCGTATCCGCACCGCCCGAGATCAGCGCGCCGGCGTGGCCCATGCGCTTGCCCGGAGGCGCCGTGACGCCGGCGATGAAGCCAACCACCGGCTTCTTCATGTTTTCCTTGATCCAGTACGCTGCGTTCGCTTCATCCGGACCGCCGATTTCGCCGATCATGATGACGGCGTCCGTTTCCGGATCGTCGTTGAACATCTTCATCACGTCGATGTGCTTCAGACCGTTGATCGGGTCGCCGCCGATACCGACTGCCGACGATTGGCCGAGGCCGATCGCCGTCAATTGGCCGACTGCTTCGTACGTCAGCGTGCCCGAACGCGACACGACGCCGATGCGGCCCTTGCGGTGGATGTGACCCGGCATAATGCCGATCTTCAGTTCGTCCGGCGTGATCGTGCCCGGGCAGTTCGGTCCGAGCAGCAGCGTCTTGCGGTTTTCGCGACGCATACGGTCCTTGATCTCGATCATGTCACGGACAGGAATGCCTTCCGTGATACAGATCGCCAGATCCAGGTCGGCTTCGACCGCTTCCCAGATCGCAGCCGCAGCGCCTGCCGGCGGCACGTAAATCACCGACACGGTCGCGCCCGTTTCAGCCTTGGCTTCAGCGACGCTTGCGTAGATAGGAATGCCTTCGAAATCTTCGCCGGCCTTCTTCGGGTTCACACCCGCGACATACGCCTCGCGGCCGTTTGCATATTCACGGCAGGCGCGCGTGTGGAACTGACCGGTCTTGCCGGTGATGCCCTGCGTGATGACCTTGGTGTCTTTGTTAATCAGAATCGACATGTATTGACCTCTGTTCGTTTGGCGTCGCGCTGTTGCGCCAAGGGACGAAATATTCTTCGCCCGCGTCGCTCACGCGCCGCCATTCGTAATCCTGGGTGGTAAACGCCGTGGACCTGGCTTACGCCTTGCCCGAAGCGGCCGCGACGACCTTCTGAGCAGCTTCTTCCATGCTGTCCGCCGAGATGATCGGCAGGCCGGATTCAGCGAGCATCTTCTTGCCGAGGTCTTCATTCGTGCCCTTCATGCGCACGACGAGCGGCACCTGCAGATGAACCGCCTTCGACGCGGCGATCACGCCTTCCGCGATCACGTCGCAGCGCATGATGCCGCCGAAGATGTTGACCAGGATCGCCGTCAGGTTCGGGTTCTTCAGCATCAGCTTGAACGCTTCGGTGACCTTCTCGGTCGTCGCGCCACCGCCCACGTCCAGGAAGTTCGCCGGTTCGCCGCCGAAGAGCTTGATGGTGTCCATCGTCGCCATTGCGAGGCCAGCGCCGTTCACGAGGCAGCCGATATTACCGTCGAGCGAGATGTACGCGAGATCGAACTTCGACGCTTCGACTTCAGCCGGATCTTCTTCGTCCAGATCGCGATACGCGACGATTTCCGGGTGACGGAACAGTGCGTTCGAATCGAAGTTGAACTTGGCGTCCAACGCGATGACCTTGCCGTCGCCGGTCAGGATCAGCGGGTTGATTTCGGCCAGCGATGCGTCGGTTTCCCAGAATGCCTTGTACAGACCTTGCAGGATCGCGCGCGCTTGCGGGATCGACGCGTCGGGCACGCCGATTTTCTTCGCGAGGTCGTCAGCTTCGGCGTCCTTCAGACCGGTCGACGGGTCGACAGCAACCTTGTGGATCAGCTCAGGCGTCTTTTCCGCGACTTCTTCGACGTCCATGCCGCCTTCGCTCGATGCCATCACGACGATCTTCTGCGAAACGCGATCGATCACCAGGCCGACATACAGTTCCTTCTTGATGTCAGCGCCTTCTTCGATCAGCAGACGATTCACCTTCTGGCCTTCCGGACCGGTCTGGTGCGTGACGAGCTGCATGCCGAGGATCTGGTTCGAGTATTCACGAACCTGCTCCAGCGACTTGGCGACCTTCACGCCGCCGCCCTTGCCACGGCCACCCGCGTGGATCTGAGCCTTCACGACCCATACCGGACCGCCGAGCTCTTCCGCGGCCTTGACCGCATCATCCACCGAGAAGACCGGCTTGCCGCGCGGTACCGCGACGCCGAATTTCCGCAGGATTTCCTTACCCTGGTACTCGTGAATCTTCATGCGTGATTCCCTTCAGTCTGAGAGTTGGATTGAACTTCGTTTGCGCTGCCGTCGTTCATGCCGGACGCGCCGCCGTTGCCTGCCTGGCGAGCCGCTCCGTCGCTTGACCCGGCCGCGCGATCCGCTGAACGCGGTGCGTGGCCATACCAGCGCGGATAAAACTGTTGCACCGCCTCGCCGTCGAAACGCAGCGCGTGGCAGCGTCCCAGTTGGAATGGCGGTTTGTCGTTGGAATGCTCGTCAGCGCTGTCTGCGCTTTTGGCCTGCCCGGTCCCTGAACTCGCTGTGCCACCCGGCGTGCCTTCATTGACGTTCCACACGTCGCCGGCGAAAGCCTGGATCGCGGCGGTCGGCAGGAGCGCGCACAACTCGGTGAGATGCGCGCAGCCAACCGTGCCGGCCAGCAAACGGGCAGCATCGCGACGGAAATTGTGGAACAGATTGAGCCCGATGAGGGCACGGTAGGCGGGATTGCTGGCCTGGCACAAACCCGGATAGGGCACCCAGTCGGACGACGCTTGCGCGTCGACGACATTGAGCTTGCGATCGATGGTGATGCGAAGCCAGAGTTCATGGATCGGCTGACCCTTGGGCCGGACGCCCGACGCTAGCACCACATCGCGCGGCTTTTCGTCGGTCAAGCACGCTTCCACATCCCACAGGCCATCGGCTCGCTCGTAAGCTTCCGCTCTGATTGCGCGACGGTGGCGCAACTGACGGGACACTGGCGGGGAGAGCGGCATGCGGAAAGGAAAGGCCGGATTGGAAAACCCACGAATTTTAGCATACTGGGTATTTGAGACAGGGCGGAATGCGCGAGGCCGCCCGGCGGGACGAGGCAGCTAGTCGCCGCTCCATTCCTCGTCGATACCTTTAAGAATTTTGCCGATCGTCGCGCCGGAGAAACCACGTGACGCCAGAAAACGCGTCTGTTTAGCCCGGTCGGCGGCCGTTTCGGGAAGCTGACCGAATTTCTTTCGCCAAACGGCTTGAGCACGAGCCAGCTCGGTTTCGCGCAATTGCGCGCTGGCTTCTTCGACCAGAGTCTGATCGACTGCGTGCTGCTTCAACTCGCCAACGATCCGGCTCGCGCCCAACCGCGACGAGCGCCGATGAATCAGGCTTTCCGCAAAACGCGAATCGGACAGCCAGTTTTCGGCTTCAAGCGCGTCGAGCAGGGTTTCGAGCGAATCGGTTTCTTCGACAAACGGCTTGAGCTTGCGCGCAAGTTCGACGCGGCTGTATTCACGCCGGGACAAGTAGCCGAGCGCGCGGCCTTTTAGAGAACGGGCGGGACGCTGGGACTTTTTGGAATCGCCCCGATCCGATTTCGCTTCGCCTGGTGCGCGGCGCGAACGGGTGTAGGTAGTTTCGGACGGGTCCGCCGCGGACTGCGCGGAAGAATCGGACTGCAAGCTCCCGCCTGCCGCCCGATCATGTGCGTCAAACGACTCGAACGGATCGAACGGATCGACGTCACGCGGGCCGCCCGCGTGACGTCCAGCATTGGACAACGGCCGGCCCTTGCGTATCACGCGACGGTTACTCTTCTTCGTCCGCGACTTCGACGCCTGCGCCGGTCACCGCTTCGGCCATCGCATTCACGCCCAGCGATTCACGGATACGGTTTTCGATTTCACGGGCGATGTCCGGATTTTCGCGCAGGAATTCGCGCGCGTTGTCCTTACCCTGACCGATCCGTTCACCGCTGTAGCTGTACCAGGCGCCGGCCTTGTCGACGATCTTCGCTTGCACGCCGAGGTCGATGATTTCGCCCTGACGCGAAATACCTTCGCCATACAGAATGTCGAAAATCGCTTCGCGGAACGGTGGCGACACCTTGTTCTTGACGACCTTCACGCGCGTTTCGTTGCCGATCACTTCGTCGTTCTTCTTGATCGAACCGATCCGGCGAATGTCCAGACGCACCGATGCGTAGAACTTCAGCGCGTTACCGCCCGTGGTGGTTTCCGGGTTGCCGAACATCACGCCGATCTTCATGCGAATCTGGTTGATGAAGATCACGAGGCAGTTCGTGCGCTTGATCGTGCCGGTAAGCTTGCGTAGCGCTTGCGACATCAGACGCGCTTGCAGACCCGGCAGCGAGTCGCCCATTTCGCCTTCGATTTCAGCCTTCGGCACGAGTGCCGCGACCGAGTCGATCACGATCATGTCGATCGAGCCCGAGCGCACCAGTGCGTCGGCGATTTCGAGCGCCTGTTCGCCGGTGTCCGGCTGCGAAACCAACAGGTCGTTCACGTTCACGCCGAGCTTGCGCGCGTACTGGATGTCCAGCGCGTGTTCCGCGTCGATAAACGCTGCCGTGCCGCCAAGCTTCTGCATTTCGGCGATGACTTGCAGCGTCAGCGTGGTTTTACCGGACGATTCCGGGCCATAGATTTCGACCACACGGCCACGCGGCAAACCGCCGACGCCCAAGGCGATGTCGAGGCCGAGCGATCCGGTTGAAACCACCTGGATGTCTTCGACTACCTCACCTGCGCCGAGCCGCATGACCGACCCTTTGCCGAACTGCTTTTCGATCTGCGCGAGTGCGGCAGCAAGTGCCTTGCTCTTTTCAGCAGTCAGTCCAGCCGAGCCTTTCTTGCTTTCTTCCATGAATCGTCCTTTGCTATGATGAACGGCGTCTGAGGCAGATGTGCAGCCCATGTTTGAAGGACAGCACACGAAACCCAGACACTGTATAAAAAAACAGTAGTTTTGGCAAGCACGATTCTCATGCGAACGCGCATTTTTACCGTCGCGCCGCCCAAACTACCCACAATAATTTTCGGAGACCGCCGCGCGCCCGGGGGACACCCCACGGTGCCGGCAATGCCCAGGCTGGCGCATCATGCGAATTCTGATTGCCGAAGACGACAGCATACTCGCGGACGGTCTGATTCGATCACTCCGCCAATCGGCCTATGCCGTCGATCACGTCAAGAGCGGCGTCGAGGCGGATACTGCCCTGTCGATGCAAACGTTCGACCTGCTGATTCTCGATCTCGGCCTGCCGCGCATGTCCGGGCTCGAGGTGCTGCGCCGCCTGCGCGCGCGCAATTCGACCGTGCCGGTACTGATCCTCACGGCCGCCGACAGCGTCGACGAACGCGTCAAAGGACTCGACCTCGGCGCCGACGATTACATGGCCAAACCCTTCGCGCTGAACGAACTCGAAGCGCGCGTGCGCGCGTTGACGCGGCGCGGCGCCGGCGGTGGCCCGACGGTGGTGCGGCATGGTTCGCTGTCGTTCGATCAGGTCGGCCGGATTGCCCATGTCAACGAGCAGGTGATCGACCTGTCGGCGCGCGAACTGGGGTTGCTCGAAGTGCTGCTGCAGCGGATCGGCAGGCTGGTGTCGAAGGAACAGCTCGTCGACCATCTGTGCGAATGGGGCGAAGAAGTCAGCAATAACGCGATCGAGGTCTACGTACACAGGCTGCGCAAGAAAATCGAGCCGAGCGGCGTACGCATCATCACCGTGCGCGGGCTGGGATATTGTCTTGAGAAAACCACGCTGCCGGCCAATGCAAACACGATTGCAACGCCTGCGGCCGACCCCGAGCCGCCCTCCTCGCCCCCGTCCGGCGCGATGCCGGCGAGCCACCACTACAAATAGAAGGCGCCCATGTCCGCACGCGCAGATCGCGCCACGGCGCACGCGGCGGACCTCGACGAGGCGCGCGACGAGCGCTACGCCAACCCGTTCGCCCCGCCCGACGAGACCGAAGCCGCCGCCCAGGCACGCCCGCGCTCGCTGTTCGGCGAGATTCTCGACTGGATGCTGGCGCCGCTGCTGTTGCTATGGCCGATGAGCCTCGCGGTCACCTATCTGGTCGCCAAGTCGATCGCCAATGGGCCGTTCGACCGCGCGCTCGAAACCGACGCCTACGTGCTCGCCCGCCAGATTCATCCGGTCAACGGCGTGGCTGAGCTGTCGCTGCCCGACTCCACCCGCGATTTTCTGCGCACCGACAACGTCGACAGCGTGTTCTATCAGGTGCTCGGCACGCGCGGCGAACTGGTGGGCGGCGAGCGCGACATGCCGCTGCCGCGCGAGGAAGACCGGCCGCAGCCCGGCCTCGTCGAATTTCGCGACGACGTGCTGCGCGGCAACGATATTCGCGTCGCCTACACGACCGTCGAGTTTCCGCAGACGCCCGGCGCGCAGCCGGTGCTGGTGCAAGTCGCCGAGACGCTCGACAAACGCAGCCAGCTGGCCAACGACATCATCAAAGGCGTGATCCTGCCGCAGTTCGTGATCTTGCCGCTGGCGATCCTGCTGGTGTGGTTCGGCCTGTCGCGCGGCCTCGCGCCGCTGCACGCGCTGCAGGCGCATATCCGCGCGCGCCGTCCTGACGACCTGTCGCCGCTCGAAGCACGCCGCGCGCCGCCGGAAATCGAGCCGCTGGTCACGTCGTTCAACGATCTGCTAACGCGCCTCGAACAGAATATGGAGCTGCAAAAGCGCTTCATCGCCGACGCCGCGCATCAGATGAAAACGCCGCTTGCCGGCCTGCGCACGCAGGCCGAGCTGGCACTGCGCCAGGACGCCTCCGAGGAAGTCCACCGTTCGCTCGAACAGATCGCCACCAGCTCCGAACACGCGGCGCGCCTTGTCACGCAGCTGCTTGCGTTGGCGCGCGCGGAGAACCGCATGTCGGGGCTGGTTTTCGCGCCGGTCGAGCTGACCGAGGTGGCGCGCAACGCCGTGCGCGACTGGGTTCAAGCCGCGCTCGCCAAGCAGATGGACCTCGGCTACGAAGCGCCCGACGAGCCGGTCGAAGTAGACGGCAATCCGGTCATGCTGCGCGAGATGCTGTCGAACCTGATCGACAACGCGATCCGCTACACGCCGGCTGGCGGGCGGATCACGGTGCGGGTACGTCGTGACGTACCGGCGCGGCTCGTGCATCTGGAAGTCGAAGACACCGGAATCGGCATTCCGGCGGCCGAGCGCGAGCGGGTCATCGAGCGCTTTTACCGGATTCTCGGCCGCGAAGGCGACGGTAGCGGCCTGGGGCTTGCGATCGTCCGCGAGATTGCGACGATGCACGGCGGCGAATTGACCATCGACGACAACGTCTACCAAACCTCGCCGCGGCTCGCCGGAACGCTTGTGCGCGTCAGCTTACGCGTGCTCGAACGAGTACGGGACTTACCCTAACACGCGAACGCCGAAAAAACCGGAAATCGCGCGAATACGGAAATTTAGACGAACGTTGTAGATATTTAGCCTCGCATTGACAGACGTTACGCGAACCCACCCACCTCATCCCGCCCCCTCATTTCACCCCGCCACGTCAGTACGCCGTAAGTTTCCACTCCAATAATCGGTTCCACGGGAACGCCTTTGCCGGCGAACCGTGTGTACGCGTGTACATATCAATATTGGAGACGACATATGGCTACCGTTGGCGGGCAACTCTCGCACGAGCCCATGACGCGAGAAGAGAAGCGGGTGATCTTCGCATCGTCGCTGGGTACGGTTTTCGAGTGGTATGACTTCTATCTGGCCGGTTCGCTCGCGGCCTTTATCAGCAAGAGCTTCTTCTCCGGCGTCAACCCAACCGCAGGCTTCATCTTCACGCTGCTCAGCTTCGCTGCGGGCTTCGCGGTGCGCCCGTTCGGCGCGATCGTGTTCGGGCGCCTCGGCGACATGGTCGGCCGCAAGTACACGTTCCTCATCACGATCGTGATCATGGGTCTGTCGACGTTCCTGGTCGGCTTCCTGCCGGGCTACGCGGCAATCGGCATCGCATCGCCGGTGATCTTCATCGCGATGCGGATGCTGCAAGGCCTTGCGCTCGGCGGCGAATACGGCGGCGCCGCCACGTACGTGGCCGAACATGCGCCCGCGGGACGCCGCGGCTTCTACACCGCATGGATCCAGACGACCGCGACGCTCGGCCTGTTCCTGTCGCTGCTGGTGATTCTCGGCGTGCGCACGACAATGGGCGAAGACGCGTTCGGGGCTTGGGGCTGGCGCATTCCGTTCGTCGCGTCGATCGCCCTGCTCGCCGTGTCTGTGTGGATCCGGCTGCAACTGCATGAATCGCCGGTGTTCGAGCGCATCAAGGCTGAAGGCAAGACCTCGAAGGCGCCGCTGTCCGAAGCATTCGGTCAGTGGAAGAACCTGAAGGTCGTGATTCTCGCGCTGATCGGCCTGACCGCCGGCCAGGCCGTGGTCTGGTACACGGGTCAGTTCTACACGCTGTTCTTCCTGACGCAGACGCTGAAGGTCGACGGCGCCACCGCCAACATCCTGATCGCCATCGCCCTGTTGATCGGCACACCGTTCTTCGTGTTCTTCGGTTCGCTGTCGGACCGGATCGGCCGCAAGCCGATCATCATGGCCGGACTGCTGATCGCCGCGTGCACGTACTTCCCGCTGTTCAAGGCGCTCGCGCACTACACGAACCCGGCATTGGAAACCGCCACTGTGAAGTCGCCGATCGTCGTGATCGCGAATCCGGACGAGTGCTCGTTCCAGTTCAACCCGGTCGGCACGTCGAAGTTCACGACCTCGTGCGACATCGCCAAGAGCGCGCTGTCGAAAGCTGGCTTGAACTACGAGAACGTCGCGGCGCCGGCGGGGACAATAGCGCAGATCAAGGTCGGCGATACCGTGGTCAACACGTACGACGGCAAAGCCGCCGACGCGAAAGACCTGGGCAAGGTGTTCGACAAGACCATCGCCACGACGCTCAAGACCGCCGGTTATCCGCCGAAGGCCGATCCGTCGCAGATCAACTGGCCGATGAGCGTGGTGATCCTGACGATCCTGGTGATCTACGTGACGATGGTGTACGGGCCGATCGCTGCCATGCTGGTGGAGATGTTCCCGACCCGCATCCGCTACACGTCGATGTCGCTGCCGTATCACATCGGCAATGGCTGGTTCGGCGGCTTCCTGCCGGCCACAGCGTTCGCGATCGTCGCGGCGAAGGGCAACATCTACTCGGGGCTGTGGTATCCGATTGTGATTGCTTTAGTCACGTTCGTGATCGGCATGCTGTTCGTCAAGGAAACCAAGGACTCGGACATCTACGCCCGCGACTAAAAACCTTGCTGGACCGGCCAGGTTGAAAAAGTTGAGCGCCGGGGGTTGACAGCCTCCGGCGCCATCCTCATAATCTCGCTTCTTTCGGCGAATTAGCTCAGTTGGTTAGAGCGACGGAATCATAATCCGCAGGTCCGGGGTTCGAGTCCCTGATTCGCCACCAGTTGCAAGAAAGAGCCGCGGCTTCTCACGAAGCCGCGGCTTTTTTGTTCTTGAACACCGGTAATGCGCCAGAAATAGCGCAGTACGCATCTAAATTTTAGATGACGCCGGTTTGCGAAGTCCGGGTGCTACACGCCACTGTTACCTTCCTGTGGAGAGCACCCGATGAAACACCCCTATCTGACCACCCGCGCCGGTTCGTCCCACTTCTACTTCCGGCGCAAGGTGCCGCTCAGGCTGCACGCCGTTCTCGAGAAAACTGAAGTCTGGTTGAGCCTGTAAACGCCGTGTCGCAGCGAGGCCATCACCCGCCTGCCGATGGCTGCCCTCGAATTCGAACGCCTCGTCGCCCCGGTACGGGCCGAAGCCGACGCCGCCACAGCGGCCGGCGAGCCGTGGTTGCCGCACGGCCTGCGCCCCGTCGACGATGAGCCCCATCCCTATCACCCCACCGTGCAGCCGCCCGGCACCACGCGCCTTTCCGCCGTGCAGATTCCCCGACTGGTGGAGCGCTCAAGGTGCATGCCCTCACCTGCGACGACGAGATGCGACCGACCTACTTTGCGGCGCCCCACCCGGACGCCCGTGACGACGACGGTCATGACGATGAGGCACACCGAAGCCTGCTGCTGGAGGCGCGCCGCCAGTTGCGCCGGGCCCGGGCGGCCGGGGACTTATCGGACGTCCGCGAGTCCGTCGAGGAGCATCTGACGTGGGAGCGCGCCTGGCTGCCCGCTGCGTCGACGGAGTTCGTCACGCTCCTGAAGGCCATTGCCGAAGCACAACTGGCTGTCGTTGAGGAAGAACAGCGGCGCATCGAGGGCGAAGTCAGTGAGACGCCCGAGCTGATTCCGCTGGTCGACGAAAACGATACGTGGGAGGCCGCCCTGAAATGCTGGAAGGAGGAGCGGATGCCCGCGCGGAAAACCGTCGACGACGTGATGAGGCAGATACAGCGCTTCAGGTCACATGTGGGCGACCTGCCCCTCTTAGTCTTGACCCCCGACCACATTGAAAGTTTCAAGGCGCTCTGCCTCGAGAAGGACGACGTCGAGCACGGCCGCGTGAACACGATTCTGTCGCTGCTGTCGCCGCTCATCAGACTTGCCATGCGCAAGAAGCTGACGAAGCTGGCAACCAACCCCTTCAGCGGCATGAAATTTGACGCGAAGGTGGTAGAGGCCAACCGGAAGACCGTACGCACCGCTTTCGCAATTGACCAGTTGAACCAGGTCTTCGCCTCTCCCGTTTGCACGCGTGGGCACCGCCCGGACAAGGGTGGCGGCGATGCGGCCTACTGGGCGCCGCTCGTCGGGCTGCATACGGGCGCACGCGTCGAGGACGTGTGCCGGCTCACGGTCGCCGATGTGGTCCAGCGTGATGGCGTATGGTGCTTCTACCTGCACGACACGAAGCGTGAAAGCCGTACCAGGCGCCGCGGCGTCATGCGCCACGTCCCGGTCCACCGTAACCTGCTGCGACTCGGCTGGCTGGACTATGTCGAATCCCGCCGACCGGCCGGCGGTTCGGCATGGCTCTTTCCTGACCTCTCGACCGACCAGTACGACAAACGCGGCGCAGTGTTCAGCAACTGGTTCAACGCCTACCTGCGCTCGCCCATCGGCATCCACGACCCCGCGCTCGTGTATCACGGTTTCCGCCACACCTTCCAGACGTTTGGCGAACTCGCGGGCATCAGCGGCCAGGTCATCGACGAGCTGATTGGGCACGCGCCGGACAGCCGCCACGGGTGGAAGGAGCGTGGCGAAAAGCGCCTTCCCTTTGAATTGCTCGTGCAGGCCATGGAAAAGCTCGATTTTCCGGGACTGGTGCTCGGCCAGCAGCCTGCCAACCATGATGTCCTGGTTGGCCGCCTCAGTTGTGCGGCCCTCAACGAAGAGGCCCCCGTTCCGGGCCTGCTGCAGGAGAAGGGAATGTCCGGGCGAAGCAGAAGCTCAGGCTCAACCGGCACGCGGCTCCCGTTACTTCACCGCACCGGAGGTAACCGCCGGTATGGCCATATAAATGCGGCTCGCTAGAGTTTTGAAAAGAGAGCTTCTTTACTACTAAAGAGGCTTCCTTCCCTAAAAGAAAAAGATAGAGCTTCTTGGGAGGGGACAACGCGGGCGTCTGCGACGCCCTGCCTGCTTCAAGGGTAAACAAGGTTCCGATTCAGAGATGCTTGAGCGCTGCCAGTATCAAACTGTCTAAAATTGATGGTGGAGAGCAGGTAGTAGATGAACCTGACGTCATTCCCGCGAAAGTCAGTAACATAAAGTGCCGTGTTGAGACGGGCGCATCGAGATCGACAACAATACGGCGGAGCGGGCTATCAGGCCGCTCGTGATCGGCCGGCGCAATTACCTGTTTGCCGGTTCTGACGGCGGTGGACAGAGTGCGGCGGTCATCTACAGCCTGATCGGCACGGCACGCCTGAATGGCGTCGAACCGTACGCATACCTGCGCACGGTGTTCGAGCGCATCGCCGAGCATCCCATCAACCGGATCGACGAGTTGCTGCTGTGGCGTTTGACGCCGGTGGAGCAGCCGGTCCAGCAGGCTGCGTGACAATGGCATCGACTCGCAAGCCCGCGTTACGCGCGGTCAATTCACAGATACCGGTCTACCAGCTGCACATCGAGCTGAAGTATCTGAAGCCGGCGGTCTGGAGACGGGTGCTGGTCCCCGCCTCGATCAAGCTGCCGAAGCTGCACGTCGTGCTGCTGTGGGCGATGGGCTGGGATGGCGGCCACCTGCACGAATTCGTGTTCGGCGACACCAACTACGGGATGCCCGATCCGGACTTCCCGAGTGACCCGCCGATGCTCAACGAAGCACGGGTGAGCCTGGGCCGTGCGCTCGGTGCGCTGAAGTCATTCACCTACATCTATGACTTCGGTGACAACTGGCAGCATCGTGTGAAGGTCGAGAAGGTCCTGCCGGCAGATCCTGAGCTGCACTCACCCATCTGCCTGGACGGCCGCAATGCCTGTCCGCCGGAAGATGCTGGCGGCGTACCCGGCTACATCGAGTTCCTCGACGCGATCATCGATCCCGCTCATGAGGAACACCAGCTGTTGCTCGACTGGTGTGGCGGTAGCTTCGATCCTGCTGCCTTTGACCTCCAGGACGTCAACGAACGCCTCTTCGAGATCAAATTCTGATCGTCAAGACGGCCGCCAAATGTCGCTTACTATCCAGGCATAAAACCCGGCATCTCTCCACCAAGAAATTGAGGACGATTCTAACTTGAATGCCGCATCGGCTCGCTGCCAGGCTTTAGTACATGGCCTGGAGGCGTCCAAAGCTACCTGACCAGCCTTGCCAGGGCAGGGCGGAGCCATCGACTCGTGCTGTGGCGAAGGTGACCTCGCCATGCGTGGGCGTCAGGCGACGGCACCGGTGAGGTGTCATCGTTCCGGTCACTCAAAGGACGCCCAAATCTGATGTCGGTAGATTCCAGCTGGTTTAGCCAGATTGAACACTAATGGGCACAACTTCGCGAGGGCGAATCCCCGCATCGCGGGAGAAGTGACCTCGTCCGTCTTGCCCACGAACAGCGTTCGTTGAATCCTCGCATCGCGGGAGAGCCTGCTTGAGGTCGCGAGAAGTCTATGGATTTTTTTTAGCCTTTTTTCCAGCTTCCATTCCCGCAGGGATAATGGCTTCGCGTTCGTTCATGCGATGCGTCTCCTACGAAAGCTCGACGGCTGGGACCATGCCGATGCACAATGTGGCGAGGCCCATGCCGCCGTTCTTCTCTAGTTCATAAGTCAGTTGGCCCGAGAATTCGTGGGTCAGCCGGTGTCACCACCGGCTACTGGCAACACGGTGCCGGTGATATAGCTGGCCTCGTCCGAAGCGAGGAACAGAATCGGAGCGACCTGTTCGTCGATGCTGCCGTAGCGCTTGAGAAAGGTTGATTCAGTGACCTGCTTCACTGCGTCGTCCATCCAGACTTTCTCCTGCTCGCTGTCGCCGGCGCTATTGCGAGGAACGCGTCGCGGAGGCACATCGGTCCCGCCCGGCGCGGTGGCGACCACACGGATGTTGTGCTCCGCGTACTCCATCGCCAGTGACTGCGTAATCGCATTGACACCGCCCTTGGCCGCCGAATACGGTACGCGGCGGATACCGCGCGTGGCATTCGAGGAGACGTTGACGATGGTTCCACTGCCGCCCTTGAGCAGGTGCGGCAACACAGCATGGCAGGCGTACAGCGTAGGCATCAGAGAGCGGCGAATTTCCGCGTCAATCTGCTCAGGTTCGAACTCAGCGAATGGACGCATGCGAATCGCGCCACCGACACCATTGATTAGTATGTCGATGCCGCCAAACTCGCGCACTGCAAAAGCCATCGCCGATGCCGCGCCTTTGTACGTCTCGAGGTCGGCGACGAAGCCGGCCGTGTCCGCGCTGCTCGCTTCGGCGGCAACCTCGGAGACAAAGTCGGCGCGGTCGACGAACAGCACCTTGCCGCCTTCGGCGGCTGCGCGAAGCGCGACCGCGCGACCGATGCCCTGCGCGGCGCCGGTGACCACCATGACCTTGCCAGCAAATCGTTGCGTGTTCATGCTGTTCCCGGTGCTGTGTTAGGAGTGAACTTCTCGTAGTGGAAGCTGTTGGGCTTCACGCCGTTGTCGTCGAAATGCTTACGCACTGCATCGACCATCGGCGGCGGCCCGCACAGGTACACGTCCACGTCACCATCATTTACGGCTTCCGCCGGCATGTGCTGCGTCACCCAGCCCTTGCGGGGATGGGTCGAATCCGTGTCGGCCACGACGGTGCTGTAGGCGAAATTCGGCAACTTTGCCACGTACGCGTCGATTGCATCGACCTGCACGAGGTCAAGGTCACGCGTTACGCCGTAAATCAGATGAACTTTTTGCTGCGAATTCGCACGAACCAGCACTTCAAGCATCGACAGGAACGGTGCCAGGCCTGTGCCGCCAGCGAGGAACAGCAACGGCCGCTCAACAGCGCGCAGATAGAAGCTGCCGAGCGGTCCGGTCAGCTCCACCTTGTTGCCTGCCTGCGCGGATTCGAGCCAGGTGCTCATCACGCCGCCAGGAATTTTCTTAATCAGAAAACTGATTTTCAATTCGCCCGGCGCCGACGAAAAAGAATATGAACGGTGCTGACCGCTGCCAGGAACGTCAATGTTGACATACTGGCCCGGCAGGAATACCGGCGCGGTCGCCTCCACATCCAGTTCGAGCACGATGGCCGCATCGTTGTGCGCTTCGACCTTTGATACGGTCGCGGTGAACTTGCTTTGCTCAGTCTTGCATGCGGTGGAAGATGCCGGCACCGCAATGACACAATCGCTTTCTGGCACCATCTGGCAGGTGAGTACGAGACCGCCTTCCTTCTCATCCTCGGTCAGCGCATCTTCGATGTAATCGTCGCCCAGGTCGTAGCTTCCGCTCTCGGCGCGGCACTTGCAGGTACCGCATACGCCATCCGAGCAATCCATCGGCAGGTTAATTTTTGCGCGAAAGGCGGCATCGAGTACCTTTTCGCCCGCCTTGCATGTAACGAAGCGGGTCACGCCGTCTTCAAAATTCAGTGCAATGTTGTAGCTGGACATCTTGCCTCCTGTACTTCTCATTTCCGCAGATGTTTGCGCTCAAACGTGATAAACGTCGAGCACCTGGCGGATGTAGTCGTCCTTCAACACGATGCGCTTGTAGCAAATCAACAGTTCATCGTTGACTTTGCGCAGAGTGACGAACATCGTGCCGAAAAACTGGTCGGTGGTTTTGTAACGATGGCTGAGCGTGTTGAAGTTGTAGCGCACGTCCACTTCGCTCTCGCGCTGGGCCAGCACTTCCACATTGGTGACGTTGTGGCTGGTTCGCGGTTCAGGCATCGAGGCACCACTGCGTTCGGTCTTGATGCGGAACACACGGTCTTCCAGGCCGCCACGGTCCGGGTAATACATCAGCGAAATTTGACTTTCGTGGTCGTCGGTGAGCTGGTCGTCGTCATCCCACGCCGGCATCCAGTAAGTGACGTCCTCGCTATAGCAGGCAAGCCAGTCGTCCCACTGACGGTCGTCGAGCAGGCGCGCTTCGCGGAACAGCACGTCGCAAATTTTCTGGTAATCGAAGCTCATGCCAGGGTCTCCCCTTGTTCCTTTTTGAGTGCGTCGCGCATCCGGTGCACCCAGTATTCGTGCTGGCACACAAACAGGCCTTCGTCTTCGCTACGCTCGCCTGAGATGAGCGGCTTCATACCCATGCTTTTCGCGTTTGCGTCGGGACCCTCGACCCACAACGTCGCCCCGCGCGAAAGGTCGTTCCACAACGCGGTGGTACCGGCATAGCCAGCCTGGCAGGCGCGGAACTCTTCGAGGTCGTCTGCGGTGCCCATGCCCGAGACGTTAAAGAAGTCTTCGTACTGGCGGATGCGGGTAGCCCGGTCGGCCGCGCTCTCGCCCTTCGGAGCGAAACAGAAGATGCTGACTTCGGTCTTGTCCACGCTGATTGGACGTACGACGCGAATCTGGGTGCTGAACTGGTCCATGAGGAACACGTTCGGATACAGACAAAGATTTCGGGTCTGGTTCACGATGAAATCCGCCTTCGCTTCGCCCACACGCTCCTTGATTTCATCGCGGTATTGATAGACCGGTCGCACTTCCGGGTTCATCGTCTTGGTCCACAGCAGGATGTGGCCATGGTCGAACCCGTACACTCCGGCTACCGACTTGCTCCAGCTGTTCGCATCCACGGCCTTGGTGCCCTCGACCTTGCGCCGGTCCATCGTCGCAGCGTAGTTCCAGTGCACGGTGCTGACGTGGTAGCCGTCGCAGCCGTTCTCCATCTGCATCTTCCAGTTACCGTCGTAGATGTACGATGAATTGCCGCGCAACACTTCCAGCCCGTCCGGGGCCTGGTCGACGATTTGGTCGATGATGACCTTGGTCTCGCCGAGGTAGTCCTCCAGTGGAATCGCGTCCGCGTTGAGGCTGCCGAACAGGAAGCCGCGATAGCTCTGGAAGAGTGCGACTTTTTTCAGGTCATGCGAGCCGTTGGTATTGAATTGCACCGGGTATGCGGTGGTCTTCACATCTTTCACTTTCAGCAGCTTGCCGGTGTTGGCGAAGCTCCAGCCGTGGAACGGACAGGTGAAGGTGCCTTTGTTGCCGTGCTTTTTACGGCACAGCATCGCGCCCTTGTGCGCGCAGGCGTTGATGACCGCATGCAGTTCGCCGCTCTTGTCGCGGGTGACTACCACAGGCTGGCGGCCAATCCAGGTGGTGTAGTAGTCGTTGATGTTGGGAATCTGGCTTTCATGCGCGAGATATACCCAGTTGCTCTCGAAAATGTGCTTCATTTCGAGCTCGAACAAATCAGTGTTCGTGAAGATGTCGCGGCGGCAACGGAATACACCGTTTTGCTTGTCGTCCTGAACGGCGGTGTGCAGCAGTTCATCAAGTTGCGAGGCTTTGTCGATAACGGCGGACATGAGTGCTCTCCCTACGCGTGCTTCAGGCGATGAAGCACGCGCATCGGTGTCGAAAGATTCTTGCGAAGGATTGAGCGGCAGCAGTGGTACGACGTAGCAGCCGCGTTGACCGGTTACGCCGTGGCAGATACACGCAGGCGATTGACGACCTGGTTATCCTTGCCCTGAATCAGCGGAGTCAACTCGATGTTGAACTCGATTTCCTTATACGTATCAGCCTTCATTGCCAGCGCAGTGCCGCCGGTCTTTTCGACCACATGGGGAATCAAATCCTCGCGGGTGGCGTAGGCAAAGTCGTCCCAAATCAACGGGTCGCCCTCAATGTTGATTTGCGTCGTCAGCTTGCGGTACTTGTCGGTGGTGACGAAGAAGTGCACATGCGCTGGGCGGTTGCCATGGCGGGCGAGCACGTTCAACAGTTGTTGGGTCGCGCCATGCGGCGGACAGCCGTAGCCGACCGGCATGAGTGTACGGAACTCGTACTTGCCATTGACATCGGTGCTGACCGCGCCACGAAGGTTGAACTCGCTCTGCGCGCCAGTCGGGTCGAAGTGCGAGTAGAAACCCTTGGAGTTGGCGTGCCAGCATTCGACCACCGCTCCTGCAACGGGCTTGCCATCTGGACCGGTTACCGTGCCGCGGATAACCAGTGGGCCGGCATCCTCGTCCGGATTGATATCGATTTTCGATACGCCATCGCGCACCGGCGCACCGGCGACATACAGCGGACCTTCGATGGTACGCGGCGTGCCGCCGGTGATTTCAGCCGCCTTGTCTTCCGCATCCATGCGGATGTCGAGGTATTTCTCCAGACCGAGACCAGCAGCAAGCAGCGCAGCTTCGCCGTCCTGGCCGAGCTTGTTGAAGTAGTGGACGCCAGCCCAGATTTCGTCGGGCGTCATGTCGAGGTCGTCGATGGCCTTGAACAGGTCGCCCAAAAGGCGATTGACAATCAGCTTTGCGCGAGCACTGCCGTCCTGGCTACCCACGTTAGCAGCAGCCTTCAGCAGGTCCTGCACTTCCTTCGTATCGAACACTTTGACGCTCATGTCTGCTCCTGAATCTCTATTTTCTGGTGGGGTAAACCCTTGGTTTAGCGCCCGCGTGAATATGCCTGAGAGGTATAATGGGGTGCTGAAACAGAGTGTGAATGCAGAATAATGGCGCCGGAATGCCCCGTCCAACACTGATTTAGTATCGGCCTATATCCACGAGGTATCGAAATGGAACTGCGGCATCTTCGCTATTTCGTCGCCGTAGCCGAAGAACGCAATTTCACGCGCGCGGCACAGCGACTGAACATGGCCCAACCGCCTTTGAGCCGTCAGATACAGCAGCTTGAAGAGATTCTTGAGGTGCAGCTATTCCAGCGCGACTCGCGCCCGTT
Organism: Paraburkholderia sp. SIMBA_030; assembly: GCF_046535245.1. Classification (NCBI taxonomy): domain Bacteria; kingdom Pseudomonadati; phylum Pseudomonadota; class Betaproteobacteria; order Burkholderiales; family Burkholderiaceae; genus Paraburkholderia; species Paraburkholderia sp. SIMBA_030. The sequence goes on from NZ_JAWRXB010000008.1 coordinate 138,516, forward strand.
GAAGCTAACCGAGACGGGTAAGTTCTTCTATGCTCATGCCGTCCAATTGCTGGCTCAGACGTCCGAACTCGAATCCATGACGCGGCGCGTGGGCAACATTGAGCGCAGCCTCTCTGTCGGTTTTGTGGGCTCGACGTTGTACGGAATGCTGCCCAAAATCATCCGGCGCTTCCGCGATGAGAACACTACAGTCGAACTCAGCCTCCATGAGATGTCGACGATGGACCAGATTCGAGCGCTGAAGGACGGTCAGATTGATGTCGGGTTCGGTCGCATTCGGCACGAGGACGCAAACATCCGTCGGGTGATTCTTCGCGAGGAGAAGATGATTGTTGCATTCCCGGAGGGCCATCCACTCTCACTGGTCAAGCCCGTCCTCGCTCTCAGCGACCTGGTCAACGAGACCTTGATTATTTTCCCTAAGGCGCCGCGCCCCAGTTATGCAGACCAGGTGCTGTCGGCATTCGAAGACCGCGGTCTCAAGCCTCGCCGGATATATGAAGTACGAGAGTTGCAGATTGCGCTAGGCCTCGTAGCAGCGGGGGAAGGAATTTCTGTCGTTCCGGGTAGTGTGTACGGCCTGAAGCGAGACGACGTGAGTTACAAGGAACTGGACGACCCCACTCTGGTTTCCCCAATCATCATGAGCATGCGTGCGCTCGACGAGTCGCGCGACATTCGGGAAATGCTTGAACTCATCTATCGGCTGTACGAGGAGGAAAGGATACCCCATGCACCTCGTCATGATTTTGGGCGGTGATATCTGCTATACCCCGGAGGTATGGCACTAGACGTCGATGGTGTTGGACAGGGGGTTATTGGGCACGCAATACTTCAGCAACCCCTCAACTCCAACATTCCAGGTATGAACGCCCAAATCACCTCCGTCGAAGCGATTCTGGTTGACCTCCCAACCATTCGCGCGCATCAGCTAGCAATGGCGACAATGCGGCAACAAACCTTGGTAATCGTCCGTCTGCGCTCAGGCGATGGCATCGAGGGTCTTGGCGAAGCGACTACGATTGGCGGTCTGTCGTACGGCGACGAGAGCCCCGAAGGCATCAAGCTGACCATCGATACATATCTTGCACCTGCAATTGTTGGGCAAGACGCGACCAACATCAACGACGCAATGCTCAAGCTGAACAAGGTTGCCCGGGGAAACCGGTTTGCCAAATGCGCAATTGAGACGGCTTTGCTGGACGCTCAGGGCAAGCGCCTGGGCGTTCCGGTTTCAACGCTTCTTGGCGGCGCTGTCCGCAAAACGCTTCCGGTCCTGTGGACGCTCGCAAGCGGCGATACCCAACGCGACATCGATGAAGCAGAAACGCTGCTCGCCGAACGTCGCCACAATACTTTCAAGCTGAAGATTGGTCGGCGTAGCGTTCGTGATGACGTAGCGCACGTATCGAAAATCAAAGCCGCGCTCGGCGACCGCGCCAAAGTCACGGTAGATGTGAATCAGGCTTGGAACGAGGTCGATGCAGCGCTGGGAATCGAAGCGCTTGAGGCTGCTGGCATTGACCTCATCGAGCAACCCACTCCGCGAGAGCAGCGCGGAGCGCTCGCCAGACTTGCATCGCGTTTCATCGTACCCATCATGGCAGACGAAGCGGTGACAGGCCCCGAGGATGCTCTTGAACTAGTGCGCTGTGCATGTGCGGACGTCTTCGCTTTGAAGATTGCGAAGTCCGGCGGAATCTACGGAATGATGCGCACAGCCGCCATTGCGGATGCCGCCGGCGTGACCTTGTATGGTGGCACGATGCTTGAAGGCAGCATTGGGTCGATTGCCTCGGCACACGGATTCGCTGCTCTCCCACAACTTGCCTGGGGCACAGAGTTGTTCGGACCGCTCTTGTTGAAAGACGACATCGTCACTGCGCGCCCCCAATATCGGGACTTCGACCTGCATCTGCCAGAGGGACCGGGCCTAGGCCTGCATATCGACGAGGAAAAGCTCGCTTTCTACCGTCGCGACAAAAATATCTGAGAGCACAGTCAATCTAGCACTAACCACATCAACCGATACCAATACTGTGCTGATGGACCTGAGAGACCCCACCTTTTTTAAATGAGAGACACATGCTTTATCTCGTAAGAATGGATGTAAACCTGCCACACGATATGCCGGTGGCTCAGGCCGATGAAATCAAGGCACGAGAAAAGGCCTACTCACAAGACCTCCAGCGGCAAGGCAAATGGCAGCAGCTACATCGCGTTGTCGGTGAGTATGCGAACTACAGCGTTTTCGACGTCGATTCGCACGACGAGTTGCACACCATCCTCTCAGGTCTACCATTGTTTCCATATATGTCGATGAAGGTGACCGCGCTTGCGCGCCATCCGTCGTCCGTCCGCTGAACCTGCAACGGATGCAGTGAATCGCGACGCCGACGGTGCTTTAGTGTTTACCGCCCCCAAAGGGAGCTGGTGAGTGTCGGCAATCACCGCTGAGCTGCTTGGCGTTGTCATCTGTTATGCCGCCCCCCCGAAGCGAATGTGCTTCAGTTGATTCCCGCAACATGTCAGGCGGTGTGGGAGGCCGCGGCCGACGTCAAACCTTCAGGTGCAACAGAGGCACAACGTGCGCGAGAGGCGGCAAAGTGAGCGATGCGACTTCCTCACCGCGGCGGTATGCGCCTTACGTGCGGCATTTGTACGTCCGTTTTCGTCCATGCTTTCGTATTCGTCCGGAAGGCGTCGACCAGGAAGTAAACCTTTCGCGCTGCGCTCGTGCTGCGGGAACATCGCTAAACTGCGGATTCGTAAACATGCTCCCGGTTGAGTCGTGGGATTGTTGCGTCTTTTGCTTTTCAGAAATGCAGCGCTTATGGAGCGGGTACTGCGCTAAGCTATCCCCGCATCGCAGTCGCCAGTGGCATTGCATCGCTCGTCCGACACGCCCTTACTGCCACCTGGATTTCCATGAAACACGTTCTCAAGAAAGCTCTTGCTGTTCTGCTCGTAGCCGCATTCGCTGCCCCGGCGGTGTCTTTCGCTGACATGCATCGCGACGAACGGCACGCCCCTGTGCGGCATCATTACCAACCTCACCATCAGTTTCAGCAGCACTACCGCTCGCATAGGTAAGCATCGCGCGCCAGCAACAGAGGCTCCGGTAGAGAACGGTTTTCCCTGGATGGGCAAACCGTTTGTTGGCTTTACGATTTATGTCTTGAACGTGCCTCTTTCTTTCCGGATGTGCCCGCATGTAACTGGTCACGCCGGCTATTTGTCGTGCGGTCGACCCGTATGACGTCATCCTGAAAAACGACGCACGTCCTCACGGGAGCAACCGTGGAGGCGTAGATAACAGAATCGTAATATGCCGGTCAGCGCATGGTTAGTATTGAACGGTCAAGATTAACTACGGGTTCCGACCTATGGCGGTCCCGCATTGCCATCCCCATTGCGGGTAGATACGTCATGAAACTCGTTGCATACAACGGACATTTTTAACGAGCCAGGCTGACGGAGAGAGCAGAGTTTCGCCTTGTCGATGGTCGACTCGGTGCGCCGCAGCGTCGGGTCACAGGAGATTTAGTATGAAACTAAGTGCCGGCACGTTTGTGCGACTGCGCCGTCTCGCTCCGGCTCTCGATGATGTACTCAACGCGCGCGAAGTCGAGCACGCCGACCAGGCAGTGGACCTTGCTTCACTTGCCCAGCTATGCTCGCAGCTGTTTGACACGTACCACAGCCAACGCCCGGGCCAGATTGCGCAGATAGCGCAAGCGCGACTCGAAGCCGTTGAGTCGCTGTAACGCGCAACCTCTGGACTGGCGGCGGGTTCAGGTATGGGCATCAAGGTCGCACCAGACGATTTCTGGACCGGTTACTCCAACCTTGCGTACATTAGCGGTTTCTCATCAGCACGCCAAAGATTGACAAGTCCTTCGTCAACGATATCGAAGAAGACGAAGACGCCCGGGCACTCACCCAAGCTGTCGTGTCGCCCTGGCAAAGCGTCGTATCTGGATGTGCTCGCTCCTCGCTTGCGTCAGCGATTCGACAACTGACCTTTCACGAGACAGACAGCGTGAAATCAAATCCTTCAGTATGCTGCCGGATGCGCGTCCGGCAATCGCGGTCCTCGCAGGACCTGAGGGTGCGAGCAGATAACTCCCAAAGCATTAAGAGACAATGAACGCTACAATCCTGAATCCCAGTATCGACCTGGACAAGTTGGAATCCCTCGCTTACTCCAAGGTCACCTGGCGTCTTCTCCCCTTTCTCTTCCTCTGCTACGTGGCGGCGTATCTGGACCGTGTCAACGTTGGCTTCGCCAAACTGCAGATGCTCAACGACCTGAAGTTCAGCGACACAGTCTATGGCCTTGGTGCTGGCATCTTCTTTATCGGTTACTTCTTCTTCGAGGTTCCCAGCAATGTGTTGATGCATCGCTTCGGCGCCCGCTTGTGGATAAGCCGAATCATGATTACATGGGCGGTTATTTCGTCCGCCACGCTTTACGTGTCAACGCCAACCTCATTTTATATATTGCGGTTTTTGCTTGGCATCGCCGAAGCCGGCTTCTTCCCCGGTATCGTTCTCTACCTGACCTACTGGTATCCGGCCGAGCGCCGTAGTCGTGTCAATGCGCTTTTCATGATGGGCATCCCCGTTGCAGGGGTCATCGGCGGCCCGCTGTCGGGCTGGATTATGCAGGCATTCAATGGCGTGCATGGCCTTGCAAACTGGCAGTGGCTCTTCCTGCTGGAAGCCATCCCCTCCATCGTTCTTGGCGTCATCACGCTCATCTATCTGCCGAACGGGATTCGCACCGCAAAGTGGCTCACGGAGCCCGAGAAGAAGCTTCTTGAGGAGAAGATTGCGCAGGACGGTGCTGGAAAGCTGCACGCCACGGTAGGAAGTGTCCTCGGCAACGGCCGCGTGTGGTTCATGGCCGCCATCTACTTCTGCTGCATGATGGGTCTCTATGGCGTGGGCTTCTATTTGCCGACGCTCATCAAGGCTGCCGGAGTGAAGGATGTGCTCGATGTTGGCATGCTGACCGCCATTCCTTACGCATGCGCGATTGTCGCCATGCTTCTGATTGCGCGAAGTGCAGACAGGCTGCGCGAGCGCCGCTGGCATTTTGCGGCCGCCGCCCTCATGGCAAGCGTGGGCCTCCTGCTTGCAACGGTCTTTGGTTCGAATGTTGAACTTGCGATGATTGCCCTGTCGTTCGGAACGGCGGGCGTACTCGCAACAATGCCAGTCTTCTGGGCGTGGCCGAGCGCCATGCTTGGCGGAAGCGCAGCAGCTGCGGGCATCGGGCTAATTAACTCGGTGGGCAACCTCGCCGGCTTCGTCAGTCCGACCATCGTCGGCTGGATGAAAGATGTGACGAACAGCACCAACGCAGGCATATACGTCATCGCCGCAGCCCTCTTCGCTGGCGCGTGCCTCGCGTTCCTTCAGCCGCGTGAAGTCCAGACTCGATAGACACTGACACTCATAATGAGCAAACCGGCAAAGTCGAGTTCCTTTTCACTGTCGAAATATTGCCGGCCGGTCTCCGCGTCGCACCGGCATGGCCCGAAAGGCGAGAGGCAGACGCCATGAGCCTGCCGGGAATGGCGCGCTTTACCGAACGTCATTGTCCCGAGAGGAATTCTCGTCTGCTATGCAGGGTATCGACTACGTGAGCAAGGATAAGAACTGTCGCCACGGCTATGAGTTCATAGGTTGCCGAAGGTGTATGACAGCACTGATAATCCAACCACCATTTGCCTCGTGGTCGCTTGACGTTCCTCATTTAGCAGTCGGCGGTCGTATCCCGGTACCGGCCGCCAAGCCTCCTTCATTTTAGAAATTTGAGGATATAACTGCCGCTAGCTATTCATTTGACACCCAATCCGGAGGTCAAATGCGTAGCAGTTCCCCAGCAAACCCGTTCGATAACGAAGCGCCAAATGGCGCTGTGAACAAGCGCGGTCGCAATCCATTGCGGTCAGATATACGGAGAACTGCCGCCAGCCTGACCGCCCGCACGAAGGTTGAATGCGGTGTGCGCCACGGCACGCAAATTGTTCCGCCGCGGTGCGGCAGGTGGCCACTCAATGACGGTGACGTTCGCCGTCAGCGCGGCAGAGGTCGCTTACACCGTGAGACTGGACCGAAACTGGGACACTTACAGGGGTGCATATAAGGGCTGGGCTGCAAACGAAGACCATCACCTGTTGTGCGTGCCCGCCGATTGGAGGCGCCGCGTTTTCGCCCGAGGACTCGCGACCGCGGGCGGCATGATGACCCTCGACGCACACGTGCTCGAAGCAGCCGGTGACATTAGGCTCTTCGCTGCGACCTGGGCGAGCCAAGGCCGCGGCGATAACGTCAAGGTTAATCGCGGCTTCATCGCCGCAGCCGATGGCGAGCATTATCACGCTGAAACCATAGAAATGGCTCTTCGCGGCATCCAAAGAAAAGGAAAAGCTAACGCGCAGCAGCGCTCATACCCCGGAGATTATGAGTCGACGGTCGAGGATTTCGTCAGGCGTTACAAACGATTTGTCGGCACCGTGACGCTGGACGATGTCCGCATGACCGGCAGCTGCGAATACGGAATTCGTTCATGGTCTGAGCGAGTTGGACTTGACTATGAGTTTGGCGAGGCACCCGTCCAGGCAGTCCTCGATGCGTTCCACCGTTTCCCTCAGGTTGAGGTGCGCCGCGCCGTGATACATGCGGTGCGACGCGCACGCCGAAGCCGAGCGGAGCATGTTCGGCTCCGCACCACCTGAGAAGCTCCGGCACCTGCAAAAACACACGGAGCGACACTATGCAGTCCATAGCGCTGAATTTCCTTTGGGTCTTCATGAAGCACGTGAAGCGGTATATTCAAACGAGCCATTCCAACACCGGGTCTCTTCGCAAAACCAGTACGCTTATAATTTCTCCATCAACTTCGGCGTGCGCAAGCCCATTGAAAGCGAAAGGTCGAACGGCGTAAGCCGTATCCGGTCGACTTCGCCGCCCGGCAGGGAGAACTTCGCTGGCGAGCACGCGATGGTGCCACCCGAGCCCGGAGAGCCTGCCCAGCGCTGAAGCGCTCGACTTAACGGTGTCGGCCAAAGCGTACCTCAGTACCTCATACCTCCGCGCACAGCGGTGTCGTGGAGGTTTTTACGGCTAATCTGCAAACGGGTTGCCGGTGTCTTTCACTTCGGTGTTGAGGTTGTATTCCGCACGCACGGCCTTGAGCACGCCCTCGATGTCGCGCTCGAAGCCGACCGCGTTGCCGAAGTGAGTCATGGTCCAGTTGCAGCCTGTCTTGTCAGCCTCTTGCAGTTGCGGCCGCGGCACACGAATCTTCACGCCATCCTCGACGATTTCCGGTAGCCGATGGATTCGCCGGTTGACCTCCTGCTGTAGCTGCGAAGCATTGAGCGTCTTGCGTATCATCCAGGTCTCCTTCCGTTGCTCAAGCCAGTCTAACGCAAGTGAGGCGTTTCGCGACCTGGCGCTAAAACGCAAAGTTCCCTGAGAGGGAGCAGGTGCTTTGGTTCGTCGGGGTGCGTCAGTAAGTCAGTACGCGACAATCACGACGCCGCTGCCGCCAAGGCCACGACCACCGATGCGCGCACCGCCGTCCCCGCCACCACCGATGTTCGCCTGGCCAATCGCTATGCCGCAAGTCGATGCTCGTAATACGGCCGCTCCCTGTCATCAAGTATCGCGTACTGTGCCGCCAAGTCAGACGCGTCTGGATTGAGCCATCGGTCGATGTTTTCCGGCTTAATAGGGATGATGCACCGGTCGTGACCCGCTGCAGCAATCTCTGGGGGCAGCTCATCTGTTACCGCTACAGCCCACGTCTGTGCTCGCCCCGCCGCCCAAATGCCCAGGCAGCGACGCCGTCAGCTTGCAAAGCGAACCTCATGCAAGGGCTGTGACACGACCTTCAGACTCGGGCATTAGGCGGCAGCGGCATGCCCAGCAAGACGCGTCCGTAGAGCTCCGCAGAAGGATTCACCTGCATCAGAAAGTGTGATGCCATACTGTGCATGTCGCGGAAGTATCTTTCCACCGGGCCAAGAGGCATGAGACTGCCACCAAGATTGCGCACCAAGTCGTCAGCAGCGGCGAGCGCCATGTCACAGATAATGGCGCCATCCGTTCGATATCGCGCGCGTTGCTCGACTGAGAACTCCTTTCCTGCTTCAGCCCAGTCCCACATCTCATCGACGTCATGCATGAGCAGATTGAATGCCCCTTCAATCTTCGCCGCGGCTTTACCGAGCTCGGCCAGTGTGAAGCGGTCCTCGGTTTGCCGCGAGTTCAAGCCGGCAGGAATCCGTTTTCGCACAGTGTCGGCATGGAAGTCCAGCAAGCCGTGCGCCACGGACGCAATGGAGGCAGCGACAGACATGACAAACAGGCTTGTGTGCGCAATGCGATAGGAGATGGTCCCGGATGTCCTGCTCTGTCATGATTTCATTCCTTCAAGACTCTCGGTGACCACGCTCAGGGAGTGGGGTTCATGGCGGTTAGAAAAGTCTCACAGGCGATACATTGGACACGCTCTTTGCGCCGCCTCATGAGGAACGCAGCAGGTGGCAGGGGCTGCGCCCCCGTGTCGCGGGGTCAATTGAGCGAGCCGCGCTGTTGCTGGTCCTTCTCCTGCGATTCGAACAGCGCCTTGAAATTACCTTCGCCAAATCCGTCTTCTCCACGGCGTTCAATGATTTCGAAGAAGACCGGTCCAATCTGGCGCTTCGTGAAACGCTGGAGCAGAATCTTCTGCGGACCCTTGCCGTCGACCAGGATGCCGCGCTCAGCTAGGTGCTTGATGTCAAGGCCGTGCCCCGGAAGACGCCCATCGATTCCGTCGTAATAGTTCTGCGATGGCGCCACCATGAACTCGATGCCGGCAGCGCTGAGCTTTTGAATCGTCTCTTCGATATCGGACGTCAGCAGCGCGATGTGTTGAATCCCTTCGCCACCGTAGTCGCGGATGAATTCATCGTTCTGGTTGAGCACACCGGGTTGGTCATGGGCAGCAGCTGCCACCGGAATTGACACGCGGCCGCACGGACTCACCATTGAGCGCGAGCGCATTCCGGACATGTGACCCTTGACTTCGAGATACTGCTTCTCCGCAAAACCAAACGTGTCGCGGTAGAAGTTGGCCCACAAATCGAGGTTCTTGGGGTGGACAATATTCGACGTATGGTCGACGGCCAGGATATTGGCGTCACCTTCCCGTGTGTTTCGAGCTTCGACCGGAAGCGAGAAGATTTCACGGAAGTCGGTGTCAACGAAGTACACGAGACTATCTCCGATACTGAGAATCGTCGGAGTGTCGAGGACAAATTCCCCTTCCTTTTCGGTAAAGGCGCTAACCGCACCGCCGGCCAATGCCTGCTCGTGCGCAGCCTGCGCGTTGTTGACACGGATGCCAATCGCCCGTACCGACGCGCCATGCTGGGACTCGAACGCATTCGGATTCCCGTTGACGATGAACGCGGCTGCGCCCTGCGTCATCAGGAGCATGTCACTCCTCGATTTACCGCGGAGGCGGAAACCAAGGTGCTCGAAGAGCTCGACGAGCTCCATGGGTCGGGATGAGACGAACTCGACAAACGCGAATCCGTTAGTTTTCACTCGAATATTCATGGCACTAGGTAGCATTCCAAAATATATGTTCTGCATTAAGCCGGATGAAGCAAGGTCTCATTCAACAATTTGCCCGCGCCCGACTGGCTTATGCTTCCAGCTGCTTCCACATCTCGACGTCGCGCTCTGCCGTCCAGATTCTCGGCCCATCGAAGCCGGTGGCTTCGTCATAGGCGCGTGACACGTCGAACGGCATGCAATGGTCAAAGATGACCCAGTCGCTGTAACGCGGTTTCATGAAGTCATAGACTTCGCGATAGATGGTCTTAAGGTCCTTGCCATCCGCGACACCGCGGTTTACCGCACCATACAAATCCGCGAGGAAAGCACGTGTGCCAGCCAGACCCTGACGCACTTCAGCGGCGTTCTTAAGAGCCGGTCCGCGTCCCGGAACCATTTTTTCTGCCTTGAAGTTCGACAGTGCGTCGAGCGTCGTTGGCCACGCGCGGAAATAGGCGTCGCCACAGTAAGGAGTCGACTGGTATTCGACCAGGTCGCCAGCAAAGAGAATCTTCTGCTCCGGCAACCAGGCGATGGTGTCACCTTTGGTATGACCGCGACCGACTTGCAGAATCATCACCTCCAGATTTCCCAGGTTGACGGTCATTTCGCCTTTGAACGTCATCGTCGGCCATACGAGGCCGGGCGGAATCGATTCAGCGTTACGGAAAAGGCGAGGGAAACGGCCGATTTCGCTGGCCTTGTCCTGCTCACCACGTTCGACAATCAGGTCATACGTGTCGCGGCTCGCGAGAATTTCCTGAGCCTGGTATGCCGACGCGCCGAACACGCGAACAGCATGATAGTGCGACAGCAAAACGTACTTGACAGGCTTATCGGTGACTTCGCGGATGCGGCGAATTACGTCTTGCGCCATTACAGGAGTCGCCTGCGTATCGATGACCATCACAGCGTCATCACCAATGATGACGCCGGTGTTCGGGTCGCCTTCTGCAGTGTAGGCGTAGGCGTTGTCTGAGAGTTTCTCGAACGAGACGACCTTATCTTCGAGGTCGCCATGCGAGGCGAATGCTTTGCCCATTTGGCTGGTTTCCGTTCATAAGGATGAACAACCCGCTCCTGCGTGTTGTGCTCGAATGCGCAACACGGTGGCCTGTCCACATCGTGGAGCGGTGGTCAATGGAGTATCGGTTCTGGCGCTTGACGCGGCCGACGAATGTGCAACTTACTTGCGGGTCGCAGCGACGACCTTGATTTCGACGATTAGCTCGGGACGAGCCAGCGCGGCAATACCGAGAATGGTCCATGCCGGGAAATCCGAGCGAATGTATTGTTCCTTCACTTCGCGGAAAGTGGCAAGTTGCGAGCCGACGTCGACGTGATAGGAAACCAGCTCGACAACATCCGTGAAATCAAGGTCCATGTGCTTGAGCACAGCTTCGATACGCTTGAATGCAACGTCGATTTGGTCCTTCGGGTCCTCCGGAATCGACCCATCAGCACGCAGGCCGATTTGCCCGGCTATGAACACCAGCCCATTGGCCGTCACAGCCGGCGAGTATTGGAACAGGTCGAAAATGCGATTGCTTCCAAAGTTTGCGTCATCTTCAGGAAGACGCAGGCGCTCGATTTTGCTCATGGCAGTCCTTCAATCACTGGTGACCAATGATGCATATCGTCAGATTTCCGACCAGCTTTTTGTCAAGATTTCGTGATTCACTTGAGAAGTTGCCGATTGCATCAAGAAGCTTACGGGCCGATTCCGCGAAACGCTCACCGCGACCGGTCAGCGAGAACCCACTGCGCCCGCGCTCGCAGAGACGAAATCCTAATCGAGTTTCCAAAGTAGTCAATTGAGCACTGATTGCCGGTTGACTAACATTCAAGGTCACCTGCGCAGCGGTGACGCCACGCGCATCCACGACGGCCAAGAATGTTCGAATCAAGCGCAGGTCAAGGTCCGAGATGTTCGATATCATGATTCTGGTTAATCTCTTACCGGGTATGGCTGTCGCATTCTATTCGAGACACGTGCTCTGAGTGCGCCAGAGGCTCATCCAGTCGACGGCGACGGGTCAGCGTGCCCGCTTCGTGAAACGTTCTCGCAATCCCATCGTCATCCGCAAGACCGCGCGCCGCCGGTCGCAAACAAACCCCCTACGGACGTTAATTAAGGGCTTCTCCTGATTGATACCTAGCGCAAATTCGTAGGTACACCTTGCCAAGTCATTTTCCGAGCAATGCGAAGTTTCAATGATGTCGACGAGCAGGTTCACGATGGGTGAGTAACACGGTAGACGACACATGAAGCCTCCGGGAGAATACCTCAGCTGTTAAGTGTGGATTTAGCGAAATCCGGCTTCTAGGACTCTGACTTTTCTCTGTCCACTTGCCTCAGTACAATCTACCCGACCAATAAACATGCTATCGCTAGATTACGCACATTATTTAACCTTTCTCCGACCAGAGCCAGCTCTCACGACGCCCGGAATTCGTTCTTTTGTGCTCAAATTTTGACACAGCGTTCGTGCGCTCGGGTGGTCACCGGTGCGCCGAATGCGCAGTGAAACAGCGCTATCCGCAGAGGTCTCGCGCAAGGGTCCGAGAGAAACGAATCTTTCGCGAAGACGCGACAGTCGCACCTTGCTACGAGCTTTTTCACTGCTTCCTTACCGATTGGTCGCGAGGCTTGGCAGCGCGCTGGGTGCAGCCTTGTATGCGTTTCCAAGCCACCGCAAACATGTGGTCCTGGTCAACCTGCGCCTCTGTTTCCCCGAGAAGACCGAGCGCGAATACGATGATCTCGCGAGGAACCACTTCCGTCACGTGGCGCGCAGCTATCTCGAGCGAGGCATTCAATGGTTCGGTAGCGCGCAATCGCTGAAAAATCTCGTCGAGATCGACAGCAAAATTGATCTTTACGACAAGGATGCTCCGCCTACCATTTTTATGGGCTTTCACTTCGTGGCCATTGAGGTTGGCTGCATCCTTTTCTCGACGCGCCTACCGGCCGCCTCCTTGTATACCCGCATGTCCAACACACGCTTGTGCTACCTCGCCAGGCAACAACGCGGCAGGTTTGGCGCTGAGATGATTGAGCGCTCAACGAGCGCCAGAAAGATCGTAGGACTACTGCGCTCAGGCAAACCAGTCATGCTCGCGGCGGACATGGATCACGGCATTGATAACTCTGTTTTTGTCCCATTCTTTGGCGTTCCCGCTTGCACGCTCACTTCCGTCTCGCGACTTGCAAGACTGGGGCACGCGCGCGTTGTACCGTTCGTGACTGAGGTGCTGCCGGATTACCGAGGATATAAGTTGACAGTTTTCGAACCGCTCGCCGATTTGCCATCCGGAAGCGACGCGGTTGACGCGCGTCGCATGAATGCGTTTCTTGAGGCGCAGATTCTGAAATATCCGGAGCAGTATTACTGGGTGCATCGACGCTTTAAGCATCGTCCACCGGGAACGGCAGGGGTGTATTGAGCAGGTCGTTTTGACAGCGAACGACCGAAGCTGGCTGACCGCTGCCGCATCTATCTGGCCGCAGTCAACCCAAGGCAGCCATACTGGCGCATACATCGGAATGTCCCTTATTCGCTCTTGTGAAAAGTTTTGGATCAGCGAACTTAGGCCCCCCGAGACGCCCTGGAGTGCCGTCATGTTGGCGCTGCGAAACTGCCGTCTTCGATCAGAAAGGCCGTTGAGCCGGGTCGATCACGGCACCGATTGCAAGGGGTCTCGCTGGGGGGCATCCACTACGGGTAACGTGAAATAGAGCGTCGCGCCTTGATCCGGATTGTTTTCAGCCCATAGCCGCCCGCCATGCATCTCGATAATGGTGCGGCTGATCGACAATCCGAGGCCTAGGCCTTTGGGCTTCGAGGTAACAAACGGGTTGAAGATTAGCGCGAGCTGGTCGCTGGGCAGGCCGTCCCCGCGGTCGCGCACCGCGACGCGCACTGCTCGCGGGCTCTGAAGCGTGATGGACACGGCCACCCTGCGATCGCTCGCCGGACGACCGTCCATCGCGTCGAACGCATTGAGCAAGAGATTGAGCATGACCTGCTGCAACTGCACCTTGTCGCCGTACACCGTGGCCGGATTGGCATTGTAGTCAACTGACATGCGCATACCGCGCGCGATCGCGTCATTTTGCAACAGCTGTAACGCGTCGCGGATCACAGCGACCGGATCGAGCGGCTCGATTTCCCGCTCGCCTTTCTTGAGGAACGCGCGAATCCGCTGGATTACATCGCTCGCGCGGTTGGTCTCCTGAACAACGTCTTTCAGTATCTCGCGCACTTCGGCCAGGTCGACCGGATCCGTTGCCATAAACCGCTGGGCGGCCTGCGTGTTGCTCAGAATCGCGGTAAGGGGCTGATTCAGTTCATGCGCGAGCGATACTGTTAGTTGACCGATCGTCGATACGCGCCTCAAATGGGCCAGTTCCTGCCGGTTTCGGTAAAGTTCATACCGCTCGGTTCTGTCGATGATGACCGCGAGCACAGTCTCTTCATCTCCGGATCGAACCGTCTTGAGTCCGGCCTCGACCGGGAACTCGGTTCCGTCCTTGCGCCGCGCGAACAGATCGCGAGGAGCCGGCACTACGGAAGCGTGTGCCATGCGTGAGATCTCGGGTTCCGGCGTGGCCCTCCTGTCGCTTAGCAGTTGCGAAACGAGCATAGTCGCAGGCTGTCCGCTCAGTTCGTCACGTCGATAGCCGAAGAGCGTTTCGGTCTGCGCGTTGACCAGCACAATCCGGCCGTGTTGATCAACCATAAGAATGGCAACTGGCAGGAATTCCAGAGCGCTCCGGAATTTTTCCTCGGCCTCCTTGCGGTCGGTGATGTCGACGCATGAACCAACATAGCCGAGAAACGTACCGTCGACGTCCTCCTGCGGCACGCCGGTATCGAGGATCCAGCGATATACGCCATCCCGTCTTCGCAGACGGTATTCCATCGTGAAATCCTTGCGCGCGTCAAACGATGAGACGTAAACGCTGAGGCAGCGTTCGAAATCGTCCGGGTGCACACCCTCTGACCACCCGTTGCCCATCTCCTGCTCCAACGTGCGACCCGTAAAATCCAGCCACCGCTTGTTGAAAAACGTACACAGCCGAGCCGTATCCGACATCCAGATCATCACCGGAGCCGCGCCCATCATCGTCCGGAAGCGCGTTTCGCTTTCCCGCATGGATTTTTCCTCTCGCGCGGCTTGTCGCGCTTGACGGGCCGGCACCCACGATACAGGCCCCTGGTGCGTAACTAACCTGATTCTGCGCCAATTATGCAACAATCGGTCCTTGCAATTATGCAAGGACCGCAGACAACAAAAACGGGGCGAAAGTGACTCCGTCGTAGTCGTGAAAGAGGCATGAAAAATGTATCGCGTGCTTACTTCACCGACTCCCGATCAGACGCGAAACGACGGCTGCCTGGATTCGACCTATGAGAAGCTTTGCATAACGCCGAAGAGCGGTCGTTCACACTGGGATCGGTGACCCTCTCTTCATGGCCGAAGAACAGCCTTTACGAACCGGGTCCAACGCGAACCTCGATCGCAGATCGCAGCAGCTATGCGAAAGACATAGACCGACCCTCTCCGGACCTTGAAACCGGCGTCGCCTCTACGGCTGCTTTGAGGTGGCGGATTCAACGGGGGATGCAATAGTTTGCTGGAATCGTTCGGCTGGCAAATCGTTGCCCACAACTCTTATTCGCGGTTTCAGAAAAACCGTTCACATTGTGTCAAGCGAAACGTTTGGGGTCGCCCGAGGCCCTGGCGAGGTGCCGCGATCGGCGTGGCTTCCCTGCTCGCGTCCGGACGCCGTCAGCCTTTGACATTCCGGAATCCATCGAGGTGCCATCGTGGAAACACGGCGTCCCTGACCTGTTGGACCAAGGTCTCATTGACCGGCGGGAAGTTCAGGTGTCGTATTGTTTCGGCAACGTTCAGCTGTTCGTCACCTCGTCCACGCCAGCGGAACTCTTCCCATGACCGGTGGGTTCGTTTGCGGTAGCAATCTGGCCTCAACCCGCGGAATCAGACAGTATTGGTACGGCAGATCAACCCACCTGCTGGCAGTGCTGGCCCTCCGATGTCGCGGGTGTTGGCAGAGGCGACGGTGTCGTCCGGGCGCCGGTGCAGTTCGTGCATGCAAGACAGGTGGTTTGGGACGTTTCAGCGGCGCGGGCCTGAGCACCGACGGGACATCAAGACGAGGGCCGGAGGAAGCGACCGTGGGGTAACCGCAGCCGTGCGCACGCCCGGTCGGGAGGCCTCCTTTGCATGCCACCTGGCGAACCGCGAAGACCTTTGGTCTCCCGCTGCAATATGGATCGAAGGGAGAGAGCGAACATGGACTGGAATCGCTGGTATAGCTTGAAGAGCTACCTGAGATCTTCGCTGTGGACTGTGCCGCTCATCGCAGTAGCGATCTATGCCGTGGTAAAACCTCTGACTGAAATGCTGGGAAGGTGGATGATCAGGCAAGCGATCCTTGATCCGAAAACCGGTTTTCTTGGACTGTCCATGACTGGGGCGCGGTCGTTACTTGGTGACATCGTTTCCGCAGACCTGGCGTTTCTGGTGTTTACGTTCGGTTCGCTGCTCGTCGCAATCCAGGTCGCTGGCGGGCAGTACACCCCGCGGATCATCGCGACGACACTGCTGCGCGATAACATCATCCGTGGCATCTCGGGATTGTTCGTTTTCACAATGCTGTTCGCCGATAGAACACTGAGCTGGATGGGTGAGAATGAAGTACACCAGCTTCAGGTGTTCATTGCAGCGCTATTCGGATTCGCTTCCGTCGTCGCGTTCCTTTTCCTGATTGACTACGCCGCGAAATCTCTGCGTCCCGTAAGCCTCGTAGCAGGCGTTGGGAAGCACGGGATGGCGGTCATAGAGAGCGTGTATCCCGCTCCGACTACGGGTGCAAGTACCTCGCCGGAACGTGACAAGGAGCGAGGCGTACCTGATCGCATTGTTCGTCACCGCGGCAAATCTGGCATCGTTCTGGCCGTGAATCTGGAAAGGCTGGTGGCCAAGGCGCGGCGCACTAACTCAATCATCGAATTTGTACCGCAAGTGGGTGATTTCGTCGCTGTGGGCGAACCCTTATTTTATTTGTACGGGAATTCTGGCGCAATTGATGAGAGGAGGCTCCGCACCCTGGTCGCTTTCGGGACGGAACGCACGATGGAGCAGGACCCTATGTTCGCGTTTCGGATCCTGGTCGATATTGCGCTGAAAGCGCTGTCGGCGGCGATCAACGATCCGACCACGGCCGTGCTTGCAGTCGACCAGGTGCACCGACTCTTGCGTGTGGTAGGCAAACGGTCTCTGCACATCGAAGAGATTGTGGATGGGTCAGGGCGGGTGCGGGTGATCTTGCGGACGCCCAATTGGGAAGACTTCGTGCATATCAGTTTTCGCGAAATACGACAGTACGGCGCGGGCAGCATTCAGATTGCGCGACGTCTACGCGCGGCCATAGAGAATCTCGTCCAGTGCCTTCCGGAACATCGTCATGACGCGTTGTGCGTCGAACTGGCACTGCTCGATCGCGCGATCGCCTCGACGCACCCTTTTCCCGAGGACCTGGCGTTGGCCCGCATCCCCGACTCGCAAGGGCTCGGAGGTTCGGCAGGCTCGACAGCAAACGACTAGCCCTTTCGGAGGCAAACCGTGGACAAACTCATAATGGGGATTGTCGAATTCCGCGAGAAAATGCTGCCGCAATACGCGCAGCAGTTCAGCAGACTGGCGCTCGCGCAGACGCCCGATGCGCTCTTCATCACCTGCTCGGACAGCCGGGTTGTGCCGGACCTGCTTGCCTCCACCCATCCGGGCGATCTGTTCACGATGCGCAACGTCGGCAACTTGATTCCACCGGCGACTGCCGATGGAGTCTCTACCGGCGACCTTTCAGAGGCAAGCGCGATCGAGTACGCAGTGCTGGTATTGAAAGTCGCGAACATTGTCGTGTGCGGGCATTCCGAGTGCGGCGCGATGAAAGCCGTGTATACGCGCAACGCCAAGCTGAAAGCGCCGAACCTCGACAAATGGCTGTACCACGCGAACAATGCAGCGTTTCGCCTCGAAAACGAAGGTCCGCTCAATGACCGGCTGAAACCGCACGATCAATTGTCGCAACTCAACGTACTTGTGCAGCTTGAGCATCTGATGACATACCCGATCGTTCACCAGCAGGTCACTGCGGGTGCACTGGTGTTGAGCGGCTGGTGGTTCGACATCGCGACTGGCGACATGTATGCCTATGAGCGTACGAGCCGCTCATTCGCAGTCATCGACCGTGCGATGGCTGATCGGATGATTGCGCGCCTTGCTGCGCGGGCGCCGTGAAGACGCATGAAGCCCGTCTACACAATTGCCATCCCGGGTCGATGGGCTATCCGTGGCGAGAATGGTCGAGCGGTGAGGGCTGATCGGAAACGCGACTGAAATGTTCTGCGCACGAAGGACCGCTGTAGGTGGCGGAGCCGACATTCGAATGGCCCCGTGAAGGCTCGGACCGATGTCCGGACATGGCCGATCGAGATCGTTCGGCAGCACGCTCATCCGTAACTGGAAGAACCACATCGGCCAGCGCCTGAATACGCTCGGAGTACCTGCTCAAGAACGGCAAGCTCTGGAGCGAATCGAAAGAAGAAGCAAAGCCTGCACTCGACGCAGCGAACCCGGAAACCAGCAGCCCAACGGAAAGCGCGGCGTTCGTGGCAGTCCTGCTCCACCCCATGGACTGCTCCATCGGCACTACCAGCAGGGAGAACGAGTAGTAGACGGAGCCCCATGAGACGAGTTGCGCCAGCGCCAAGGCCCATGTAACCAGTCGGTCCTGGCTGTCTGCCGGCGCTTTGTCTCCGCTGACGTTCTCGGTTCGACTCGACAGTGTGCTCATCTATCCGGCCTTTCCACTTCATTGTTGGGTTGCGGGCGCCGCCCAAGGGTGCACATACGCACCAATTATTTCACATTTCCAGAATACCGGAAATGTTATAGAATGCAAACGTCGAGCGAGGTGTTTCTTTCGAAAACACCTCGGGACTTGGTTTTGAACAGGGTCAATATCTCCATATAATTGGAAATATCAAATTGCAGGAACGCAACATGACAGTGCATGCAATCACCGGCGACGACGGCTTCCCTGCCGCGAAACCGGATTTTTTCGACACAGATATTGCCGCGCGCCTCGGCATGGAGGGGCAGCCGCCCGTCCGGATACTCCTGCTCTATGGCTCGCTGCGCGAGCGGTCGTACTCGCGGTTGCTCGTCGAAGAAGCCGCGCGCCTGCTGCAGACGCTCGGTGCAGAAACACGGATTTTCGACCCGCGTGGTCTGCCGCACGCCGACGATGTCGATGTGAAGAATCATCCGAAAGTGAAAGAGCTGCTTGAACTGTCCCTTTGGTCTGAAGGGCACGTCTGGTGCAGCCCGGAGCGTCACGGCACCATCACCGGCCTGATAAAGACACAGATTGACCATCTACCGCTGGTCAGCGGCGGTATCCGGCCGACGCAGGGGCGCACGCTTGCCGTCATGCAGGTGAGCGGCGGCTCGCAGTCGTTCAACTCCGTCAATCAACTGCGTCAGCTCGGACGATGGATGCGCATGTTCACCATCCCCAACCAGTCGTCTGTTGCCAAGGCCTTTGAGGAGTTCGAAGAGGACGGCCGGATGAAGCCTTCGTCCTACTACGACCGGCTGGTCGACGTGATGGAGGAACTCGTGAAGTTCACGCTGCTACTGCGCGGCCGTGCCGGGTATCTCGTAAACCGGTACAGCGAACGCGTGCAGGAGGACCGTCGGCTCGACCCTGCGACCGACCTCGCTTCCCGTGCAATCGCCGACTATTCCGTGAAGGAAGAGAAGGCGGGCAACCAATAAAGGTCTGCGATGGCAACTCTGGATTCGAAGCTGGCAGTCAAGGCGCTCGCGGCGCTTGCACACGAGACCCGTCTCGCGGTCTTTCGCCTTCTGGTGACCGCGGGCCGGTCGGGTATGAGTCCGGGTGCCATCGCTGAAAAACTGGGGCTCCCTGCGCCGACGCTGTCATTCCACCTGAAGGAACTCGCACACGCAGGGCTCATTGAGGGCAAGAGCCAGGGCCGGTTCATCATCTACTGCGCCAGCTATGACCACATGCAGACGCTCATGGATTTCCTGATGGAAAACTGCTGCGCGGCGGAGCAAGCAGAGCAATGCGGCTGCGCGACCAACGAAACGGAGGCCTAAATGAAGCGATTTCACGTGCACGTTGTTGTCCCGCAGCTCGACGAAAGCGTGCGTTTCTATAGCAGCATGTTCGGCGCGGAGCCTTCAGTGCTCAAGGGCGATTACGCGAAGTGGATGTTCGAGGACCCGCGCATGAATTTCGCCATCTCAGCGCGCGGCGGTGAAACGGGCGTCAATCACCTCGGCTTTCAGGTTGACAGCGACGATGAACTGGCCGCTTTGCGCGCACAGGTCGTGGCGGGAAGCGTCACCGTCGAGGACCAACCCGGCGCGCAGTGCTGCTACGCATCCTCGAACAAGTACTGGACGCAGGACCCGGCGGGCGTGCCGTGGGAGACGTACCACACGCTTGGCGGCATTCCCATGTTCGGGGCGGACAGCCGACAAGCCGCTTCTGAAGCGGGCGGAGCCTGTTGCGCCCCGGCGGCGACCATTCCGGCTGCAATTGAGAAAAAGGTCGGCTGCTGCTGAATCTGCGCCCTCAAAGCAAACGGCCGCCAAGGCGGCCGTCGCAGTCGGAACATTCTTCCCGCTTCGCCCGGGATTTACTCCAGGTGGAACCTGTTGCCCGCGGGCGCTGTGCTGGCGCATCCGATGGTGCAGCTTATAGAGCGGGTTGCCGGCATCGAACCGCAGTTATGCGGGTACCGGCTTGCACTTCACTTTCTTCCTCGGCTTGCAGTCGGCAGACTCCACGCCCTGACAGCAATTGTCGGTGAGGAAGCCGACGAGGTCGTTCATCTGTTCAATCTCAGGCGCGTAATAGACGAATCGGCCCTCCTGGCGTGACGTCACAAGCCCGGCATGCGTCAGTTCTTTCAGATGGAAAGACAGCGTCGCACTCGCCAGTTCCAGTTGCTCCTGAATGACGCCAACGCTCAACCCCTCCGGGCCGGCGGTCACAAGCAATCGAAAAATACCGAGGCGCGTCGGTTGGGCCAACGCGGACAGGGCTTTAATAGCGTCTTTTTCCTTCATGATGCGCAAGTCATAGGAATAAGCCGATGATTCTAACGCTATTGAGATGTCAGCGGAGCGACAGTTCATTTTTGTGCGTTGCCGCCTGCACGAGATCGTGCAGCACCTCCGACTCAACTGCGGTCGCGCCTTCGACGTTGCAAGCCTGCAGCGCGAGGTAACCTGCGTGCCTTATATTGACGGCCAGTAGTTCGGCAATCGCCGGCCCGTCTTCCACAATTAGAATGCTGGCAGGCACCTCATTTCCCTCTACTGCTACGACACCATCCACTAGACGTCGAACGAACTGCTTGTGCATACTGGGTACCCTCAGTCGACCATCATTTCTATACAACAAGATATATAGATACTTTCGGAATGCTAAGTATAGTTCGTGACGTTCGAGTGACAAGGCCGAGTCATCGTGAAATTTCTATGACCACGCAAAAAAACCGACTTTTTAGGAAGCCTCATCTGCTCTGCAAGAGCTTGTCACGGCAGTACATTTCCATTATATTGGAGATGTGGATATATATTTCGCCGTCGACGGCAGCGTCTGCTGGAGAATCCTGTGACCGAACATCAAAAATACAACGTGCTCTTCCTCTGCACTGGAAACTCCGCCCGCAGCGTGATGGCGGAGGCGCTTCTTGCTACGTTGGGACAAGGTCGCTTCCAGACCTTCAGTGCCGGCAGTCGTCCGACCGGAAAGGTCAATCCTTTCGCAATTGAGCAGGTTGCAAAAACGGGTTATGCCTTGTCAAATCTCCGCAGCAAGTCGTGGGATGAGTTTGCCAGGCCGGATGCCCCTCTCATGGACTTTATCGTCACTGTATGTGACCAGGCTGCTGGCGAGGTATGTCCGCTCTGGCCGGGACATCCGTCGTCAGCGCACTGGGGTTTCTACGACCCCGCTGCTATGGAGGGCACGGATGAAACAAAGCGCGCTGCATTCGAACAGGTCTTTCAGCAGATAAAGCATCGGGTCGAGGCGTTCCTTGAGGTACCGCTCGAGAGACTGGACGAAGCAGCGATTCGCGCAGAGTTGCAATGGGTCGGTCGCATCGATGTCACGGCGATTGGTACGACCTCGTAACAGCCACGAAGCTCTACCATCCAAAAATTCGCGTGGGGTTCAACATGAACGATAAGGTCTATAACGTGCTGTTCCTCTGCACCGGGAATTCGGCACGCAGCGTGCTCGCGGAGGCGCAGTTGAATTTTTTGGGCGGCGGCCGATTCAAGGCCTATTCTGCCGGCAGTCACCCAAAACCAGAGGTCAATCCGTTCACATTGGAACTCCTCACCCGGATGAAGTTGCCCACCGAGGGACTTCGGACGAAGTCCTGGGACGAGTTCGCCGCACCTGACGCGCCGGCGATGGACTTCGTGTTTACCGTATGCGACCAGGCGGCGGCAGAGCAGTGTCCTGTCTGGCCGGGACAGCCGATTACCGCGCATTGGGGTGTTCCTGACCCGGCCGCAGTACAGGGCTCGGACGAGGACAAAAGACGTGCCTTCAAGGATGCTGCCGCGTCGCTGCGCAAGCGGATCGAACTCTTGAAAAGCCTGCCGATGGCGTCCCTTGAGCGACTTGCGTTACAAAAGGAAGTGACCGCGATTGGGAAGACGCCGCTATGAGGTTACGACAGGCCATCGGTGCCGAGTTCGTCGGCTCCGCAATGCTCCTCGCAACCGTCGTGGGCTCCGGCATCATGGGAGAACGACTTGCCGGCGGCAACGTGGCAATCGCGCTCCTCGCCAACACCATCGCGACCGGGGCAGGTCTGGTCGCGCTCATCGCTACGTTTATCAGCGTCTCGGGCGCGCACTTCAACCCGTTGGTGACGCTCGCCGAGGTCTGCCTTGGCAAACTGCGTTGGAAGCACGCCGTAGCCTATATAGCAGCACAAGCCATCGGCGCTATTGCCGGAGTCATAGCCGCTCACGGGATGTTTGATCTGCCGTTGATAGAAGCATCGCGGCACGTTCGCACCGGTCCATCGCAATGGTGGAGCGAAGTCGTTGCCTCGTTCGGTTTGCTCACGGTCATTCTTAACGTCGCAAAACGACGCATGGAATTTATTCCGGTGGCGGTAGGCGGCTATATCACAGCAGCTTACTGGTTTACGGCTTCGACCTCGTTCGCCAACCCAACAGTCGCTATCGCACGTTCGCTCACGGACACCTTCGCGGGTATCCGGCCTGTCGACGCACCAGGATTCATCGTCAGTGAACTGGTGGGCGGCGCACTCGCAGTCCTCCTGTTCCGCTGGATGGAGCGTCCGCATGACCCGCCGGGAAGCGTGCCTAAAGAGGTCGACAAGGAAGGCACCCGTGACGACACCGGACGTCTGCGTGAAGAGACCGCTGAGCAGATTGACGATGCCGAATTCCGTGGCGCGCAGAGGCGCTAATGCCAACAGAAGGTTAAAGCGAACGTTCTTTCACCCTGGCGATTTGCCGGTCGTTAGAGGGTCGGCAAGCGTTCGAATCTGTCAAAGCGGGGAAACGGCGGCTCCACTTCGGTGACTTCAAGCTCGTCCACCAGCGCAGCGGACATGCCCTCGCTGAGCCAGGTGCACATGGCTGCGAGCTGCTCTGGCGAGCCTTGCAGCATCGCCTCGACCGAACCGTCCATGCGGTTACGGACCCAGCCAGTGGCGCCCAGTGCGTTAGCGCGGCGTACGCAGGCTTCCCGGTAGCCGATTCCCTGCACGTCGCCACGTACCCGCACCAGCCGGGTTTCAAGCATCCCATCATCGTCGTCAGGTTCCATGTGCGCGGTCTCGCAGAGTGTTGACGCAGTTCTCGCACCTCAATGCAGCGGCTCGGCTGCAATCGCATGCTTGCGCATCTTTTCCCACAAGCTCTTCCTGGAAATGCCAAGAGCGTGAGCGGTTTCGGATATGCGGCCCTGGTGCTGCAACAACGCTGCGCGAATGAACGCGCTTTCGCAGGCAGCCATATAGCCGTCAAGCGGCGCGTCCATATCCAGTGGCGCTGCGGCCTGAGAGCCGTCTTCCTCGAAAATATCGGACGAAAACAGCATGTTGCGGGAGCACACGATGCATGCACGCTCAAGACGATTCTGGAGCTCCCGCACGTTGCCGGGCCAGCGGTAGGTCGCGAGTCGAGCTTCTGCCGATGGGTGAAAAAGTTTCGTCGGTTCGCCAAGCCGGCTCGCGATATCGCGCACGAAACGGTGGGCAAGCCATAGAACGTCGTCGGGCCGGTCGCGAAGTGCCGGCACGCGTAGCTGCAGGATGTTGATACGGTAAAACAGGTCTTCCCGAAACGTCCCGACCCGGACTAGCTCGGCGAGGTCCCGATTCGTCGCGCAGATCAGCTGAAAGTTGGTTGCGACCTCTCTTTCGCCGCCTACTCTCGTGATGCACCGCTCCTGCAATGCACGCAGCAGCTTCACCTGCATCGACAACGGCAAATCACGTATCTCGTCGAGAAAGAGCGTGCCGCCATCCGCCCGCTCGAAGTACCCCTTCTTCACCCGCTCCGCGCCAGTGAACGCGCCTCTCTCGTGGCCGAAAAATTCGGATTCGAGAAGCGTCTCCGGAACGGCGCCACAGTTGACCGCGACAAACGGGAAAGCAACGCCCGGGGCGTGTCTATGAATGAACCGGGCCAATACTTCCTTGCCCACACCCGACTCGCCGGTAATCAGAATCGATTTGGCGCGACCCGCGATTCGCGGCACCAGGTCTGCGAGACGTCGCATGGCTCCGGAGACGCCGAGCTCGCTCTGTGCAGGCATGGCATGGTCCGGTATGCCTGTCCCCGTGAGGAGTCTGACCTTATCGACCAGCGCGCCAAAGTCGAACGGTTTCGTGATGTAGTCCGCAGCGCCGCTCTTCAGCAGAGACGCTGCTGTGTCGACTGATGCGTAGGCCGTGATGAAGACAAATGGCGGAACCGATGCGTGCGCGGCCATCGAACGTGAAAACAGGTCCTCACCTGAAATGTCGGGGAGCCGGATATCGCTGATGACGGCCTGATACGGCCGGTTCTGCAGGGCATCCAGGGCGGATTCGCCATCGGTATGCCAGTCCACGTCGAAGCCTTCGAGACGGAAGCGGTCGGCCAACGATTCCCCCATGATGGGGTCGTCCTCGACGACACAGATGAGGGTTGTCGACATGATGCTTTCCTGCTTCATGGAGAAGTCACCGGTAACAGCACGGCAAAGCACGTTCGACCCGGTGCGCTATCGACTGAAATTGTGCCACCGTTCAGTTGATGCTAACGACTACACGAGCAAGATTCAAGCGAGGAGGAGACCATGTCTGAACTAAAAATCCGGCGCCGCACATTCCTGAAACTCGGCGGCGGCTCAATTGCCGCGACCGCTGCGTCCGCACTGGTGCCAAAGGTGGCAACTGCCGCGAACCCGGTCGACACGAGCAGGACGAAACTCCCGTATCCAAGGAAGCCCGTGACACAGGTCGGACGAATGGCGCTCAACACGCCAGTCTCGTTCATCTATCCGTATACCGCTTCTCCATGCACGGCTCTCAAGCTGGGCAGCCGCGTTCCTGGCGGCGTCGGCCCGGATGGCGACATCGTTGCGTATAGCGCGATGTGCACGCACATGGGCTGCCCTGTCGCGTACGAGCCGACGACGAAGGTTTTCAAATGTCCTTGCCACTTCAGCATGTTCGATGCGGAGAAGGCCGGACAGATGATTGCCGGACAGGCCACCGAAAATCTGCACCGGGTCAGGCTGCACTACGACGAAAAGACAGGCACCATGTCCGCTGTGGGCATGGAAGGCCTGATATACGGCCGTCAGGCCAACGTTCTTTGAGTGCGAGGAGCTGAAAATGGCTACGGACAAGGACCGCATTGCGCTACCGCCGGTCACGGCCCAGCGAACCAATATGACCTGCCACTTCTGCATCGTTGGATGCGGATATCACGTGTACAAGTGGCCGGAAGACCAGGAAGGCGGTCGCGCGCCGAACCAGAACGCGCTCGGCGTCGATTTTCGCAAGCAGTTGCCACCGCTCACGCTGGTGATGACCCCCGCGATGGAGAATGTCGTCACCGACCGCGACGGTTCGCGCCACACCATCATGATTGTTCCGGACAAGAGTTGCGTCGTGAATAGCGGCTTGAGTTCGACGCGTGGCGGCAAGATGGCGACGTACATGTATACGGCGGACGGAATCACCCAGGAGCGCCTGCGGCATCCGCGCGTCTACGTGAGTGACCAGTGGGTCGATACGACGTGGGACCAGGCGATGGCGCTCTATGCCGGCCTGATGAAGAAGGTACTCGACAAGGACGGCCCGAACGGCATTGTCTTTTCTGCTTTCGACCATGGTGGTGCAGGTGGCGGATTCGAGAACACGTGGGGTTCCGGCAAACTGATGTTCACTGCGCTGCAGACCCCGATGGTTCGCATCCACAACCGCCCGGCGTACAACTCGGAATGTCATGCCACTCGTGAGATGAGCGTCGGCGAGCTGAACAATTCGTATGAGGATGCCGAGCTGGCCGATGTCATCTGGTCCATCGGCGCGAACTCGTACGAAACGCAGACGAACTATTTCCTGAATCATTGGGTGCCTAACCTGCAGGGGGGACGCTCGACAAGAAACGGAAATGGTTCCCAGGTGAAGCATTTCCAAAGACGAAAGTGGTATTCGTCGACCCGAGACGCACCCCGACCGTAGCAATCGCCGAGCAGGTGGCCGGGAAGGACAACGTGCTGCATCTGGACATCCAGCCGGGCACGGACATCGCCTTGTTCAACGGCCTTTTCACCTATGTGGTCCAGCAGGGATGGATTGACAAGGAGTTCATTGCCGCCCATACGAATGGGTTTGACGCTGCCGTCCAGGCCAACAAGCTGTCACTTGACGAGTGCAGCAAAATCACGGGCGTCCCTGTTGAAAAAATCAGGACTGCAGCGCAATGGTCGTACAAACCGAAAGGTGCGGGGCAGTTTCCGAGGACGATGCATACCTACGAAAAGGGCATCATCTGGGGCAACGACAATTATCTGATTCAGTCGTCGCTACTGGACATTGCTCTGGCCGCTCACAATGTCGGCCGGCGCGGCACAGGTTGCGTGCGGATGGGCGGACACCAGGAGGGATACACGAGACCTCCATACCCCGCAACACGAAGATATACATCGACCAGGAACTCATCCACGGCAAGGGACGGATGATGACGTGGTGGGCGTGCAACAACTTCCAGACGAGCAACAACGCGCAGCAACTGCGCGAGGTGGTCCTGCGCCGCTCGCAAATCGTCAAGGATGCGATGCACGGTGCACGCGGTGCGAGCATGGAGCAGATGGTCGACGTGATTTATGACGCAACCGGCAAGGGTGGTCTGTTCTGTTCGTGACGAACATCAACATCTATCCGACGAAACTGCAGGAAGCAGCGCATCTCATGCTGCCCGCAACCCACCCCGGAGAGATGAATCTGACTTCGATGAACGGCGAGCGCCGCATGCGCCTGTCCGAACGGTTCATGGACCCGCCTGGAACTGCGATGCCAGACTGTCTCATCGCAGCAAGCGTCGCCAGCACGCTGCGCGATATGTACCGCAAGGATGGCAACACGAAGATGGCCTCGCGGTTTGACGGCTTCGACCGGAAGACCGAGGAGGACGCGTTTAACGACGGATTCCGCCGTGCCGGCCAACCGGGCGTGGAAAAGATAGATAGCCAGGGCGGCAGTACCGGAAACCTGGTCACCTACGAACGGCTACGCATCATGGCCAACAACGGCGTGCAGTTGCCGGCAAAGGCGTGGGAAGGAGGCAAGCTGGTCGGTACCGAAATGATGTACATGGACGGCAAATTCGACACACCGGACGGCAAGGCCCAATTCAAGCCTTCGCCGTGGCCCGGTCTGCCGAAGACAGTCGCGGACCAGAAGGGGAAATACCGCTTCTGGATTAACAACGGCCGCACCAACGAAGTGTGGCAAACGGTGTACCACGACCAGTACAACGAATTCGTCCGTTCCCGGGACCCGATGGCCTACATCGAAATCAACCCAGCCGACGCGCAGGAGCTCGGAATAGGTGCCGGCGATATCGTTGAGGTCTACAACGATTTCGGGTCGACGTACGCGATGGCGTATCCTGTCGCCGAACAGAAGCATGACCAGACCTTCATGGTGTTCGGTCACATCAACGGCATCCAGGACAACGTCACGACCACATGGACGGACCGCAACATCATTCCCTACTACAAGGGCACATGGGCAAACATCCGTCGAGTCGGGTCGATGGAAGATTATAGGCAAACGGTCAGCTTCAAGAGTCGCCGTTTTACATAGGCGACGACGGCCGGCGCATTGCCGGCCGTATTCTCTCTTTCTGAGTCGGCGCCGTTCATCGGCGGCTGATGCCGCGCCTATGGCCGCTTCGCCGTCCATCACGGATGAGAACAATCCAGAGTTGTCCGCTCGCGCGGTTGTATTTCCCTACTTCGCGCGACGCCCGTGTTCATCGATAACAATCTCTCCGTCCTCTTTCGTGAATGGCACGTTCTGGGCCTCCGGCAGGATGTCAAGAACGACCTCGGACGGCCGGCACAACCGAACGCCATGCGGAGTCTCCACGAAAGGACGATTGATGAGTATTGGGTGCTCTAACATTGCATCCAGAAGCTGGTCGTCGCTAAGCAAGGGGTCATCCAGACCAAGTTCCGCGTAAGGCGTACCTTTCTGCCGCAATGTTTCGCGCACGCCGAGGCCGGACCTGGCGATAAGCTCCACCAGTCGTTCACGTGTCGGTGGTGTCTTCAGGTATTCAATGATGGTCGGTTCGATACCGGCATTGCGAATCATGGCCAGCGTGTTCCGCGAGGTGCCGCATTCCGGATTGTGGTAAATCGTGACGCTCATGGAGCTGAGTCCTCAAGAGAAGTTAAAGTTGCGAGCTACTCGAGCCCGCTTGAGGTCACGCAGTAGCAGTAAGTGAACTGTTGAATTGAACCCGCCGGCGTCTGATGAAGCTCCGTCAGATGTTTCACGAGTTCGAAGCGGGCGCCGAATTCATCGTGTAGAGCATCAGGGTCATATCGAACAACCTCGAGACCGCTGCAGTTGGTTGGACCTTCAGGACCAAAGGTCGCAACGATGACGTGGCCGCCGGGCCTAACGGCATTCGCGACTTGCCGCACGTATCCCGCACGCTCATTGGCATCGGTCAGGAAATGAAAGACAGCTCTGTCGTGCCACACGTCATATTCGTGCTGTACGAAAGGAAACTTCGTCACATCACCACACAACCAGTCTACGTCTGCCGATTTGCCTCCAAGACGCGCTCTTGCCACGGCCAACGCCGTCGAGGAAATATCAAGAACCGATGGCTTTTGATATCCGTGCGTCAGCAGGTCATCGACCAACGTAGACTCGCCGCCGCCGACATCGATGACGCGAGCGTCCCGATTAGGGGCAGCCCCTTCGATGAGTTGAAGTGAAAACTCCAGGTGGGGCCGATACCAGCTGACCTCGGTCGGCTGCTTCGTTTGATAAACCGTTTCCCAGTGAGCTTCCGATTTCACGATTTTCCCTTGTGCTGTCCTGTTTCGTCATATTAACTGAGGTACCCGCGTTGCGTGATTGTTCAAACTGCCCGTCGTGCAGACTCGCTCCCCGTCGGCGTGCCAGCATTCGGAAAGGCGGACGATTCTGCGCGCGCCATGAAGGCATGCCACGGCCGAAATCGAGAGCAAAAAATATTTTTGCCTGACCCGCTGCCGGGTCGAACGCGCTGCCGGCTTTCCAAACTGCAACTTCAAGGAGGTTTCTTGATGACGTTCCGTACCACCGCGGCTACCGCTTCCGCCGTCATTCTCTTCGCCGCGTCTTCGCTCGCCGCTCACGCCGAGACAGCGCCCGACGGCCAGTGGCGCGCCAATCCGACCACACTCTCCACGCTTTTGCAGGACGGCTACAAGATCGTCGCGGTGCTCAACAGTGCGCATGGCAGCGCCGGCTCCACCGACACTATTTTTGTCCAGCGCGACCAGAGCGCATTCAAATGCATCGACCCGTCGCAAGCCGAGGCCAAAACGAAGGCGGCATGTTTCGAACTGGTCCAGCCGTCGGGCGCCGCGTCTGAGCCGAAATAAACAGCGGACTTCGCCGCTGCGATCGATCGTCGTGTGCCGTGAAAAAAGAGCTAGCCCGCGTTAGCTCCCTCGCTATGTCCTGATTCGCGCCCCCGGCACGCGACTGCTGATTGCGTAACGCAAGCAGCGCACCCCCGCGCTCAACGATCGATCAACCGGCTCAGGTTTCCACGCACCCGCTGCAACAGCGCGATCAACTGTTTCGTCTCGTCGTCGCTGAACCCGTTCAGTGCTTCCAGCGCGACTTCGTCCCCTACTTTGCGCGCCTTGCCGAACGTACGCTCGGCCTTCGGCGTCACGCGCACCTGGCGCTCGCGGCGATCCTGCGGATTGGCCGAGCGCTCGATCCAGCCGCCCTCTTCCATCCGGTCCAGCAAGCGGCCTGCCGAGATCGGCGCGACTTCGAGCAGGTCCGCGAGGCGCGCCTGATTGATGTCGCCGTAATGCGCGAGGTAGGCCAGCGCGCGGCACTGCGCGCGCGTCAGATCGACCGACGACTTCGCGAGATCGTCGAACCGCTTGCCCGTCAGGCGGCCGACGTCGGAAATCAGAAAGCCGAAGCGCTCTTCGAGTTGGGTTTTCATGCGGCGATTATACGAAAGCCTTTCATTTGCCGAAGCCGAATCGGATGTCCGGCAGGCTCCGTGGAGATCCTGGTGGGCGCACGTTGGTGCAGTCGATATACTAAGCATGCTTACTATATCGACGACCCATTCAAACATGCCCTCCGAATCCCCGCCAGCGAGCGCTGCCGCCCCGCTCAACCGGCCGATGCTTACGATCGCGATCATGCTCGCGACGCTGATCCAGACGCTCGATAGCACGATCGCCAACGTCGCGCTCCCGCACATGCAAGGCACGCTGTCCGCGTCGCAGGATGAGATCACGTGGGTGCTGACCTCGTACATCGTCGCCGCCGCGATCGCCACGCCGTTGACCGGCTGGCTGTCCGACCGGTTGAGCGTCAGGCGTCTGCTGATCATTTCGATCGGCGGTTTTACGGTGGCGTCGGCGCTGTGCGGGCTGTCGGAAACGCTCACGCAAATCGTCGCGTCGCGTTTGCTGCAGGGGATTTTCGGCGCGTCGCTGGTGCCGCTGTCGCAATCGATCCTGCTCGACATCAACCCGCGCGAAAAGCAAGGCCAGGCGATGGCCGTGTGGGGCATGGGCGTGATGGTCGGACCGATTCTCGGGCCGACGCTCGGCGGCTGGCTTACCGATAGCTACAACTGGCGCTGGGTGTTTTTCATCAACGTCCCGATCGGTGCGTTCGCGCTGTTCGGCGTCGCGACCTTCCTGCCGGCGCAAGAATCGAAGCACGACGTGAAGTTCGATGCGTTCGGCTTTGCCACGCTGGGTCTCGCAATCGGCGCATTTCAGGCGATGCTCGACCGGGGCGAACAACTTGACTGGTTCGGCTCGCACGAGATCCTCATCGAGGCATTGATCGCGGCGATCAGCTTCGCGTTCTTCCTCGCGCACACGGCGACAGTCGGCAAAACATCGTTCTTCAAATATGAATTGCTGAAGGACCCAAACTTCGCCACCGGCACGTTCTTCATCTTCGTGATCGGCGCGGTGATGTACGCGACGCGCGCGTTGCTGCCGCCGATGTTGCAAAACCTGATGAACTACCCGGTTGCGACCACCGGCCTCGTCACTGCGCCAAGCGGCGCGGGCACGATGATCGCGATGCTGTTGGCCGGGCGGCTATTGAGACGAATCGACGCGCGGCTCTTGTTGCTGGCGGGCTTTCTGATCTCCGCGTTCGCACTCTGGCAGATGATGCATTACACGATCGTGCTGTCGGCGTCGGACATCGTCTGGCCGGGCGTGATTCAGGGCTTTGGCCTCGGCCTCGTGTTCGTGCCGCTGAGCGCGCTGACCTTCTCGACGCTGAGGCCCGAACTGCGCGCGGACGGCACCGCGACGTATAGCCTGATGCGCAACATCGGCAGCAGTATCGGCATTTCGATCGTGCAGACGCTGATGACGCGCAACACGCAGGTCTCGCACGCGGACCTCGCCGCCAACGTCACTGTTTTCAATCCGGCGATCCAGCCGATGCTCAACAGCGGTTCGAACTACGACCTCGCGGCATTGAACGTGTCGATCACGCAGCAGGCGTCGATGATTGCTTATCTGAACGACTTCAAGCTGATGTTCATGGCGACGCTGCTGGTGATTCCACTGCTGTTGCTGATCCGGCCCGCGCGTAAGGCACCGGATGCATCGCTCGCGCATGCGGCGATGGATTGATCCGCAGACCGCCTCGACCACAGCGGTCACCCCTCGATTCTTCCTCGCGTCACGCCCAGCAACCCCGCCATCGCCTCGCGCGCCGCCGCGGCATCGCGCGCGCGGATCGCTTCGAACACCGCCGAATGCTCGGCCAGCGACGCGTTGAACACATCCGCGCGTTTCGCATTGAGCCGCAATTGCGCTTCCAGCGTGCGCTCGATCAGCGTGCCGAGCGGAATCAGCAGTTCGTTGCTGCAGGCGCTCAGCACGCACAAATGAAACTGCAGATCGGCGCGCACCCATTCATCGACATTGCGCGCCGCGACCATCGCCGCATGTGCCGTTGCCAGCGCATCGAAAGTCTCATCGGTGTGCGAGGCCGCCGCCAGACCCGCTGCGTACGGCTCGATCATCTCGCGCATTTCCTGCAACTTGAGCGCGAACGCCATCGGCTCGGCGACGCGCGAGTACCAGTCGA
This sequence comes from Paraburkholderia sp. SIMBA_030, assembly GCF_046535245.1. Classification (NCBI taxonomy): domain Bacteria; kingdom Pseudomonadati; phylum Pseudomonadota; class Betaproteobacteria; order Burkholderiales; family Burkholderiaceae; genus Paraburkholderia; species Paraburkholderia sp. SIMBA_030. The sequence continues at coordinate 171,161 of NZ_JAWRXB010000008.1, forward strand.
GCACATCGGCATCGAGCAGATTCCATGCATTTTTTGGCCGCACGCGCGTGCCCACGCGCGGCCGCGATTCGATCAATCCTTTCGACGTCAACGTGCGCAGCGCCTCGCGCAGCACCGTGCGGCTCACGCCGAACGTCTCCATCAACGCCGCCTCACGCGGCAGGATCGAGTCGGGCGCGTAGTCGCCACGCAGAATCGCGGTCGCCAGCAGATGGGCGACGCGCCCATGCAGATCGTGCTGAATAGCTTTCTCCCAGCAGCCTTGCGGCGTTATTTGATATCGGAACCAAGGCCGGAACGAGCGGGATTATCCGGTATCCGAGCCCTCGCACGTACTGCGTCGGATCCGTCGAATCAATCCCAAACTTTCACCAATAGTACTATTAATAGTACTTAAACAGCGTTTTGTTGTAGCATGTGAATCCTCGAAATATTCCGCTGACGGGCAAGCCGCAAGGAGACGCACACCATGAAAATCACCAGGCTCGAAACCTTCATCGTTCCGCCACGCTGGTGCTTCCTCAAGATCGAGACTGACGAAGGCATCGTCGGCTGGGGCGAGCCGGTGGTCGAAGGGCGCGCGCATACGGTGGCGGCTGCCGTCGAGGAACTGTCCGACTATCTGATCGGCAAGGATCCGCTGCTGATCGAAGATCACTGGCAGGTGATGTACCGCGCCGGCTTCTACCGCGGCGGTCCAATCACGATGAGCGCGATCGCCGGTGTCGACCAGGCGCTATGGGACATCAAGGGCAAGCATCACGGCGTGCCGGTTCATGCGCTGCTCGGCGGCCAGGTGCGCGACAGGATCAAGGTGTATTCGTGGATCGGCGGCGACCGCCCGAGCGACGTCGCGAACAACGCACGCGCCGTGGTCGAACGCGGCTTCAAGGCAGTGAAGATGAACGGCTCGGAAGAGCTGCAGATCATCGACACCTTCGATAAAGTGCAAGGCGTGATCAACAACGTCGCCGCGGTGCGCGAGGCGGTCGGGCCGAACATCGGCATCGGCGTGGACTTCCATGGCCGCGTGCACAAGCCGATGGCGAAGGTGCTGGCGAAAGAACTCGACCCGTACAAGCTGCTCTTCATCGAAGAGCCGGTGCTGTCGGAGAACGCCGAAGCATTGCGCGACATCGTCAATCAGACCAATACGCCGATCGCGCTCGGCGAGCGTCTGTATTCGCGCTGGGACTTCAAGCACATTCTGTCGGGCGGCTACGTCGACATCATTCAGCCGGATGCGTCGCATGCGGGCGGTATCACCGAGTGCCGCAAGATCGCGTCGATGGCCGAGGCGTACGACGTCGCGCTCGCCTTGCACTGCCCGCTCGGCCCGATCGCCCTGGCGACGTGTCTTCAGATCGACGCCGTGAGCTACAACGCATTCATCCAGGAACAGAGCCTCGGCATCCACTACAACCAGGGTAACGATCTGCTCGACTACATCAAGAATCCGGAAGTCTTCAAATACGAAGACGGCTTCGTGTCGATTCCGCAAGGCCCGGGCCTCGGCATCGAAGTGAACGAAGAGAAGGTGCGCGAGATGGCGAAGGTCGGCCACCGCTGGCGCAATCCGGTGTGGCGCCATGAGGATGGCAGCGTCGCGGAATGGTGATTGCGTGAACGGGAACGCCGCCTGAGGGCGGCGTTCTGTTTTGAACGACCCGTGGCGCCGGCGCGCGTTACGAAAAGTGTGGCGCACGCCCGTCTCAGTTACGTAACATTCTCGACCGAAACGGTCGAAACAAGTCGTTTCCGGCCCTTTCCGTGCTCCGCTGCGGATCGCACAAAGCCTTGCCCACAAAGGCTTTCGCGCCGTTTGTTCGGCACCGGACATACGCTTGGCCCGCTCCTTGCTCAAATGCATTCAAACGACAATGCATCGGGGAGCATCATGGGCGAGTTCCTTCCAGACTATCTGCTGCGCGAACAGGCCGCCGTTGGCGCGCTAGTGGTGTTCGGCGTGCTTCGCATTTTCGGCGCGGCGCTCGCATTCGATCGCGGCTGGCGCATCCCGGTGGTCGAAAAATGCTTCATCGCGGCCGCCGTGCTGTACTGCCTGCCGCAACTCTACGACCTGCTGACGCATATGTACGGCTCACGCGCCGCGGTCGCGGAACTGGAAGGCAAGGCAGCGGGCTGTGCGATCGCGCTGTTCTGCGCGCCGATCCTCGGACATCGGCTCGGCCTTGAATAACCCCGCATTCATCGATCGGATGTTCTCCATGCGACAGGCAAAAAGACCCGCGTACCGCACCGGCGACGTACTGATGCTGAAGTCCGGCGGACGTCCGATGACAGCCACCTGGGCCGGCCCGGTGGTGTTCGCGCCTGGCAACTGGCTGATCTGCCAATGGTTCGGCGACGATGGCGAACTGCATCAGGACATGTTTCCGGAAGAAACGCTGGAACGGGCACAGAACGCGCTCGCCGCCCGGGCAACTCAGCCCAACGCCGCGAACGCCGGAACGCTATGCGCCAGTACGGCCGCAGCGACGAACACGCCGATCATCGCCAGCGCTTCCAGATACAGCACGTTGACGAAGGTATGCGCATCCATCGTCGATGCGGTGCGGCGCAAACGCGGCAGCGCCAGGAAACGGTTGAGGCCGCCGAGCACGAGAGCCAGCGCGACCAGCGCGAGCTTCAGCGTCAGCACATGACCCCAGGTGCTGATCTCGATCGCCTCGAACGAGCCACCCGAACCGCGCACGCCATTGAATATGCCGGTCAGCAGCACGAAGCCGACCGCCACTAGCGACACGTTCGACACCTGGGTCGCCGTGCGGATCAGGATGCCACGCGCAGTGGAGATGCCAAGCGCGGGCAGAACCGATAGTCCGGCTGCCATCGCCAGCCCGCCCCAAACGCCCGTGACCAGCACGTGCAGCGTCTGCAAGCCGATCGCCGCCGAAGCCGGTCCGGCATCGGCGGCATGCCCGAGCGATGCCTTGCCCGCGGCGATTGCAATCACCGCCAGCCACAGCAGCGCGTTGCGCACCATGCCCGTGTGATGAGCCATGGCGGTTCCGAGCAACACGAGCGCACCCGCGAACGCCACGCTCCAGCCGTAGCCGACATGCGTTTGCGTCAGCACGGTCGGCACCACGCCGATCGCTGCGGGCAACGCGACGCCGCTCATCGACGCCGCCTGGTACAGCAGCCAGCCGAGATCCGCGAGCACCAGCACGACGGTGGCCGTCAGCATCGACCGTTGCGCGCGCAACCAGGCGGGCCGCGCCGGTGCGATCTTGGCCTGCGCGTCCTTTGCGAGCCAAGCGCCGAGTAACGCCGAACCCACCGCAAACGCAAACGCGACATTCATGAGCGCGGCCATAGCGACCTGCCCGATCCACAGTCCGTCGATGCTCATTTGACGGTGAACGCGAAGTCGCCTTGGGTACGGTGGCCGTCCGTGGCGACCGCGGTCCAGTGCACCGCGTAGCGGCCCGCCGCCAACGACGGCAGCGCCAGGCGCATGACCTTGGCTTCGTTCTTGTCGACTTGCGAGGCAGCCGGCGCGATAGCCTTACCGCTCGCATCGCTCAGTGCGAGCTTGCTGAAAGCCGGCTCGAGCGGCTCGGTGAAATGAATCGTCACTTCGGCGGGCGCGGTAACTTCGGCGTTCGCCGCCGGCTCGCTCGACACGAGATGCGCATGCGCGAAAGCCGCGGGCGTCAGCGCCAGCGCCACCGCGCCGACTGTCAACGCACGCAGCGCCGGACGAGAAAAATCGAATAGCTTCATGAAAGGCCCATAGCTTGTGAAAAAGGAAAACGATAGACGTTGAGCCGATGGACGCTTCTGCCGGAGACAAGCCGGCGCGCCCGGAAGTGTACGCTTCGATGGTTGCCACGCACGTCGGTTCAACCTGCTTTGTTATTCGAGCCGCGAGGTTCACTGCTTGCAAGCTCGATCACGCACGCAAAATTGAGATGACTGGCAAGCCATGTCAACCACAATGCGCGGCAAACTGTCGCATACCTGTGACAGCAGGAACCTTCTCTATTGTGGCAAATAGTCACCATCACCCTTCGATGATAGAATGCTGCGTCGCCGCAGCGCCGTCTGCCCTTCACACCGAGCCGCTCGAAGTTCGGTCAGGTCCCCGATTTTGATGGAGTTACGCGTGTCTTCAAGACGCATTTTCCGCCCGTTGCTTGCCCTTCTGCTGATCGGCTCCGCGGGCGTCTATAGCGCTGCGAAAGCGCAGACTCAACCGAAGGCCCCCGATACGATGGAAGCGCGTGTGCAAGGTTGCACGGCCTGCCACGGCTCGCACGGCCAAGGTACTGACAATGATTATTTCCCGCGTCTGGCGGGCAAACCTGCGGACTATCTGTACAACCAGTTGCAGAACTTCCGTGAAGGGCGCCGCAAGTACCCGCCGATGAACTACCTCGTCACGTATCTGTCGGACGACTACCTTCATCAGATCGCCACTTACTTCTCCCAGCAACGTCCGCCGTACCCGACGCCGGCCAAGCCGACCGTGTCGGCGGCTATCGTTGCGCGCGGCCAGCAGATCGTGCTGCAGGGCGACGCATCGAAACAGATTCCGGCTTGCGCGGCTTGCCACGGCAAGGCGCTGACCGGTATGGAACCCGCTATCCCGGGTCTGGTCGGTCTGCACTCTGACTACATCAGCGCGCAGTTGGGCGCATGGCGTTCGGGCTCGCGCCACGCAATCGCGCCTGATTGCATGCATACCATCGCTACGCGTCTTACCGATGAAGACGTGAACGCTGTCGCTGCATGGCTTTCCACACAGACGGCTCCGCAAAACCCCGTGCCGGCTCCGGCCCGCTCGATGAAGACTCCGCTTGCCTGCGGCAGCGAACCGCAATAAGGCACCGGGAGAGACACTCAAATGAAACGCAAGTCTTTGTTCGCCCTCTCGGCAGTCGTCGTCGTAGCGGCTGCCGCACTCGTTCCCGTCCTGTGGTCGGGCGGCGATAACCTGCATAACGGCACGGCCATGGCGGCCACGCCCGCCGACCAGGCCGCGCTGATCAAGAAGGGCGAGTACCTCGCCCGCGCCGGTGACTGTATCGCGTGCCACACGGTACGCGGCGGCAAGGAATTCGCCGGCGGCCTGCCGATGGCTACGCCGTTCGGCACGATGTTCACACCGAACATCACGCCTGACGACCAGTACGGCATCGGCAAGTGGACGCAAGACGACTTCTATCGCGCGATGCACACCGGCCGTTCGAAAGACGGCAGCCTGCTGTATCCGGGCTTCCCGTTCACGAGCTACACGAAGGTCACGCGCGCCGACTCGGACGCGATCTACGCGTACCTGCGCTCGGTCACGCCGGTCAACGTCGCCAGCCGTCCGCACGAACTGAAGTTCCCGTTCAACAACCGCAACCTGCTGATCGGCTGGCGCACGCTGTTCTTCCGTGAAGGCGAGTACAAGGCCGATCCGACCAAGTCGGTCGAATGGAACCGCGGCGCGTATCTGATCGAAGGCCTCGGCCACTGCGGCATGTGCCACACGTCGATCAACGCAATGGGCGGTCCGGTCAATTCGGCTGCATTTGCGGGCGGTCTGATCCCGCTGCAGAACTGGTACGCACCTTCATTGACGTCGAACAAGGAAGCAGGCCTCGGCGACTGGGAGATCAAAGATATCTCGGATCTGCTGAAGACCGGCGTGTCGCAGCGCGGCGCGGTGTTCGGCCCGATGGCTGAAGTGGTCCACAACAGCCTGCAGTACATGTCGGACGACGACATCCGCGCCATGTCGACGTATCTGAAGACGATTCCGCAAAAGAGCGAGGCGCCGGAGCCGTTGCAACTCGAAACGTCGGAAAAGTTCGGCGGCGAACTGTTGAAGCAAGGTCAGAAGATCTACGCTGACAACTGCGCGAAGTGTCACGCGGAAAATGGCCTCGGCAAGCCGTCGGCCTTCCCGCCGCTCGCGAACAACCAGTCGATCCAGATGCCGTCGGCGGTCAACCCGATCCGTATGGTGCTGAACGGCGGTTACCCGCCGAGCACGGCTGGCAACCCGCATCCGTACGGCATGCCGCCGTTCGCGCAGGCGCTGTCGAATCAGGAAGTCGCGGCCGTTGTGACGTACATCCGTATGTCGTGGGGCAACCACGGCACGGCCGTGTCGCCGCAGCAAGTGGCTGATCTGCGTTCGGCGCCGCTCGACTAGGCAGCGTTAGATGCACCCGGGGCGCGGCCTGCGAAAAACGCGGCCGCGCCCTTCGTTTTTTCAGGACCGGTATCATGTGGGCACGTTTGCCCTTATGAAACCGCGCAGGAGGAAAGAGCCGTGCATGTCGGTGAGCGTTTTAACAGCATTACCCACCTCGTCGGCGCCGTGCTGTCGGTGGCGGGGCTTGCTGCGCTCGTGACGATGGGCGCGCTCGACGGCGACGCGTACAAGGTGGTCAGTTTCAGTGTCTACGGTGCGATGCTGTTCGTGCTGTATGCTATCTCGACGCTTTACCACAGCGTGCGCAACCCGCGCGTAAAAGCCGTTCTGCAAAAATGCGACCATTCGGCGATCTACCTGCTGATCGCCGGCAGCTACACCCCGTTCACGCTTGTCACGTTGCGCGGACCGTGGGGCTGGTCGCTATTCGGCGTAAGCTGGGGGCTTGCCGCCCTCGGTATCGTGCAGGAACTGACGCTCGGGCGACGCACCCGCAGCGTTTCGATGGTGCTGTATGTATTGATGGGGTGGCTCGCGCTCGTTGCCGTCCGCCCGCTGGTTCAAGCCTTACCGGCAGCGGGTACCGCCTGGCTCGTGGCCGGCGGAGTCATCTACAGCGTCGGCATCTACTTCTTCATTAACGACGAGCGCATCCGGCACGGACATGGTATCTGGCACCTGTTCGTACTGGCGGGCAGTCTGTGTCAATTCGTCAGTGTCGCGCGCTACGTCGCGTGACACGCCACGGCGGCGAAATGCAACTTAAGGCCAGTCAACGTGTCTGCATAGCGCGTTGAAGCATTCGGCACGCGTCTGAGCGTGCCGCCGATTTCTCAGCGACCGGAACTGGGCTTTGGCCTCGAACGCGCCATGCAGGCGCGTTCATGCCGCGCCTGGGCTCGTTTGTGCCGTTCGCAAAACTGCATTGCAAAGAGCTTTTATGTCTTTTGATTCCCTCGGCTTGTCCGAACCGTTGGTCCGCGCTGTACACGAACTCGGCTACACCACGCCGACTCCGATCCAGACGCAAGCGATTCCCGCCGTGCTCAACGGCGGCGATCTGCTGGCCGGCGCGCAAACCGGCACCGGCAAGACCGCCGGCTTTACGCTGCCGATCCTGCAGCGTCTGAACACCATGCCCGCCGTCGCCACGGCCTCGGGCAAGCGCGCCGTACGCGCGCTGATCCTCACGCCGACGCGTGAACTGGCCGCACAGGTCGAAGAAAGCGTGCGCGCCTACGGCAAGTATCTGAAGCTGAAGTCGACCGTGATGTTCGGCGGCGTCGGCATCAATCCGCAAATCGGCGCGCTGCGCAGCGGCGTGGACATCGTCGTCGCGACGCCGGGCCGTTTGCTCGACCACATGCAGCAGAAGACCATCGATCTGTCGCATCTCGAGATCCTCGTGCTCGACGAGGCCGACCGCATGCTCGACATGGGCTTCATCCACGACATCAAGCGGGTGCTCGCGAAGTTGCCGCCGAAGCGTCAGAACCTGCTGTTCTCGGCCACCTTCTCCGACGAGATCAAGACCCTTGCCGACAACCTGCTCGACTCGCCGGCACTGATCGAAGTCGCACGCCGCAACACGACGGCTGAGACGGTCGCGCAAAAGATTCACCCGGTCGATCGCGACAAGAAGCGCGAACTGCTCACGCATCTGATCAAGCAGCACAACTGGTTCCAGGTGCTGGTGTTCACGCGCACGAAGCACGGCGCGAACCGCCTCGCAGAACAGCTGACCAAAGACAGCATCAGCGCACTGGCGATTCACGGCAACAAGAGCCAGTCGGCCCGTACGCGCGCGCTCGCCGAGTTCAAGGACGGCACGCTGCAAGTGCTGGTCGCGACCGACATCGCGGCACGCGGCATCGACATCGACCAACTGCCGCATGTGGTCAACTTCGACCTGCCGAACGTGCCGGAAGATTACGTGCATCGCATCGGCCGCACGGGTCGTGCAGGCGCGACGGGCGAAGCGATCTCGCTGGTGTGTGTCGACGAACTGCAGTTGCTGAAGGACATCGAGAAGCTGATCAAGCGTCCGGTGCCGCAGGAAGTGATTGCGGGCTTCGAGCCGGATCCGAATGCGAAGCCGGAGCCGATTCTGCGCCGCGGCCAGGGTGGTGGCGGCGGTGGCGGCGGTGGCCGTCAGCCGCGTCAGGGTCAAGGCGCCCCGAAGCGCGACGGCGCCCGGCGCGACGGCGCTTCGCCGGCGAAACCGGCGCAACATTCGGGTCAGCGTCCGGCGAATGGTCAGCAGCAACCAAGGCCGCAAGGTGCGAAGCCTGCGGGTGCCGGCGGTCAGCCGCGCCGGGATGGCCAACGTCACGACGACAAGCCGCGCGCAGCGGCGCATGAAGGCAGCGCCGCGCAACATGCCCCGCGCAAACCGCAGGGCGGTAAGCCGCAAGGCGGCAATCCGGGTGCATTGCTGGGCGGCGCGAAGCCGCGCAACGATGCGCCGCGTGGCGGCCAACCGTCGCGCAGCGGCCAGCGCGGCCGGTGAGATTTAAAGCCGTTGACCGGCTGACCGCGAGGCTTTAATCCCTGCGGTTAGCCGCAGCGGCTACCTGCTTCAGGTGCTCGATCTGCCGTTCCCATCGATCGAGCACCGCCTTCCCTTCGCCTTGCAGTTCGAACGTGATGCCGCCTGTCAGGCGCGCATAACGAACGCTTTGCGCCTCACCGGTATCGATCGAGCCGATCAGATACACGAGGCCGCTGTCATCGCCTTCGACGGTCGTTAGCGGCGTCACAAGCAACTGCACCTGATAAAACGCCTCATCGCAAACAAACGTCAGCGCGGCCCGTCCGCTTTGCGCGATCGCGCGCGCGGCCCGCGCTTGTGGCCATAACGCGATGCACAGCGTGCGCGAATCGGGCGCATACAACTCGCCGACGCCGAGCAGCGACGTGCGCACATGACCGTTCGCATCTACCGTCAGCAGCGACGCGGTGAAGCCCGTCTTGCTCGCGAGCGACGAGCCGTCGAATAGCGTGCGCACAGCGTCGGGCCATTCGTCGAACACGGTCTGTTCGAGCGGACGTTCGGGTACGGGTGAATCGCTCATCGTCTTGGTCCGGTCAGTGAAGGTCGCGCGGGTCTGAAAGCACATCATGCCTTGAAAAACGAATGGCCCGCACAAGCGGGCCATTCGTTTTCATACCGTTACGTCAGAGCTAAGAGGTTCAGCGAAAAAACACATGTTGCGTGATTTTCGCGAGCGGGTAATGCACGCCCGGCTGAATCCTGGCCGGCAGATCGAGCGGCTTGAGCAGCATCTTCACGCACATGTCCGCCGACAGATTGCGGCGCACCAGCGCGTTGATCCGTGCCGCGCGCTCACGGTTATAAGCCGAATCGTGCACGCGCTCAGGATAACGAATCGCGAATACATGCCGCAACGCGATCTCCGAGTCTTCGTTCTTGATCTCCATCACGCGGCGCATCAACGCGCCGAGCACGGCGAGACGGCCGTTGCCTTCAATCTTGTTGTACTTTTTGAAGTACTTGAAAAAGTGCTTGTAGTGACGGACTTCGTCGGTACGGATGTTGTCGGTGATCTGCTTGAGCACCGGTTCGTCCGAACATTCGCCGATCGCGCGATACAGCGTAGCCGTGCCTGTTTCCACGACGCAGCGCGCCACCATCTCGAGCGCGCGGCTCTTTTCGAAGTCTTCCACAGAACAGGTCAGCGAATACTCTTCGAAGAAATTGCGGAACGCCGTGTCCCAGTCGAACTCGGGCCAGACGTAAGCGACGTACGTCTTGAGCGCACGGCCGTGCTGCAATTCTTCCGGCTCCCATTCGCTGTTGAGCCAGGCCGAGACTTCCGGATCGCCGTCGAAGAAGGTGCTCAGATTGCTGGTGTAGAGATCCGAACCGCTTTCGATAAACGAAGCGGCGCACAACAGCAGCAGCAGATCTTCGTTAGCGACGGCCTTCTGGCGATCTATGCGGGTAAGGTCGATATCCTCGATCCGCCAGGGCATCACATGGTTCAGCTCGGTGTGCATCGTGTCTTGCTCCCAAAGCTGTATCGACTCGTGGAGCGTGCTCGAAACCGTCCGCTCTCGTCGGGACGGTCCGCCGCGTCAGATACAGCGCCTTGAATTAGAGTTAACCCCTTGTATCTTGCATCTTAGCCGGTGTTTCGCAACTCTGCAGATAACCCAGCACAGACCATGCCGGGCTGCTGCAGTTCCAATATCAAGGTAGTCGAATTATTCAGTCAGAAATAAAAAGGCGCGCGGACAGCGCAAAAAAGCCAGCCCAAAGAGCTGGCTCGTGTGTGGATGCATTGCCTCGAAGTCAGGCGCCGCAATGCTCGCCGCGCTGCAATAGACAGCCGCAAAGGCGCTTGATTACGCGTGCTGAATCCGGTCGACATGCTGTACGCGCCGCATACGCCACGCGACAACGAGCGACTTACCCGACAGCGCTGCGGCAATCAACACGTAGCAATTTGGCGCAAGCTTGTCACCGGTCAAATGTATAAACGTCTCCATGATCATCGGCGCAAAGCCACCGAAGATCGTCACGCCAATGCTGTAACCGATTGAAAGACCGGTCGAGCACATTTGCGTGGGGAATATCTCGGATATCAGCGAGGACTTCGGCCACGAATAAGCGGCCTTGAAGATGCCGGCCGCGCTTCGTTCGAATCGCCTAGAACCCGGCTGCCAGCCCGTCGCGACGGCTATCGCTCGCCGCCACGTAGCCACGCTCCGGATCGTGACGGTCGAGCTTCCAGATGTACTGGCCGGAGCCGAAGTCCATGTACGGATCGTCGATCGACTTGATCGTGTGACCCAGGTTCTGCAACGCCGCCGCGGTCTTCGGATCGAGCGCCGATTCGATGTCGATCGTGAAGTCGCGGTTGACCTTCCAGCGCGGCGCATCGCACGCCGCCTGCGGCTGCTGACCGTAGTCGAGCATCCGCACGATCGATTGCAAATGACCTTGCGGCTGCATGTCGCCGCCCATCACGCCGAAGCTCATCACCGCTTCCTGCTTGCCGTCCACCTGCTGCGTGAGGAACGACGGGATGATCGTATGGAACGGCCGCTTGCCGCCTTCTACTACATTCGGCGACTTCGGGTCCATCGAGAAACCGCAGCCACGGTTCTGCAGCGCGATGCCGCTGTCCGGCACCACGATGCCCGAGCCGAAGCCCATATAGTTCGACTGGATGAAGCTCACCATCATGCCGCGCTCGTCGGCCACCGACATGTAGATCGTGCCGCCGGCCTTCGGCATGCCGAAGTCGAAGTGGGTTGCGCGCCTGGGATCGATCAGCCTCGCGCGCGACGTGAGGTACGCGTCGTCGAGCATCTGCTCGGGCGTCACTTCCATCGACCGCGGATCGGCGACGTAGCGGTACACATCGGCGAACGCCAGCTTCATCGCTTCGATCTGCAAATGCTGCGATTCGACGTTGTCGACCTTCAGCGGGCTCACGTCGAATTTTTCGAGGATGCCGAGCGCGATCAACGCCGCGATGCCCTGGCCGTTCGGCGGAATTTCGTGCACGGTGTAGCCGCGATAATCCTTGCCGATCGGCTCGACCCAATCCGCGCGGTAATTGCGCAGATCGTCGACGCTCAGCGCGCCGCCGCCTTCACGCGCAAAGGCGGCGATCTGCTCGGCGATCTCGCCTTCGTAGTAAGCGCGCGGGCCTTGCTCGGCGAGCGTGCGCAGCGTCTTCGCGTGGCCGGGAAAGCGCACCAGTTCGCTGACTTCCGGCGCGCGGCCGCGCGGCATGAAGGTTTGCGCGAAGCCCGGCTGGTCCTTCAACTCGGGCACCGCCGCCGCCCATTTGTACGCGACGATGCTCGCAACCGCATGACCGCGCTCGGCGATTTCAATGGCCGGCTCCATCAGATCGGCAAACGGCAGCGAACCGAATTTCTGGTGCAGCGCTTCCCAGCCGGCGATCACGCCCGGCACCGTTACCGCGTCCCAGCCACGTTTGGGCTGCTTCGCAAGGCCGTTTTCCTCGCCGTACTTGCGCTTGAAGTAATCGACACTCCACTCTGCCGGCGCCACACCCGACGCATTCAGGCCATGCAGCTTCTTGCCGTCCCACACCAGCGCGAACGCATCGCCGCCCAGGCCGCAGGACACCGGCTCGACCACAGTGATGGCGGCAGCCGCCGCGATCGCCGCATCGACGGCATTGCCGCCCTTCCACAGCATCCGCAGCCCGGCTTGCGCAGCGAGCGGATGCGACGTCGAAACGATGTTGCGCGCGAAGACAGGCAGACGCGGTGTCGGATAGGGGTTTTGCCAGTTGAAACCAGTCATGTCGAACACTCTCGAAAGCACGCACCACCGCCCAGGGGACGCCGGAAACCGTGGTAGGACGGTGAAATGGGGAACCTTGGATTGCAGCGCGATCCGGGATAAAAAACAAATTCATTTATCAAATGAATAAATGCGTAAATAGCCCTGAATGAGTCGGCGCCGATCTCACGCGTGCCGCACGAGTTGGCAGACAAGGCATGCGATGGTCTTACAATACGTTCACTCCTATTCATGCATCGCTTGCTCCCCGGCACGAGGCACCGCGCCGATGGCCTGGCGGCACCGACAAAAACCCACGACCCGAGACACATGACCCGAGACCCCCGCCTGACTCTCAATGCCCGGCAACAGGAATTGCTGGAGTGGGTGCAACGCGACGGCTTCGTGACCGTGGACGACCTCGCGGCCCACTTCGACGTGACGCCGCAGACGATCCGCCGCGACGTCAACTGGCTCGCCGACATGAACCTGCTGCGCCGCTATCACGGCGGCGCGAGTCTGCCGACGAGTTCCGAGAACGTCTCGTACTCCGCGCGTCAGCGGATGTTCCATGAAGAAAAACGGCGCATCGCGGCGCTAGTGGCCACTCACATCCCCGATCAGGCTTCCCTCTTCATCAACCTCGGCACCACCACCGAAGAAGTCGCGCGTGCGCTCAACCGGCATCGCGGTTTGCGCGTGATTACCAACAATCTGAACGTCGCCAGCATGATGAGCGGCTATCCGGATTGCGAAGTGCTCGTGACGGGCGGCATCGTGCGGCCTTGGGACAAAGGGATCGTCGGCGAACTGGCAATCGACTTCATCCGCCAGTTCAAGGTGGACTTCGCGATCATCGGCACGTCGAGCATCGAGACGGACGGGACGCTGCGCGATTTCGACACGCGCGAAGTGCGCGTCGCCGAGGCGATCATCCAGCACGCACGCACGGTCTTCCTCGCCGCCGACAATTCGAAGTTCGGCCGCCCCGCTCTGGTTCGCCAAGGTCATCTGGATCAGATCGACGCACTTTTCACCGACGCCGCACCGCCCGCCGAGATGGCCGAAACGCTGACCGCCGCCGGCTGTCAGGTGTACATCGCGGAGTAAGTCCAGGCATCTTCCGCCATGTTGCAGCGCACGCAAAACTTCGAGTGAAATCAAGAATTTGGCCGCCGTCCCAAACCGCCTCTGCATGGCGCAATTGTCAAAGGAAAAATTTACTGGGGCCCATTTGGTGTTTAACGTCCGGTTGACTACACTCCAGTTCCCCGGCGTCCGTTCCGCGTTATGCGTGGTGCCGGTTGCGTAAACCTGTGTGTATTAGCCGTATTTCCCGCCTGATCCTCTAGCGGACTTCACTGGCATATGGCCAGTCGCCGGCAAGGCCGTCCGCGTTAGCTTGACCTGGAGAGAAACGATGCTGAGTCCGCATGAATTCGCCACGTTGTTGCTCGTCAAGGACGCTCCCAATCAAGTCGATATGGAGCGAGAAGAACTTGACGCCCTGCTGGAGCGCCAACTCGTACAACTCGAACGGCTCGCGTCGGGCAACGAACAATGGCGCGTGACCGAAACCGGCGACAACGCAATTCGAGCCATCAAGCGTTTTTCGTAGCGTCTTTTCCGGAACGTCGGCCTGTGCGGTCGACGTTCGGCAGCATGAAGACGGGTTGCGCGCCGGCTGTTGCCGTTGTCATTGGGTGCGCGCACTTGAAAGCTGCCTCGCCTTCTCTTTCTGCAAGACTGTCGGTCCGCTCAAGCGGACGTTTTGTTGTGCCCAATTCATTTACACAGTAAATTGACGCGACGGACCCTCTGCCTTCGCGTATGCCCAAAACGCTCTCCTCCGACGACATCCAGCAATTCCGCGAAGCCATGCGGCGCGTAGCCGAGAACGCCTTCGCCACGCGCGGAGCGCAGGGCGTGACGATGCGCGAACTGGCGAAGGAGCTGGGTTGCAGCGCGATGACGCCCTACCGCTACTTCCGCGACAAGGACGAGATCCTCGCGATGGTCCGCGCCGCGGCGTTCAACCGCTTCGCGGCGCGTCTGGAGGCAGCCGCCAGGCAGGCCCCGGAGACCGACCACTCGGCCGTCAGCGACGCGTACGTAACGTTCGCGCTCGACGAACCGCACGCGTACCGCTTGATGTTCGATCTGACGCAGCAGGAAAGCGGCTACCCGGACCTCGCGGCCGCCTCGCAACGGGCGTGGCATATGCTTGGTGCGCATTTCGAGCGGCTCGTCGCCGCGGGCATTCTGGAAGGCGATCCACAGTTGATCGGCTACGCGTACTGGGCGAGCCTGCACGGTTTTACGATGCTGGCGCTCGCCAATCATCTGCCGCTGCCGCAAGCGCAGCAGCCCCCCGCGAGCAAGGCGCCGACGCGCGAGGCCGTGCTCGCGCAGATTCGCCAGATGTTGTGGCGCGGCGCGCAACCGCAGCGCGCCCAGGCCTGAGCGCGCTAATCAGGAAACTGCGCAGGAGCCTGAGCAGGAAACCGAGCGAAAAACTCAGCCGCTGCGCAAGGTCGGATCGACCGCCGCGCGCCAGCTCAACGCCTTGGCACGCTGGTCGGTAAAGAATGTGACCCACTGATTGCGCGCCTGCGGGTCGCTGCTCGCGCCCAGGCTCGCGTGGTGCTGCGCGATCGACGCCTGGAACGCACAGTAATCTTCCTTCGATAACCTGCCGCGCCGATTCGCCACGTACGCATCGAACAGCGTCACGTAGACGCCTTGCGCGTCGTTGCCGTAGTCGACCGTCTGGGCGCTGCACATCTGTTGCAGCGACGCGAACGACGGCGCGCCCCTCGTCCCGTTCAAGCTCGGCGTGCTGACGCATCCCGCGACAAGCGCTGCCGCGCCGATCATCCAAAGTCCACGCATGAATTCACCTCGATATGGCTGCTGCCGAGAGTATCGTCCGTGGCCGCGCGTTGCGCCACCACCTTGGCTAATCGTTAGAGGAATGCCTAGCCAAACCGAACTTTACTTTTTCGAATATGTTCATTAAAGTTCGAAAACGAACACTATCGGTTCGATAGTTTTTCCAAACGGCTTCCGAATACGGCGTAGGGGACAAGCAGGTGACGCAAGGCTCAAAGTACGATTTGCTCGTCGTGGGCGGCGGGATCAACGGCGCAGGCATCGCACGCGATGCGGCGGGCCGTGGCCTGTCGGTGTTGCTCTGCGAACAGGATGATCTGGCGGCGCATACGTCGTCGGCCAGCACGAAGCTGATTCACGGCGGCCTGCGCTACCTCGAATACCGCGAGTTCGGGCTGGTGCGCAAAGCCTTGCAGGAGCGCGAAACGCTGCTGCGCGCGGCGCCGCACATCATGTGGCCGCTGCGCTTCGTGATGCCGCACATGCCCGATCTGCGCCCGGCCTGGCTGATTCGCGCCGGCCTCTTCCTTTACGACCACCTCGCCAAACGCGAACTGCTGCCCGGCTCGCGCGGCATCGATATGCGCCGCCATCCGGCGGGCACGCCGCTGGTCGATTCGATCAAACGCGGTTTCGTGTATTCGGACGGCTGGGTCAACGACGCGCGTCTGGTCGTGCTGAACGCGCTGGACGCGCAGGAACGCGGCGCGAAGATTCTCACGCGCACCAAGCTGCTAAGCTCGGTGCGCGCCGGCGGCGAATGGCGCGCGCAACTCAAGCGCGCCGACGGCACGATCCTCGACGTGCGCGCCGCCTCGATTGCGAACGCGGCGGGCCCGTGGGTCGGCGAACTGCTGCAAGGGGCACTCGGCCGGGAAGCGACGCACAGCGTGCGCCTCGTGAAAGGCAGCCACATCGTCACGCGGCGCCTGTTCGAACACGATCATGCGTATATCTTCCAGAACCCGGACAAGCGGATCATCTTCGCGATTCCGTACGAGCACGATTACACGCTGATCGGCACGACCGATATCGAGTATCGCGGTGACCCGTCGCAAGTCGCGATCACGCCGGACGAAACGCAGTATCTGTGCGATTCGATCAACCGCTATTTCAAGCAGAAGATCACGCCGCAAGACGTGCGCTGGACCTACTCGGGCGTGCGTCCACTGCTCGAAGAAGAAGGCGCGGACAACCCGTCGGCGGTCACGCGCGATTACTCGCTCGAACTCGACGCACCCGCGGGCGAAGCACCGCTTCTGTCGGTGTTCGGCGGCAAGATCACGACATTCCGCAAGCTGGCCGAAGAAGCGGTCGACAAACTCGCGCAAGCGCTGCAAAACAACGCGCCTTCGTGGACGGCGGGAGCGCCGCTGCCGGGCGGCGATATTCCGCAAGCCAACTTCGAGCGCTTTCTCGCCCAGTTCAAGCAACAGCATGCGTGGCTGCCCGCCGACCTGGCACATCGTCTTGCTCGCGCGTACGGCACGCGCGTCAAGGATGTGATCGGCAACGCGCGCTCGCTCGCCGAACTCGGCAACGCATACGCTCCCGGCCTCTACGAAGCCGAACTCGTTTATCTGCGCGACATCGAATGGGCGCGCAGCGCGCAGGACGTGTTGTGGCGCCGCTCGAAGCTCGGTTTGCACGTCGAACCCGGCACGCTCGAGTCGGTCATGCACGAGATCGACGCGTGGTTCGCTCGCGATCTCGTTAGACAAAAGCAGAACGCGTAAGGCCATCGCAACGCGGCCCGATCGCACCACCTGAAAGCTTTTCGGCTACGGACAAAGCCGGGACGCACCACTGCAAGCTGTTGCAGCCCGCTTAAAACAACAAGCCGTTCCCGTCGCCGGTTGGCATTCCGGCGATTCATAAAACGCATGGAGAAGACACAATGCAGGATCAATACATCCTCGCGCTCGACCAAGGCACCACCAGCTCCCGCGCAATGCTATTCGACCGGCTCGGCAATGTCGTGTCGACCGCTCAGAAAGAATTCCAGCAAATCTATCCGCGCCCGGGCTGGGTCGAGCACGATCCGCAGGAAATCTGGTCGACCCAGGCTGGCGTCGCCGCCGAAGCCGTCACGCGCGCCGGCATGAACGGCACCTCGATCGCCGCGATCGGCATCACCAATCAGCGCGAAACCACCATCGTGTGGGACCGCGAAACCGGGCATCCGATCTACAACGCGATCGTCTGGCAAGACCGCCGCACCGCCGACTTCTGCGACCAGCTAAAAGAGCAGGGTCTCGAAGCAAAAGTCCGCGCGAAAACCGGCCTGCCGATCGACTCGTATTTCTCGGCGACCAAGATCCGCTGGATTCTCGACAACGTCGAAGGCGCGCGCGAAAAGGCGAAGCAAGGACGCCTCGCGTTCGGTACGGTCGACAGCTGGCTGGTGTGGAATTTCACCAAGGGCGGCCTGCACGTCACCGATGTGACCAACGCGTCGCGCACGATGCTGTTCAACATTCACACGCTGAAGTGGGACGACGAACTGCTCGAGGCGCTCGACATTCCGCGCAGCATGTTGCCGGAAGTGCGTGCTTCGTCGGAAGTGTACGGGCCGACCAAGACCACCGTGTTCGCGTCGAAGATTCCGCTCGCGGGCATCGCCGGCGACCAGCACGCCGCGCTGTTCGGTCAGATGTGCACGCAGTCGGGCATGGTGAAGAACACCTACGGCACGGGCTGCTTCCTCGTGATGAACACCGGCGACAAGCCGATCGAATCGAAGAACAACCTCGTCACCACGATCGCGTGGCAGATCGGCGACCAGATCAATTACGCGCTCGAAGGCAGCATCTTTATCGGCGGCGCCGTGGTGCAATGGCTGCGCGACGGCCTCGGCATCATCAAGAATGCTGCGGAAACCGAAACGATGGCGCGCAGCGTGCCGCATAGCGACGGCGTGTATCTGGTGCCCGCGTTTGCCGGCCTCGGCGCGCCGCACTGGAATCCACGCGCTCGCGGCACGCTGTTCGGCGTGACGCGCGGCACGACCTCGGCGCATATCGCCCGCGCCGCGCTCGATTCGATCGCGTACCAATCGCTCGACGTGCTGAAGGCGATGGAAGCCGACTCCGGTATTCGCATCGGCGAGCTGCGCGTGGACGGCGGCGCTTGCGCGAACAATCTGCTGATGCAGTTCCAGGCCGACATTCTCGGCGTCGACGCAGTCCGCCCGCAGGTTTCGGAAACGACCGCATTGGGCGCGGCGTATCTGGCCGGCCTCGCGGTCGGCTACTGGAAGGACGTCGACGAACTGCAAAGCCAGTGGAAGCTCGATCGCCGCTTCACGCCCGCGCTGGCACAAGCCGAGGTCAAGGAATGCCTCGACGGCTGGCAGCGCGCGATTCGCGCCGCGAAGGCCTGGGCCGACACGCCCTGAGCGCGCGTTTCACCGTTCCATAAAACACCTTTCGACATAACGAAGCCGCTTCCTCCAGCGGCTTCCCTAATAACTATATTTCGGATAACCAACCATGTCTCCTTACATTGCGGAATTCATCGGCACAGCCCTTCTGGTGCTGCTCGGCGACGGCGCGGTCGCCAACGTGCTGCTCGCGCGCACCAAAGGTAAAGGCGCGGACCTGATCGTAATCGTGATGGGCTGGGCGATGGCGGTGTTCATCGCCGTGTACGTCACCGCTTCTTTTAGCGGCGCGCACCTGAATCCTGTCGTGACGATCAGCCTCGCGCTGGCCGGCAAGTTCGCCTGGGCCAAGGTCCCCGGCTACGTCGCGGCGCAGATGCTCGGCGGTATGGCGGGCGCCTTGCTCGTGTGGGTCGCGTATCGTCAGCACTTCGCGAAAGAAGGCGATGCCGACGTGAAGCTCGGCGTGTTCTGCACGTCGCCGGCGATTCGCAGCGTGCCGCATAACCTGCTGACCGAAATGATCGCGACCTTCGTGCTGATTCTCGGCGTGCTGTATCTGGCGTCGCCGCAAGTCGGCCTGGGTGCGCTCGACGCACTGCCGGTCGGCTTGCTGGTGCTCGGCATCGGCATCTCGCTCGGCGGCCCGACCGGTTACGCGATGAGCCCGGCGCGCGACCTGTCGCCGCGCCTGATGCATGCGCTGCTGCCGATTCCGGGCAAGCGCAACAGCGACTGGCGTTATTCCTGGATTCCGGTCTGCGGCCCGCTGCTGGGCGGCGCGGTGGCGGCAGCGCTGTATATGTACCTGCACGCGCATTGATTGCGCCGTAAGGAAACGCGAGGACGGGAAGCGACGGCGCCGCGCAGGCGGCGCCAAAGCACGTATCATGTTGCTTTCAATCTCCGCGCATGAGCTTGCAACCGTCTTGCTCATGCGCTTCCCGCTTTCCGTTTTAGCGCATGATCGACCACCTCATTTGTGACTGCGACGGCGTGCTCGTCGACAGCGAAATCATCGCTGACCACGTGCTCCTCGAAACGCTGTCCGCCACCTTCCCCGGCCTCGACTTCGAACCGGTCGTCAAAACGGCCTTCGGCCAGCAGATGTCGCGCTTTCTCGAAGGCATCGAAAAGTCGTTCGACGTCACCCTGCCGGCGGATTTCCTTAACACCATCGAACACAATGTCGAGCTGGCGCTCGCGGCGTCGCTCAGTCCGATCAACGGCGTGCGCGACGCGTTGCAACGCGTGACGCTGCCGGCCGCCGTCGTGTCGAACAGCCGGATGGCGCGTGTGAACGCGTCGGTGCGGCGCGCGGGCTTGCAGCAGATTTTCGGCGAGCGGATTTTCAGCGCCGAACAGGTTGCGCGGCCAAAGCCGTTTCCGGATGTGTATCTGTTCGCCGCCAGGACGCTGGGTGTGGAGCCGTCCCGCTGCATCGTCGTGGAAGATAGTGTGGCTGGGTTGAATGCAGCACGTGCCGCGGGCATGAAGACGATCGCCTTCGTCGGCGCAAGTCATATTCCCGACGGCTATGCGGACGCGCTGCGCAAGATGGGCATGACACGCATCATGAAACATATGGATGAGCTGCCCGCGTTGATCGACGCAGGCCTGCGCGGTGAGTTCGGCGACGTGCAGTCGTAGCGGCTAACGGCTCGCTGTGATCGCAACAAAAAAGCCAGCTGGATCCGAACTCCCCCCGCAACGTTGAACACCCGTCCAACGATTTGGGCTGCAGTTCAGATCGCCGGCTTTTTTATCGAACAATCTTTTTTATCGAACAACCGTCAGCGCTGAGACGCGCATCACGCCTCGTCGGCCACGCATTCACGCGCCGTCGCCAGCGCCTGGCGGAACTCCACCAATTCCGCGATCGTCAGCATCGGCAGATTGTGTTGCGTGGCGAAGCGCTCCACATCCGCGCCGCGCGTCATCGTGCCGTCCGCGTTCATCAATTCGCACAGCACGCCGGCCGGCTTCAACCCCGCGAGAGTCGCCAGATCCACCGTGCCTTCGGTGTGGCCGCGGCGCGCCAGCACGCCGCCCGGCATCGCACGCAACGGGAACACGTGGCCCGGACGCACGATGTCGGCAGGCTTCGCCGTATCGGCGATTGCGGCGCGGATCGTCGTCACGCGATCGAGCGCGGACACGCCGGTCGTCACCCCGTCGCGCGCTTCGATCGAGACGGTGAACGCGGTGCCATGACGGCTTTCGTTGTTGACGGCCATCGGCGGCAGTTCGAGCGCGCGGATCTTGTCGTCGGGCAGGCACAGACAGACGATGCCGCTGCATTCGCGGATCAGCAACGCCATGGTTTCGACGGAAAGACGCTCGGCGGAAACGATCAGATCGGCTTCATTCTCGCGGTCGTGATCGTCTTGCAAGACCACGGCGCGGCCATCGCGCATCGCTTGCAAGGCAGCGGCGATACGCGGTGGAACGGCTTCGGTGGCGAGCAACGGGAGATCGGCGAATGCATCTATTGCAATCGTCGACGGAGCAGGAAAAGTGGCAAAAGACATAGTTGAAACGCTCGTCGCAAAAGTTGGGCGAAAAACGTTTCAGGGCATTGCAAACAGACAAAGACGCGCCGTTGAGCGCCGCTTGACCAACCAGCGGCGCGACGGAAACGAACATGACTATCTGCACATCTTCTTCCATCCGGACTCTAACCGTCGGCTCTGGCTTCTCACCAGATCTGCTGACCCCGTGTCGACCAGAGTTAGTGCTTTAGCACTTACTCTGGTCCCATGCATCGCTGTCGACCAGAGTTAGTGCTTTAGCACTTACTCTGGTCCCATGCATCGCTGTCGACCCGAGTTAGTGCTTTAGCACTTACTCTGGTCCCATGCAAAGCTGTCGACCCGAGTTATTGCTTTAGCACTTACCCGGGTCCCATGCAACGTAGTTGCACAGTTCCAAACACATTGACGACGCGGGCGCTCGCGGGCTCGCCGGCTAACGCTGTCGCGCTGCCGGCATACCGCCGGTGGGGAATTTCACCCCGCCCTGAAGACGCACTGATTGCCGGATCGACCGGCGGGCCAAGCATACAACAGTCGCGCCGGACGTGCAGCGCAACCCCTACTAATTAGACGGACACCTCTGCTTAACAGCGCAAGCGCAAGCGGGACCAAACCCGCGCCGCCAAGCCTCATTCCATTAAACCGGCGCGGTCTGCCGAGTCGCATCGTGCGCTGCAGGCACATCCCAACGCGGCGGCGATTCCGCCTTCAGCGTCACACGAAACGCGCGCGCTTCGGTGTCGCCGGGATTGCGCAGGCTATGCGGCTGGTCGGCATCGAAGACGATCGCATCGCCCGTTGCCAGCAATTGACGCTGATCGTGCACGCTGACTTCCAGCGTGCCTTCGCTCACCACCAGATTCACGGTCGTGCCCGGCGCGCGGCGCGTGCCGGCCTCGGTATGCAGCGGCGCGATCCGCAACTCGTGAAACTCGACGGCGCTCGGCTCGGCGTCGGGATAAAGCGGCCGGGCCGAATAACGCCCGTTCGAACTGACCACGCGCGACGAACGTTCAGCCGGCAAATGCTCGAAGCCGTTAGTCGCGTGACGCCGCAAAAAAGCCGCCACCGAGACCTTCAACGCCGCCGCGACCTTGCACAGCACCTTGATCGACGGCACGCTGCGCGCCGACTCGATCTGCGCGAGCATCGCTCGTGAGACGCCCGAAGCGCGGGCCAGGGCGTCGAGTGACAGTTGCCGCTCGGCGCGCAAACGGGCGAGATTCACGCCGACCAGATGTTCAAGTGCATCGAAGGGTTCGGTGGCACGCGGCGACGCTTCGGTGTCGGCCGCGGGATCGCGAACCAGCGCAAGCGGGGAATGCATGATTGCCTCCAGGAGCGCCGCCGGACGGCGGGCAAGCGGTTAGTGGAAGCAAGATAGCACCGCCCCTGGCAGCGCCCAACGAAGTTATCTTCACACTGTTATCAGCATTGCGGAGGACGATGCCCGCAAAGCTTGTGCGAATTTTTTATATGGACGCCCGCATGCCGGTCCGTACGCTCGGGCGCATTCAGGCACGCTGCGCGACGGCCGACGCCGGCGCATCCATGCGCGCCGCGAACCAAGTCAGCAGCAAAGCCACCACGCTGACCGCTGCCGCAACCCAGGGCAGCGTATCGAGCGAATGGCCGTGATCGATCACGAGACCGCCGAGCCACGCGCCACCCGCATTGCCGACGTTGAACGCACCGATGTTCAACGTGGAAGCCAGGTTCGGCGCCGCGGCCGCTTTCTCGACTACGCGCATCTGCAACGGCGGCACGGTCGCGAACGCGGCGATACCCCACACGAACACGGTGATCGCCGCGGCCACCTGCGAGTGGCTGGTGCGCGCGAAGATCGCCATCACCACCGCGAGCGCGACCAGAATGCCCATCAGCGAAGGCATCAGCGCGCGGTCGGCGAGCTTGCCGCCCATCGTATTGCCGATCGTCAGGCCGATACCGAACAGCACCAGAATCAGCGTCACGCCGCGCGGCGAGAAGCCGCTGACCTGCTCGAGGATCGGCGCGATGTAGGTGAACACCACGAATACGCCGCCGAAGCCGAGCACCGTCATCGCGAGTGCGGTCCAGACTTGCGGGTCCTTCAGCACGCGCACTTCATGACCCAGCCCGACCGGACCGGAATCGTGACGGTTCGGCACCAGCGCCGACACGCCCGCCAGCGACAGCACGCCCAATACGCTGACGATCCAGAACGCCGCGCGCCAGCCGAATTGCTGGCCAATGAAGGTGCCGAACGGCACGCCGAGCACATTGGCCAGCGTCAAGCCGGTGAACATTAGCGCAATCGCGCTCGCGCGCTTTTCGGCCGGCACGAGCGAAGCCGCCACCACCGCGCCGATACCGAAGAACGAACCGTGCGCGAACGACGTCACCACACGCGCGATCATCAGCACGGAATAGCTGGAAGCAACCGCGCACAACACGTTGCCGACGATGAACACACCCATCAGCAACTGCAGCGCGAGCTTGCGCGGCATCTTGCTGGTGATCACCGCGAGCAGTGGCGCGCCGACCGCGACGCCGAGCGCGTAGCCGCTCACGAGCAAACCAGCCGACGGAATCGACACCGCCAGATCGTGCGCGACCTCGGGAAGCAAGCCCATGATCACGAACTCGGTGGTGCCGATAGCAAATGCGCTAATCGCCAGCGCCAGTAATGGAATGGGCATCTTTCTTCTCCAGGTTCTAAAGTTGCGCGTGGTGAGTGTGCTGAGCGTGGCGTAGCGCGGTCACGAATTCGATGACCACGCCCGGCGCGAGCGCGACGAACAGTTGCCATTCAGCTTGCTGCGGGCCGATTGGCGGCACTTCGGCGAGCTGGTAGGGCACGTCCGCCCTGTGCAGCCGGTCGAGCAACGCCTGCCATTCGCCGGCGCTCTCCAGCCGGAACGCAACGTGATCGATGCGCGGCGCCGTCCTTCCCGGCTGGACCGGCACCGTCGCGTCGATCAGATGAATCACCGGCCGGCCGTTCGCATACAGCCAGTTGCCGTCGATCGAAAACGGCGGCCGCGCGCCATCCGTCAACCCGACAACCTCGACGAAAAAACGTCGGGTGGTGTCGAGATCGGCGGTGACGATCGTCGCGTGATCGAGTTGCATGGCGTCGGCGGCTCAGCGGACATCAGGGTTTTCGAGGAGTGCATTGTCGGCGCCGAACATGGTTTTGATAATTGGCGTAGCATTTGAAGCATTTTCAAATACTTTTTGAAAGACCGCGATGGATAACCTCGGTGACATTCGCCTGTTCGTCGAAGCGGCGCAGCAAGGTAGCCTGTCGGCGGCGGGCCGCAAGATGGGCCTGACGCCAGCCGCCGCCAGCGCGCGGCTGGCCAAGCTCGAAGCCGGCCTGAAAGCGCGCCTGTTCGAGCGCACCACCCGCCAGTTGCGCCTCACCGACGAAGGCCGCCTGTACCTCAACTGCTGCCGCCAGGCGCTGCAATCGCTCGACGACGCCGAAGCCGCGCTGCAAGCCGGCCAGGGCGTGGTGCGCGGCAAGGTGCGGATTTCCGCGACCTCCGACTTCGGCCGCAATCTGCTGATGCATTGGCTCGACGAGTTCAACGCGCGCTACCCGGAGGTGACTTTCGCGCTCACGCTGTCGGACTCGCTGTCGAATCTGGTGCAGGAAGACATCGACCTCGCGATCCGCTTCGGCGTGCCGCAGGACAGTTCGCTGGTCGCGCGCAAACTGGCGCCGAACCGGCGCGTGCTGTGCGCGTCGCCGGACTACATCGCGCGGCGCGGTGAGCCGAAGGATCCGCACGATCTGGCGAGTTTCGACTGCATCGTGCTCGGCACGGCGTCCGGGCCCGTCAACGAATGGCGCTTCACGCGCGGCGACGAAGTGCAGCACTACACCGTGCCGCTCGACACCGCGCGCGAGACCAACGACGGCGCGGTCGCCCGCGAGTGGGCGCTGCGCGGTTATGGCATCGTGATCAAGTCGATGTGGGACGTGGAAGCGGACTTGCGCGCCGACGGCCTGAAAATCCTGCTGCCGGAGTGGCGCTATCCCGACGCGCCGCTGCACGCGCTCTATCACCGCAACCGCTTCATGGCGCCGCGCGTGCGCGTGCTGCTGGATTTCCTGGGCGAGCGCTTCGCGCAGGTATCGGACGAGCTGGAAAGCCTGCTGGGCCTGCCGCCGGCACGACCGGAAGCCCGGGCCGCCGCAGAAACCTCATCCGATGAAGGGCTATAATATCCAGCTACGCTGCAAACGTGCATTGAAAGTGGACCAAAAACGCAACCCACGCCCCGCGGCCCGTCCGCATGCCGCCCGCACGTTTGGCGCCTCTTTTACCTTTTAAACGACGCCCCCAGGTTAACCACTGCGACCGGCGAAATTCGATGACCAAGAAAGTTTATGTAAAGACCTTTGGCTGCCAGATGAACGAGTACGACTCCGACAAAATGGTCGACGTACTCGGCGCGGCTGAAGGCCTCGTCAAGACGGACACCCCGGAAGACGCGGACGTCATTCTGTTCAACACCTGCTCGGTGCGCGAAAAAGCGCAAGAGAAAGTCTTCTCCGACCTCGGCCGCGTGCGCGAGCTGAAGGAAGCGAATCCGAATCTGATCATCGGCGTCGGCGGTTGCGTGGCGAGCCAGGAAGGTGCGTCGATCGTCGCGCGCGCGCCGTATGTCGATCTGGTGTTCGGTCCGCAAACGCTGCACCGTTTGCCGCAGATGATCGATAAGCGCCGCGCAAGCGGCCGCGCGCAAGTCGATATCTCGTTCCCGGAAATCGAAAAATTCGATCACCTGCCGCCGGCGCGCGTCGACGGCCCGAGCGCGTTCGTGTCGATCATGGAAGGCTGCAGCAAGTACTGCAGCTACTGCGTCGTGCCCTACACGCGCGGCGAAGAAGTGTCGCGTCCGCTGGATGACGTGCTGACCGAAATCGCCGGCCTCGCCGACCAGGGCGTGCGTGAAGTCACGCTGCTCGGCCAGAATGTGAATGCCTACCGTGCCGGTCTCACGCTCGGCTCGTCTGAAATCGCCGACTTCGCCACACTGATCGAATACGTCGCCGATATTCCGGGCATCGAACGGATTCGCTACACCACGTCGCATCCGAAGGAATTCACGCAGCGCCTGATCGACACCTACGCGAAAGTGCCGAAGCTGGTCAGCCACCTGCACCTTCCGGTGCAGCACGGCTCAGACCGCATTTTGATGGCGATGAAGCGCGGCTACACGGTGCTCGAATACAAGTCGGTGATCCGCAAGCTGCGCGCGATCCGCCCCGACCTGTCGCTGTCGACCGACATGATCGTCGGCTTCCCCGGCGAGACGGAAGAAGACTTCGACAAGATGATGACGCTGGTGAACGAGATGAAGTACGACACCAGCTTCTCGTTCATCTACAGCCCGCGCCCCGGCACGCCGGCAGCGAATCTGCAAGACGACACGCCGCGCGAAGTGAAGCTCAAACGCCTGCAACATTTGCAGGCCACTATCGAAGAAAACGTGCAGCGCATCAGCGATTCGATGGTCGGCAAGGTCGAGCGGATTCTGGTCGAGCGCCCGGCGCGCAAGGACCCGAACGAACTCGCGGGCCGTACCGAGAACAATCGCGTGGTGAATTTCCCGGCGCCGATCGCGTCGCACGCACGGCTGATCGGCCAGATGGTCGACGTGAAAATCGTCCACGCGTACCCACATTCGCTACGCGGCGAACTCGTGCTGGTGCACGACGACACGCGCCCCGAAGGAAGTCCCCTTGCGGGACCCGCCACCACCCACTAAGCCGTTTCGAAACCGACAGGATCGATCCACCGCCTTGAAGACCACTCAGCAGCATCTGGAATTCACCGCACCGCGCGAAGACAACGCGCGGCTCGCCAACCTCTGCGGACCGCTCGATGAAAATCTGCGGCAGATCGAGCAGGCGCTCGACGTGACGCTGCAACGCCGTGGCCATCGCATCGCGATTCGTGGACGCGGCGCGAAACTCGCGCTCACCGCGCTCGAAAACTTCTACAACAACGCGCGCGAGCCGCTGTCGGTCGACGACATCCAGCTCGCGCTCGTCGAAGTGCGCCATCCGGCGCGCCATCGCGCGAACGGTAATGGCAGCGAAGCGGTCGATGCGCGTTTCCCCGGCAATCCGGACCATCCGTTCGACCAACCGGCCGACAACGATGACGAAGACCTCGAAGAACTCGGCCCGAAGCTGTACACGCGGCGCGCCGATCTGCGCGGCCGCACGCCGGCGCAACGCGAGTATCTGAAGCAGATCGTCTCGCACGACGTGACTTTCGGCGTCGGTCCGGCAGGTACGGGCAAGACGTATCTCGCGGTCGCTTGCGCGGTGGACGCGCTGGAGCGCGATCAGGTCAAGCGCATCGTGCTGACGCGTCCGGCCGTCGAAGCGGGCGAACGCCTCGGTTTCCTGCCGGGCGATCTGGCGCAGAAGGTCGATCCGTATCTGCGCCCGCTGTACGACGCGCTGTACGACCTGCTCGGCTTCGACAAGACCGCGAAGATGTTCGAGCGGCAGATGATCGAAATTGCGCCGCTCGCGTACATGCGCGGTCGCACGCTGAACCACGCGTTCATCATCCTCGACGAAGCTCAGAACACCACGCCCGAACAGATGAAAATGTTCCTCACGCGGATCGGCTTCGGCTCGAAGGCGGTGGTCACCGGCGACACGACGCAGGTGGATTTGCCGCGCGGCGCGAAAAGCGGGCTGATCGAGGCGCAGCAGGTGCTGGCGGACGTGCGCGGCATTGCGCTCACGCGCTTCACCAGCGCGGACGTAGTGCGGCATCCGCTGGTCGCGCGAATTGTGGAGGCGTACGATGCGCATTCGCAGAAAGCCGCCGGTCCGGCGGATTCTCGCTGATTGGCGTCGATTGCCGTTGAAAATGCGGTTGAAAATGCCGTCGCAAAGAAAGCAACAAATCGATCACGCATGAGCCGCGCGCCGAAACTGACGTTGAATCTGCAATTCCCCGCCGCCAGGACCTGGCCGGAACACAAGGCGCTGCTGCCACGCGCCGCTGTGGCCGGCTGGATCCGCGCGGCGCTCTTCGCGGACGGCGAACTGACGGTGCGTTTCGTCGACGCCGACGAAGGCCGCACGCTGAACCGCACCTATCGCGGCAAGGATTACGCGACTAACGTGTTGACCTTCGCGTACGCCGAATCCGAAGACGATCCGGTGACCGGCGACCTGATCCTGTGCTGTCCGGTGGTCGAAAAAGAAGCCGCCGAGCAGGGCAAGCCGCTCGTCGCGCACTATGCGCATCTGCTGGTGCACGGCACGCTCCATGCACAAGGCTACGATCACGAGGTCGAGGAGGAAGCCGAGGAAATGGAAGCGATCGAAACTGAAATTCTCGGCAAGCTCGGCTTCCCCGATCCTTATCGATAGCCGCCGACATCGTCGTTTAAAGCCGCCGTGAGCACCTCTTCCCCCGCAGCCGACACCCGCCAGCCCTGTCCGGATTACCCGCCGGCGCTCGGCGAGTCGCGGCTGCTGACGGACGAGGAGTTGCGCGCGTCGCTCGAATGCACGTTGCGCGACTGGGACGGGAAAAGCGATCTGTGGCTGTTCGGCTATGGCTCGCTGATCTGGAATCCCGGCCTGCCCGCCGTCGAAGCGACCCGCTCCAAGGTGCATGGTTATCACCGCGGGCTGTATCTGTGGTCGCGGGTCAATCGCGGCACGCCCGAACAACCGGGCCTCGTGCTGGCGCTCGATCGCGGCGGCTCCTGCACCGGTATTGCGTTTCGCCTGGCCGCCGAGGGCGCGATGCCGCATCTCGACGCCCTGTGGCGCCGTGAAATGGCGATGGGTTCGTATCGTCCGGCATGGCTGCCGTGCGTGCTCGCCGACGGCCGGCGCGTCGATGCGCTCGCCTTCGTGATGCGCCGCGACGTGCCCACCTACACAGGCAAACTGCGCGACGAGATCGTCAAAACCGTGTTCGGTTGCGCCAGCGGCCGCTACGGCACGACGCTCGACTACGTCAGCCGCACCGTGCATGCGCTGCGCGAAAGCGGCATGCCGGATCGCGCGCTGGAAGCGCTGCTCGAGCGCTGCCGTGAGGAAAGCGGCGAGGCAAGGCAGGAAGCAAGGCAGTAGCCAAGCCGCACTTTTTTGCTTCAGAACGCTTTTCCTCGCGTTATCAGTTAGGATTGACCTACGCCCCGCGGTTAGCGACGGGGCAGTTTCACGGCTGCTTCACTCATCGCCTCGCCCGGCGGGACACGGTCCTGCCATGTGCGTGGTGTATCCTTAATGCTCTGCAACAGCGCGCCCAGTCTTGCCGGGCGCACTACCATGAACGACACGTATCCCAGTCGACGCCAAATCGACAAACCGCAGGAAAAGCGCTCACTCCTCGAGCGACTGACCGACTTCATCTCGCCTGAGCCCGAATCGCGCGGCGAACTTCTGGAAATTCTGCAGGACGCGCACGAGCGCAACCTGATCGATGCCGACTCGCTGTCGATGATCGAGGGCGTGTTCCAGGTTTCCGAACTCAGCGCGCGCGACATCATGGTGCCGCGCGCACAAATGGACGCGATCAACATCGCGGACAATCCCGCCGAATTCATCCCTTACGTGCTGGAAAAAGCACACTCGCGCTATCCGGTTTTTGAAGGCAATCGCGACAACATCATCGGCGTGCTGCTGGCCAAAGACCTGCTGCGCTATTACGCCGAAGAGGAATTCGACGTGCGCGGCATGCTGCGACCCGCCGTGTTCATTCCGGAGTCGAAACGCCTGAACGTGCTGCTGCACGACTTTCGCGTGAATCGCAATCACCTCGCGGTCGTGGTCGACGAATACGGCGGCGTTGCCGGTCTGATCACGATCGAGGACGTGCTGGAACAGATCGTCGGCGATATCGAAGACGAATACGATTTCGACGAGGAAAGCGGCAACATCATCGCCTCGCCGGACGGCCGGTTCCGCGTGCGCGCGCTCACCGAGATCGAGCAGTTCAACGAGGCGTTCGGCACGCATTACCCGGACGAGGAAGTCGATACGATCGGGGGCCTCGTCACGCATCACTTCGGACGCGTGCCGCATCGCGGCGAAAAGGTCCGCATCGACGATCTGATCTTCGAGATTCTGCGCGGCGACGCCCGCCAGATTCACATGTTGCTGGTGCGCCGCGATCCGCTTGCCGGCCAGCGCGAGCGCGACGCACAGCACGTGCAGACCTGAGCCGTTTCACTTCTTCGTTTCTTCAACTTCTTACGCCGACCGCGCAATAATGGCCGACCCGATTACTTCCCGTTCGCGCCGCGGCGTGAGTTCCCCTGCCGCCCAGGAAACACGCGGCCGCGCGCTGCCCCGCTGGCACTATCTCGTCGCTTTGGCCGCCGGTGCGGCCAACACGCTTTCGTTTGCGCCGACGCCGCACGGCGGCTGGCTCGAACTCGTGATCTTCACGTTTTTCTTCACATGGCTCACGCGCACGACGAGCTGGAAGAGCGCCGCGCTGACGGGCGGCGCATTTGGCTTCGGCAACTTCGTCACGGGCGTGTGGTGGCTGTACGTCAGCATGCATGACTACGGCGGCATGGCCGCGCCGCTGGCGGGCGCGGCGGTCGTGCTGTTCTCGTTGTACCTGGCGCTTTATCCGGCACTGGCCGCGGGCGTCTGGTCGTTCTGCGCCGGCCATGCGCGCAACGGCGCACTCGATGACGACAAACCCTTCTCCCCGACCTTGCACGGCGCGCTGGCTTTTGCCAGTGCCTGGGCGATCGGCGAATGGTTGCGCGGCACCGTGTTCACCGGTTTTCCGTGGCTCGCGAGCGGTTATGCGCAGGTCGACGGTCCGCTCGCCGGCTTTGCGCCAGTGGCGGGCGTATACGGCGTCGGCTGGATGCTGGCGCTGGTGGCGGCGTTGATCGCGCAGGCGTTGATGCGTGTGCGCGAGCCGCTCGATACTGCTCGAGGCGGCATTGGGGCTAAGCGCGGTGGCGCGCGCGTTGCCGTGCCGGCGCTGATCGCGCTCGCGCTGCTGGCGGCCGGCCTGCTGCTGCCGCTCGCGCAATGGACCGTGCCGGCCAACGCGGCGCTCACCGTGCGCCTGCTGCAAGGCAACGTGAAGCAGGAAATGAAGTTCGAGGAAGCGGGCATGCGCGCCGCGATCGATCAGTTTCAGCAGATGATTACGTCGAAGCCCGCCGACCTGGTCGTCACGCCGGAAACGGCGATTCCGGTACTCGCGCAGCAATTGCCGCCGCAGTTTGCGTCGGCGGTGCGCAACTTTTCGGATACCACGGGCACTGCGGTCCTGTTCGGCGCGATCGGCGGCACCATTACGCCCGAAGGTCAGGTGATCGACTATACGAACAGCCTGTTCGGCGTTACGCCGGGCACCCGCGACATATATCGCTACGATAAGCACCACCTCGTGCCGTTCGGCGAATTCGTGCCATGGGGGTTCCGCTGGTTCGTGAATCTGATGCGCATTCCGCTAGGCGATTTCGCGCGTGGCGCGCTGGTGCAGAAACCGTTCATCGTGCATAACCAGCCGGTCGCCGTCGATATTTGCTATGAGGATATTTTTGGCGAAGAGATCGCGCGAAGCATCCGCGAGAGCGATACGCCCGCGGGCGTGCTGATCAACTCGACGAATCTCGCCTGGTTCGGCGACACGATCGCGCTCGATCAGCATTTGCAGATTGCACGGATGCGTTCGCTGGAGACCGGCCGGCCGATGCTGCGCGCGACCAATACCGGCACGACGGCTGCGATCGATGCAAACGGCAAGGTGCTGGGGCGCCTGACGCCTTACACAGTCGGTTCGCTCGATGTGACGATACAAGGCACGTCAGGCAGGACGCCTTACGTGACGAGCGGCAACAACACAGTGCTGGCGGTTTCGTTGTTCCTGCTGGCGTTCGGATTTGCGTTCGGGCCGGGGATTGCGCGGCGGCGCAACGGTAAGAATTGAAGCATCATTTTGCGATCTTGCGTCAATCGCAGACGATCGTCATTCAAACATCACTCGCCGCGCGACCCACACCGCTCGTTTAGTTCGCCGGCATAGTATCGATAAACGACTGGCGCAGCGACAGCTTCTGGAAATGCTTGTCCAGATTCGGATACGCTTCGCGCCAGTTCAGCTCGGGCATGCGGAAATCGAGGTAGCCCAGCGCGCAACCCACTGCGATATCCGCGAGCGTGTAGTGATTGCCCGTGCACCAGGGCTTGCTGCCCAATCCCTGCGACATCGCGACCAGGCCTTCGTCGATCTTGCGTTGCTGCCGCGCGACCCACGCGTCCACGCGCTGCTCGGGCGCGCGCTGGGTGCCCTCGAGGCGAATCAGCACCGCCGCGTCCAGCACGCCGTCGGCCAACGCCTCCCAGCAGCGCACCTCGACGCGCTCGCGCCCCGACTGCGGAATCAGCTTGCCGACCGGCGAGAGCGTATCGACGTACTCGCAGATCACCCGCGAATCGAACACCGCTTCGCCGTCTTCCATGACGAGACACGGCACCTTGCCGATCGGGTTGAAGGTGTGAATCGTGGTATCCGGCGCCCAGACGTTCTCCAGCACCAGCTCGTAGTCGATCTTCTTGTCGGCCAGCACGATGCGCGCTTTACGCACGAACGGGCTGCCGAGCGAACCGATGAGTTTCATCATCACATCTGCCCTTTTCTTGAATTCGGCGAAAGTATAAGTGGTCGGCGGCATTCCGAGTGCGGCGCCCCATCTTCGCAAGCCACGTGGATGCTGGCTGTGGATGGATAGCAACATTGCCGTGCCGGAGGCCGGGCGTCTATCAGGCTAAACGGCCGATTGACTGAAAGACGGGCACGAGGCGCGCGGCGCTGCCGCCGTCGCGCGTCTTATCGGCACACTGCGCCCGCCTGCGGTGCGAGGCAAGCTCTCCCACCTCGACCACCCGTATCCGCACAAAAAAAGTCCGCGCATTGGGCGCTACAATCGCACGATGAACCAGCCGACCGAACCCACCATCGCCATCGACGTTTACCGCACGCGCCGCGAGCGCGTACTCGCCGCGCTGCGCGCAGCGGGCGGCGGCGTCGCCATCGTACCCACCGCGCCGGAAAAGCTGCGCAACCGGGACGCCGACTATCCTTACCGGCACGACAGCTACTTCTACTACCTCACCGGCTTCACCGAACCCGAAGCGCTGCTGGTGCTCGATGCAAGCGCCGCGCCGGGCGCGCCGGCCTCGATCCTGTTCTGCCGCGAGAAGAACGTCGAGCGGGAGACGTGGGAAGGCTTCCGCTTCGGCCCGGAGGGCGCGCGTGAGGCGTTCGGCTTCGACGCCGCATTCGCGATCGGCGAAGTCGATGCGCAACTGCCGCGCATTCTGGCGGACAAGCCGTCGCTGCATTACGCGCTCGGCACGTCCGCGCAGCTGGACCAACAGGTACGCGGCTGGCTCGACGCGGTGCGCGCGCAGGGCCGCAGCGGCATCGTCGCGCCCGCCGCCGCGCGCGATCTCATCCCGTTGCTCGACGACATGCGGCTCATCAAGGACGATCACGAACTCGCGATCATGCGCCGTGCCGGAAAGATTTCCGCGCAAGCGCATCGCCGCGCGATGGCCGCCTGCCGGCCCGGCGTGCGCGAGTACGAACTCGAAGCCGAGCTGCTGTACACCTTCCGCAAATTCGGCGCGCAGGCGCCGGCTTACACGTCGATCGTGGCCGCGGGCGCGAACGCCTGCGTGCTGCACTACCCGGCCGGCAACGCCATCGCGCGGGACGGCGACCTGATCCTGATCGATGCGGCCTGCGAACTCGACGGCTACGCGTCCGACATCACCCGCACCTTCCCCGCCAGCGGCCGCTTCACGCCGGCGCAGCGCGAGTTGTACGACATCGTGCTGGCCGCGCAGCAGGCCGCCGTCGACGCCACCCACGCCGGCGCCAGCTTCGACGATCCGCACCAGGCCGCCGTGCGCGTGCTGTCGCAAGGCCTGCTCGACACGGGCATCGTCGACCGCACGAAATTCAAGTCGGTCGACGACGTGATCGCCGAGCGCGCCTATGCGCCGTTCTATATGCACCGCACCGGCCACTGGATCGGCATGGACGTGCACGATTGCGGCGACTACCGCGAGCGCGGCGCGGCGCGCGACGAAGCGGGCGCGCTGCCGTGGCGCACGCTGCAAGCATCGATGACGCTGACCGTCGAGCCCGGTCTGTATATCCGTCCGACCGAAGGCGTGCCGGAGCGCTACTGGAACATCGGCATCCGCATCGAGGACGACGCGATCGTCACGCCGAACGGCTGCGAGTTGATCACGCGCGACGTGCCGGTAGCCGCCGACGAGATCGAAGCGTTGATGCAGGAAGCCCGCGCGGCTCATGAAGCAAGGAAGTAACCCGCAATGAACGACGTTTCCCAGCCGGCAGTGATTCTGAAACCCGCCGCGTCCGACGCCTCATTCGATTTTGACGTGACCATCGTCGGTGCCGGCCCGGTGGGACTCGCGCTGGCCGGATGGCTGATGCGCCGCAGCGCGACGCAGGCGCTGAAGATCGCGCTGATCGATGCGCGCGAGCCGGAGGACTCGATCGCCGATCCGCGCGCGATTGCCGTGTCGCACGGTAGCCGGATGATTCTCGAACCGCTGCGCTGGCCCGCCGACGCCACCGCGATCCAGCGCATCCATGTGTCGCAGCGCGGCCATTTCGGCCGCACGCTGATCGATCACAGCGAACACGGTTTGCCGGCGCTCGGCTACGTGCTGCGCTACGGCTCGATCGTGCATGGGCTCGCCGAAGCGGTCCACGCAAGTCCGGTGCACTGGTTCCGCTCGACTTCCGCGTCAGCGCCGGTTCAGGAGCATGACGGGCTCACGCTGCCGGTCGAAACCGCGGGCGTCACGCGCCATCTGCGCACGCGCATTCTGGTGAACGCCGAGGGCGGCTTGTTCGGCGACCAGAAAACCGGCAAAAGCGCCGGCAAAGGCGGCACGCGCGATTACGGGCAAACCGCGCTGGTCGGCACGGTCAGCGTGTCGGCGCCGCAACCGCATGTTGCGTGGGAGCGCTTCACGTCGCAAGGGCCGATCGCGCTGCTGCCGATGGGCGGCGTGCGCGGCGCGGACTACGCGCTGGTCTGGTGCTGCGCCCCCGACGAAGCCGCGCGCCGCACGCAACTCTCCGACGAGGCATTCCTGCGCGAGCTCGGCGCCGCCTTCGGCGACCGCATGGGCCGCTTTAGGCAGATCAAAGGGCGCGCGTCGTTTCCGTTGGGGTTGAACACGATCGATACGCTGGTGAAAGGCCGCGTGGTCGCAATCGGCAACGCGGCGCAGACGCTGCATCCGGTGGCGGGTCAAGGTCTGAACCTAGGACTGCGTGACGCGCACGCGCTCGCCGACGCGCTGTCGGCAGAAGGCGCCACGCCGCTCGCGCTGGCCGGGTTCGCCCAGCGCCGCGCGCTGGACCGGCGCCTGACGATCGGCGCCACCGACACGCTCGCGCGTCTCTTCACCATTGACTTCCCGCCCCTGGCGATCGTGCGCGGCCTCGCCCTCATCGCACTCGAATTCGTGCCGCCGGTGAAAACCGCGCTGGCACGGCAAATGATGTTCGGCCAGCGCCGCTGAGCGCGCCGCCCGCTCGCGCTGTATCGTCATGCCGGCGCAGCATGCGAGCGGTGCCGGTTCTATGACCCGGAGCACTTTCATAGAAGATTTAATGAGTTACGACAGGCTCAAGTCGGGTGCCGGCTATCCGTTAACGCTAAAATAGCTGTTTTCCCTCGCATTTCGCGAACGCTCCGATTGAAAGAATCCGAAAAGAAACTGAAACAATCGGCTGCGCGCGCGACCACGTCATGCCTACTCTCGGCTCCCACAATCTGCGCAATAACCTGTTCGTCGCCCCGATGGCGGGCGTGACCGACCGGCCGTTCCGGCAGCTTTGCAAGCGGCTGGGCGCGGGTTACGCGGTGTCGGAAATGGTCGCGTCGAACGCACAATTGTGGAAAAGCGAGAAGACCATGCGCCGCGCCAATCACGCGGGCGAGGTCGAGCCGATCGCCGTGCAGATCGCCGGCGCCGATCCGGCCATGATGGCCGAAGCGGCTCGCTACAACGTTGCCAACGGCGCGCAGATCATCGACATCAACATGGGTTGCCCGGCCAAAAAGGTCTGCAACGTCGCGGCCGGTTCGGCGCTGCTGCAGAACGAACCGCTGGTGCAACGCATCGTCGAGGCGGTGGTCGGCGCGGTGGGCGCGGGGCCCGATGCGGTGCCCGTCACGCTGAAAATCCGCACCGGCTGGGACCGCGACAACAAGAATGCGTTGAGCGTTGCGCGTCTGGCCGAAGCCGCCGGCATTTCGATGCTGACCGTGCACGGCCGCACGCGCGCCGACCTGTATCACGGCGACGCCGAATACGAGACCATCGCCGCGGTGAAGGCGGCGGTGCGCATTCCGGTGGTCGCCAACGGCGACATTGCGTCGCCGCAAAAGGCGCGCGAGGTGCTCGCCGCCACCGGCGCCGACGCAATCATGATCGGCCGCGCGGCACAGGGGCGCCCGTGGCTGTTCCGCGAAATCGAACATTTCCTGCAAACGGGCGAGTTGCTGCCGCCGCCGCGCATCGACGAAATCCAGCAGGTGATGAACGAGCATCTCGAGGATCACTACGCGTTCTACGGCGAATTCACGGGTGTGCGCACTGCGCGCAAGCACATCGGCTGGTACACTCGCGGCCTTTCTGGCGCCAACGTGTTCCGGCATCGCATGAATACGCTGGACACCACGCGCGAACAACTCCTCGCCGTCAACGAGTTCTTCGACGCACAAAAGGCGATTTCCGACCGCCTCGTCTACGTCGAAGAAACGCTCAACAAGAACGACGGCGAGCCGGACCAAACCGACCGACTAGCAGCATGAGCAAGAACAATATCGAACAATCTGTCCGCGACAGCCTGGGCATGTATTTCCAGGATCTCGACGGCTCCAATCCGCACGACGTCTACGACATGGTTATTTCGTGCGTAGAAAAACCGTTGCTCGAGGTGGTGCTCGAGCAGGCCGGCGGCAATCAGTCGCTGGCCGCCGAGTATCTCGGCATCAACCGCAATACGCTGCGCAAGAAGTTGCAACAGCACGGTTTGTTGTAGTTTCCCGGCGCCCCGCCACGTTTTCCTTCGGCTTTTCGTCTTCATCATGATCAAGCAAGCGCTCATCTCCGTTTCCGACAAGTCCGGCATCGTCGACTTCGCCAAATCGCTGTCGGACCTCGGCGTCAAGATCCTGTCGACCGGCGGCACCGCGAAACTGCTCGCGGACGCGGGTCTCTCCGTCACCGAAGTCGCCGATTACACGGGCTTCCCGGAAATGCTGGACGGGCGCGTGAAAACGCTGCATCCGAAGGTGCATGGCGGGATTCTCGCGCGCCGCGATCTGCCTGAACACATGGCTGCGCTTGAAAAGCACGACATCCCGACGATCGACCTGCTGGTCGTGAATCTGTACCCGTTCGTGCAGACTGTGTCGAAGGAAGAGTGCTCGCTGGAAGACGCGATCGAGAACATCGACATCGGCGGCCCGACCATGCTGCGTTCCGCTGCGAAGAATCATCGCGACGTGACGGTGGTGGTCGATCCGGCCGATTACGCGACGGTGCTCGACGAAATGCGCGCGAACGGCAACACGGTTGCGTACAAGACCAATTTCCGTCTGGCGACCAAGGTGTTCGCGCACACCGCGCAGTACGACGGCGCGATCACGAACTACCTGACGAGCCTGACCGACGAACTGCAACACACGTCGCGCAACGCTTACCCGGCTACCTTCAACCTGGCGTTCGACAAGGTGCAGGATCTGCGCTACGGCGAGAACCCGCACCAGAGCGCCGCGTTCTATCGCGACCTGTCGGTGCCGGCCGGCGCGCTGGCGAACTACTGCCAGTTGCAAGGCAAGGAACTGTCGTACAACAACATCGCCGATTCCGATGCAGCCTGGGAATGCGTGAAGACCTTCGACGCGCCGGCCTGCGTGATCGTCAAGCACGCGAATCCGTGCGGCGTGGCAGTGGGCGCGGACGCGAACGAAGCGTATGCGAAGGCGTTCCAGACGGATCCGACCTCGGCGTTCGGCGGCATCATCGCGTTCAACCGCGAAGTCGACGAAGCGACCGCGCAAGTGGTGGCCAAGCAGTTCGTCGAAGTGCTGATCGCGCCGTCGTTCAGCGCTGCGGCCCGCCAGATGTTCGCGGCCAAGCAGAACGTACGGTTGCTGGAAATCGCCTTGGGCGAGGGCCATAACGCGTTCGATCTGAAGCGCGTCGGCGGCGGTCTGCTGGTGCAATCGCTCGATTCGAAGAACGTGCAGCCGCGCGAACTGCGCGTCGTCACGAAGCGTCACCCGACGCCGAAGGAAATGGACGATCTGCTGTTCGCCTGGCGCGTCGCGAAGTACGTGAAGTCGAACGCGATCGTGTTCTGCGGCAACGGCATGACGCTCGGCGTCGGCGCCGGCCAGATGAGCCGCGTGGACTCGGCGCGCATCGCCAGCATCAAGGCGCAGAACGCAGGTTTGACGCTGAGCGGTTCGGCAGTGGCATCGGATGCATTCTTCCCGTTCCGCGACGGTCTCGACGTGGTGGTGGCTGCAGGCGCGACCTGCGTGATCCAGCCGGGCGGCTCGATGCGCGACGACGAAGTGATCGCTGCGGCTGACGAGCACAACATCGCGATGGTGGTAACCGGCGTGCGTCACTTCCGGCATTGATTGGTTCAGGTTCAGGCTGGGCGGACGGTGCCGGCTTCCTGGTGAAGCGACCGTCACCGGCCTAGCTTGAGCGAAGCGGCCCGGCAGAGTTTTCTGCCGGGCCGTTTTTATTCCGGCGACATCACAGCACACCGGCCGCCATGCGGCGGGTTCGTTGTAGTATCGCAAGCACTTCGTCTTTACCGCACGTGCGGCACCTCATGAGAATTCTCGGCATCGACCCCGGCTTGCGCGTAACCGGCTTTGGCGTGATCGATCAAAGCGGACACACGCTCAGCTACGTCGCGAGCGGCGTCATCAAGACCGCCGACGCCGATCTGCCGTCGCGCCTCGGCACCATTTTCGACGGCATTTCGACGTTGATCCGTCAGCATTCGCCCGACCAGTCCGCGATCGAAAAGGTGTTCGTCAACGTCAACCCGCAATCCACGTTGCTGCTCGGCCAGGCGCGCGGCGCCGCGATCTGCGGACTGGTGGCCGGCGGCGTGCCGGTCGCCGAATATACGGCCCTGCAATTGAAGCAGGCGGTGGTTGGCTATGGCCGCGCGACCAAGGAGCAGATGCAGCAGATGGTGGTGCGCTTGCTGAACCTCTCCGGCGCGCCCGGCACCGACGCCGCCGATGCGCTCGGCATGGCGATCTGCCACGCGCATGGCGGCACCACGCTCAGTACGCTGGGCGGCATTGCGCCTTCGCTGGCGAAAAAAGGTTTGCGGGTGCGGCGCGGGCGCCTGGTGGGATAGCCGAAGTCGCGCTCAGCTCCGGCTCGCCAGCGCCAGCCGGCAGGCAGGCAATCTCAGTCCAGGGGGCCGCCTCGCGCCGGTCAACCGCGATTGCGCATAACACCGCACGCGTCGCCGGCCCGATTCGCCGTCGTTATTTCTCGCCGCGCTTTTGCATCGTGCCGCCGTGCCTGCCGCGCACTCGCTGCGCTACACTCGCCCTTTCTCTCAAGATTGAATCCGCCATGATCGGTCGCATTGCCGGCGTTCTGCTGGAAAAAAACCCGCCGCATCTGCTCGTCGACTGCAACGGCGTCGGCTACGAAGTCGATGTGCCGATGAGCACGTTCTACAACCTGCCGTCGAACGGCGAACGCGTCGTGCTGCTCACGCAAATGATCGTGCGCGAAGACGCGCATCTGCTGTACGGTTTCGGCACCGCTGAGGAACGCTCGACCTTCCGCGAGCTGCTGAAGATCACCGGCATCGGTGCGCGTATGGCGCTCGCGGTGTTGTCGGGCATGAGCGTGCACGAACTGGCGCAGACCGTCACGATGCAGGACGCGGCGCGTCTGACGCGCGTGCCTGGCATCGGCAAGAAGACGGCGGAGCGGCTGCTCCTCGAACTGAAGGGCAAGATCGGCGCCGATCTCGGCGCGATGGCGGGCGCGGCGTCGGCATCGGACCACGCCTCCGATATCCTGAACGCACTGATCGCATTGGGTTACTCCGAAAAGGAAGCGTTGGCGGCCATCAAGAACGTGCCGGCCGGCACCGGTGTTTCCGAGGGCATCAAGCTCGCGTTGAAGGCGCTATCTAAGGGCTGACCAAAGGCCTAGCCTCAAGCCTCGGTGGTTAGCCCCGCGTGCGATGGGTATAGCTTCGCATACGCCTGCCGGCCGCGCACCCTGGCCATTCGGCCGGGTTCTGCAACGGGCGGCCCCCCAAGGGGCTTCCTTCGCGGCGCCCGCGGTACAATGGCCGCATGATCGAAACCGACAAACTCGCCGCCGAGCGCATCATCGCGGCCACGCCCGTCTCGCCGAACGAAGAAGCGTTCGAGCGCGCGTTGCGCCCGCGCCAGCTCGAAGAATATGTCGGGCAGGAAAAAGTGCGCGGTCAGCTGGAAATTTTCATCGAGGCTGCCAAGCGCCGTTCCGAATCGCTCGACCACGTCTTGCTGTTCGGCCCGCCCGGTCTCGGCAAGACCACGCTCGCGCACATCATCGCGCGGGAAATGGGCGTCAATCTGCGGCAAACCTCCGGTCCGGTGCTTGAACGCGCGGGCGACCTCGCCGCGCTGCTCACCAATCTCGAAGCCAACGACGTGTTGTTCATCGACGAAATTCACCGGCTTTCGCCGGTCGTCGAGGAAATTCTGTACCCGGCGCTGGAGGATTATCAGATCGACATCATGATCGGCGAAGGGCCGGCCGCGCGTAGCGTGAAGCTGGATCTGCAGCCGTTCACGCTGGTCGGCGCGACCACCCGCGCGGGCATGCTGACCAATCCGCTGCGTGACCGTTTCGGCATCGTCGCGCGGCTCGAGTTTTATAACGCCGAGGAACTGGCGCGTATTGTCACGCGTTCGGCGTCGCTGCTGCATGCACAGATCCATCCTGACGGCGCGTTCGAAATCGCCAGGCGCGCACGCGGCACGCCGCGGATCGCGAACCGGCTGCTGCGCCGCGTGCGCGATTTCGCCGAAGTGAAAGCCGACGGCAACATCACCGCGCAGGTCGCCGACGCCGCGCTCAGAATGCTCGACGTAGATGCGGTCGGCTTTGACCTGATGGACCGCAAGCTGCTCGAAGCGATCCTGCACAAGTTCGACGGCGGCCCGGTCGGCGTCGACAATCTGGCGGCGGCGATCGGCGAAGAGCGCGACACGATCGAAGACGTGCTCGAACCGTATCTGATCCAGCAAGGCTTCTTGCAGCGCACGCCGCGCGGCCGAATCGCCACGCTGCTGACGTATCGCCATTTCGGTCTCGCCGCGCCTGATGCTTCGAG
The DNA here is from genome assembly GCF_046535245.1 of Paraburkholderia sp. SIMBA_030. Lineage (NCBI taxonomy): Bacteria > Pseudomonadati > Pseudomonadota > Betaproteobacteria > Burkholderiales > Burkholderiaceae > Paraburkholderia > Paraburkholderia sp. SIMBA_030. Next base: position 212,898 of record NZ_JAWRXB010000008.1, read on the forward strand.
CCCTGTGCCCGGCCTGTGGGATTCGGCCGCGTCCTGAGCCGGTTATCCGTCGCGTGAGGCCGATCTAGCCATGTCCGATCAAGCCAGGCAGCCCGCCTCTCGTGGCGGTCTCGCGCAATGGCTCGCTGCGAGGATCCGCTCGAAGCTCGCAGCCGGCGTCACGCATCTGACGAGCGGCAGCGGCCCGATGCTCGACTATTCATCGCCACCGGGCGATCCCGGACTGTTCGGGCCCGATTCCGTGTGCTGGAAAGTCCACGCCGACTTCACGTCGATGATGACCGGCGGCATCAGCGCGCTTCTGCTCCAGGCATTGCATCCGCTGGCGCTGGCCGGCGTGTGGGATCACTCGTCGTTTCGCACTGACATTCCTGGCCGGTTGCGCCGCACCGCGACCTTCATCGCCGGCACGACTTATGGCAACCGGCACGATGCGTTAGCTCTGATCGAGCGCGTTAAACGGATTCACCTCGGCGTGACCGGCATAGCGCCCGATGGCCGCCCGTACCGCGCGAGCGATCCTGCGTTGCTGACGTGGGTGCACGTGGCGGAAGTATCGAGCTTCATGACGGCGCACTTAAGATATGTGAATCCGTCGCTGCCGGTGGCCGTGCAGGATCGGTACTTCGCGGAAACCGCGCGTATCGCCGAGATGCTCGGTGCGTCGCATATTCCGCGCTCGCGCGCCGGAATCGACGCTTACCTGCTCGCCATGCAACCCGAACTGGTGGCCAGCGAGCGCACCCGCGAAGTCGTGAAGGTTCTGATCAACGCGCCGGCTCCGAGCGTGGCGATGCGGCCCGCCGGGACGTTGATGTTCAATGCCGGCGTCGATCTGTTGCCCGATTGGGCGCAAGCAATGCTCGGGTTTGAACGCTTCGCGGGTGTGCGCCGCGCGTTCGCGAGGCCCGGCGTCAGATTGGCCGCGCCCGTGATCCGCTGGGCGCTGGTGAACGGCGTCTCGAAGCGCGCGCGCCGGCGCGTTGCCTCCGCGCGAGAATCGGACTGAACGGCGCGAACCGACTCGTACAGATTAACGCGCCGGCACCTTCCTGAAGCTGTCGTCCTCGCTCGCCGCATCGAGATGCGCGACGTCTGCCCACGAAACGATCGTTGCCTTACCACCGTCGAAATCCACCATGTTGACGCTTGTGTTCAGTAACGCGTAATCGCGCGGCGCGTCGAGCGGCAAAGCGCAAGCAAACCGGCGCACGCAATCCAGCACGCCGCCATGCGCGACACACGCGATCCGGCCGCCCGGATGCGCGGCAACGACCGGCTCGATCGCGTGCAGCACGCGATGGTAGAACGCGCGTTGCGATTCGCCGTCCGGCGGCGCGAAACCTGGATCGCGGGTTTGCCAGTGCGCATACTCATCGGGAAAACGGATCGCGATCTCGTCGCTGTCATGCCCCTGGAACGCACCATACGAACGCTCACGCAAGCCCTCGCGCAGTTGCAGCGGCAAGCCGAGCGCATCCGCGATCGGTTGCGCCGTTTGCTGCGCGCGTTGCAGATCGCTCGAATAGATCGCATCGAGCCGCGCGCCCTGCTTTGCGTCGTCCGCCATGCGGCGCGCGAGCCGTTGCGCTTGTGCCAGGCCGGTTGTCGCAAGCGGAATGTCGATGTGCCCTTGAATGCGCTTGATGCGGTTCCAGTCGGTCTCGCCGTGCCGGATAAACAGAATCTGCGTGGTCATGGAATGAAAGTGGGCGACAGTAGCCGGTTATGCCGAGCCGCTATTGTCGCAAAAAGCGGTAGGTGGAGTTGATGCAAGCGCCGCTGGGCGAAAAACGTCAGCGGCACTTCAGGCGTGTGTTTGCAACCAGAACGTGACCGGTCCATCGTTGACGAGCGACACCTGCATATCGGCGCCGAATTCACCCGTCTCGACGATCGGATGCTTCGCGCGAGCGGACGATACGAAGTAATCGAACAGGCGCTTGCCTTCGTCAGGCGGCGCCGCCGGTGTGAAGCTCGGGCGCAGGCCGCTATTGGTGTCCGCGGCCAACGTGAACTGCGAAACGAGCAGCAGACCGCCTGCGCGCCCGGCGCCATCGAGATTCTGTACGGACAGATTCATCTTGCCGACCGCATCGCTGAATACGCGGTAGCCGAGCACCTTCGCCAGCAGCCGGTCGGCTGCCGCGTCGGTGTCGCCGCGTTCGGCGCACACGAGCGCGAGCAGGCCCGCATCGATCGCGCCTGTCACACGTTCGCCGACGCGCACTTCCGCGCGCCGCACACGTTGGATCAGCGCGATCAACGGCTCGACTCCGAATGCATCGGCAAAAGCGCGGCCATCAAGCCGTCAGCGTGACGCGCGCAAAACGGCGCTTGCCGACCTGCACGACGAACTCGCCGGCTTCGACTTTCAGTCCCTTATCGGACACGGTCGCGCCATCGATCTTCACGCCGCCCTGCTCGATGTTGCGCAGCGCTTCGCTAGTCGACGGCACGAGGTTGGCCTGCTTGAGCAACTGGCCGATCGCGAGCGGCGCGCCCGCGAGCATCACCGCAGGAATATCGTCCGGCACACCGCCCTTCGCGCGATGGTTGAAGTCTTCGAGCGCGCGCTCGGCATCGGCCTGCGAGTGGAAGCGCGCGACGATTTCCTGGCCGAGCATCACCTTGAAATCGCGTGGATTGCGGCCCGCTTCGATCTCACGCTTGAAGCCGGCGATCTCTTCCATCGGGCGGAACGATAGCAGTTCGAAGTAACGCCACATCAGCACATCGGAAATGCTCATCAGCTTGCCGAACATGTCATTCGGTTTTTCGCTGATGCCAATGTAGTTATTCTTCGACTTCGACATCTTTTCGACGCCGTCGAGTCCTTCGAGCAGCGGCATCGTCAAGATGCACTGTTGTTCCTGGCCGTATTGCTTCTGCAATTCACGGCCGACCAGCAGGTTGAATTTCTGGTCCGTGCCGCCGAGTTCGAGGTCGGCATTCAGTGCGACCGAGTCGTAGCCTTGCATCAACGGGTACAGGAACTCGTGGATCGAGATCGGCACGCCGCCCTGGAAACGCTTGGTGAAATCTTCGCGCTCGAGAATACGCGCTACCGTGTAGCGCGACGCGAGCTTGATCATGCCGTCGGCGCCGAGCGGCATCGACCATTCGCTGTTGTAGCGGATTTCCGTCTTTTCGCGGTCGAGCACCAGTGCGGCCTGCTCGAAATAGGTCTTTGCGTTCGATTCGATCTGCTCGCGCGTGAGCGGCGGGCGCGTGGCGTTACGGCCCGACGGATCGCCGATCAGCGAGGTGAAATCACCGATCAGGAAAATCACGGTGTGGCCGAGGTCCTGCAACTGACGCATTTTATTCAGCACGACCGTGTGGCCGATGTGGATATCCGGCGCGGTCGGATCGAGACCCAGCTTGACGCGCAGCGGCGTGCCGGTCGCCTGGCTCTTCGCGAGCTTTTGCGCGAATTCGTCTTCGATCAGCAGTTCGTCGACGCCGCGTTTGGTGACCGCGAGCGCGTGACGGACTTCGTCGGTGATCGGGAAGGCGGGGCTGGGCTTGATGGACTCGGTGCTCATGCGGGAAACGTGAAGTCGCGAAAAAAGGAGATTGTCCCATAGATGCGCGCCGCCGCGCCCACTGACTCAGCCACAACGCGCCCAACGCCAGCCGATTGCTGCTGATTCAAGCGCGAATCAGGCGCTAATCGAGCGCGGGGCCGGCATCCAAAGCTTTATGTTCCGCCTCGCTAGTGCTGATAATCTGCTAAAACGGTCGCAACGAACCATCGAGAGGAGCAGCAACGTGGCGCAAGACCCCGCAGACGGCGTCTACTTTGGACTGATGTCCGGCACAAGCATGGACGGCGTGGACGGCGTGGCCGTCGAATTTGCCAAAGGGAAACCGCCGGTTGTACGGGCCGAGGCGTTCGTCGGCTTCGCGGCAGGCTTGCGCGAGGCGCTGTTCGCGCTGCAACAGCCGGGCGACAACGAGATCGAACGAGAGGCGCAGGCGGCCAATGCGCTCGCCACCCGCTACACGGTGTGCTGCCACGAACTGCTGCGCAGCGGCCGATTGTCCGCCGCCGAGGTCCGCGCAATCGGCGTGCATGGCCAGACGGTGCGGCATCGGCCGGAGAAAGGATACACGCGGCAGATCAACAACCCGGCACTGCTTGCGGAAATGATGCACATCGATGTGGTCGCCGATTTCCGCAGCCGCGATGTCGCGGCCGGCGGCCAGGGTGCGCCGCTCGTACCGGCGTTTCACGCCACGGTATTCGGCGCGAAAAACGAAACGCGGGTGGTCTGCAATCTTGGCGGCATCAGCAACATCACGATCCTGAACGCGACGGGCGGCGTACGCGGCTTCGACTGCGGGCCGGCCAACGCGCTGCTGGACGAGTGGGCACAGCGCCATCTGGGCAAACCGTTCGACGAAAACGGCCATTTCGCGGCGAGCGGCCAAGTCGATCGCGCGCTGCTCTGCGCATTGCTCGACGAACCCTTTTTCGCGCAACAACCGCCGAAAAGCACCGGCCGCGACCTGTTCAACCCCGAATGGCTCGACGCCAGGCTCAAGCCGTTCGCCACGCTTTCCCCCGCCGACGTGCAAGCAACGCTGGTCGCGCTGACCGCGGTGACAGTCGCGCGCGAAATCGAGCGGCATGCGTCGGACGCCAGAGCGGTTTATGTTTGCGGCGGAGGCGCGCGCAACCAGGAACTGATGAGGGCGCTGCAGGCGGCGCTGGAGGAAAGCGGCGTGAGCGGCGTGCCTGTGCTGACCACCGACGCCCTCGGCGTGCCGCCAAGCCAGGTTGAGCCTCTGGCGTTCGCGTGGCTGGCGATGCGTTGCGTGGCGCGCCTGCCGGGCAATTTGCCGGCCGTCACCGGTGCGGCCGCCGAGCGCGTGCTGGGGGCGATTTATCCGCATTGACGGCGCGCTTCAGGTTCAGGCAATAAGAAACGGGGCCGAAGCCCCGTTTCTCTACTACCTCTCGCCCTAAAGGGGCATCAAACCGCTGCCATCAAACCGAGAACGACGAACCGCAACCACAGGTGGTCGTGGCATTCGGGTTCTTGATGACGAACTGCGCGCCGTTGATGTCGTCCTTGTAGTCGATCTCAGCGCCGACCAGATACTGGTAGCTCATCGAATCGATCAGCAGCTGGACGCCGCTCTTGTTCATGACGGTGTCGTCTTCGTTGACGGCTTCGTCGAACGTAAAACCGTACTGAAAGCCCGAGCAGCCGCCGCCCTGCACGAAAACGCGCAGTTTGAGGTCCGCATTGCCTTCTTCTTCGATCAGTTGCTTGACCTTGTCAGCCGCTGCGTCGGTGAAAACGAAGGGGGCGGGCATCTCGGTCACGGGTGTATCGGTGACTGCGTTCATTCGAACTCTCCAAAAAGCTTTTAACCGCCATTGTAGGGCTGATCTCGATATCGTGCTGAAGCCCACAAAATCAATGGGTTCTTCCAGGAAAATCGTTTGATGGCGCCATCGTCGCCGCCAGTCTGCCCGCTCTCGCGCCACACGGCCGCAGCAGCAACGAAACGACCGACGCAGAACAGGGGGAAACCCATAAAAAAAGCCGCCTTCGCGAAAGCGTCGGCGGCTTTTGCAGCGATCCGGCCCAAGGGCCGGATCGCACCCGAAGCGATTAACGCTTCGAGAATTGCTTCCTGCGGCGTGCCTTGTGGAAGCCGACCTTCTTACGTTCGACTTCACGAGCGTCACGCGTGACGAAACCAGCTTTCGACAGTTCCGGCTTCAGCGTTGCGTCATAGTCCATCAGCGCGCGGGTGATGCCGTGGCGAACCGCACCGGCTTGACCCGTTTCACCGCCACCCGTCACGTTGACTTTGATGTCGAACGTGACGCCGTGGTTCGTGAGTTCCAGCGGCTGACGCACGATCATCAGCGACGTTTCGCGCGAGAAGTAATCGGCGATAGGCTTGCCGTTCACAACGATATCGCCCTTGCCTGCCTTGATGAACACACGTGCGACGGCGCTCTTGCGGCGGCCCGTGCCGTAATTCCAGTTACCGATCATGTGGGCTCCCCTTAGATCTCGAGCGCTTTCGGCTGTTGCGCCGAATGCGGATGCGTTGCTTCGGCGTAGACCTTCAGCTTCTTGATCATCGCGTAGCCGAGCGGGCCCTTCGGCAGCATGCCCTTGACCGCTTTTTCGAGCGCCCGGCCCGGGAAGCGTTCCTGCATTTTGCCGAACGTCGTTTCATAGATACCGCCCGGGTAACCCGAGTGGCGATAGTACTTCTTGTCAGTAGCCTTGTTGCCCGTGACTTTCAGCTTGCCGGCGTTGATAACGATGATGAAATCACCGGTGTCGACGTGGGGAGTGAATTCAGGCTTGTGCTTGCCGCGAAGACGGTGTGCCACTTCGCTGGCGACACGCCCGAGAACCTTATCCGTCGCGTCAATCACGTACCATTCGCGCGTCACCTCATGGGCTTTTGCGGAAAACGTCTTCATGATCGATCCAAAAAAATTGCTGCGCCCAATGTTTTTTTTCCTGCTTGTAGTGTGCGCATCGAGGCGCGTGCAGGCTCTCCCTGTTCTTCCTCCGCGGGCGCGGATGCGGAAAAGCCTTGGATTATAAAGGAATTTGTCACACCAAGTCAAAATGTCCAGCTGTTTTGGATAGGCAGACGTGTTGCGCGGGTGGCCAAGGCAGCAACCATGCGGCCTTCGTGCCGAGCCGTGAAACCGTGCCTTGAAGGCAAAAGCGAAGACGAAAAAAAACCCGAACGAGCGGTTCGGGTTTAATCCACCAAAGGAGGAGGTGGAGGAGACAGCGGAGGTTGCAGAACTGCTGCAACCGATGGGGACGATTATATGAGGCACCCTTGTGCGATGCAAGAACATTTGCATTGCGAAATGCAATTTCATTATATGGGAAGCACAAAAGCTGACCGCAAACGGAAAATTCTTTTTAAAATCAAGCACGAAAGCTTCCAAGAGCGGTCGCAAAGGCAGACATCGACTAGAGTAAAACCCCTAATCCCTTCAGTGCATTCCCGAACTAGCCAAACATGCCGCACCGCAACACGCAAGCCGTCACTGAGCATAATTTCCCGCCGAAGTCCCTCCGGGCGGACACGCAAACGCCGGGCTACAATGCCGTCTCGAATAAGCGAAGCGCGGTGGAGCACAGCATGGAATGCAAAGTGAGCTGGATGGGGCAGGACGGAATGGCGTTCGCCGCCGAGACGGGCAGCGGCCATCTGGTCGCGATGGACGGCGCGCCGGAAGGCGGCGGCCGCAACCTTGCGCCGCGTCCGATGGAAATGGTTCTGCTCGGCACGGGCGGCTGCACGGCGTACGACGTCGTGATGATCCTGAAGAAAAGTCGCCAGGAAATCGCCGGCTGCTCAGTGACGCTGAAGGCGGAACGCGCGAGCGAAGATCCGAAGGTGTTCACCAAGATCCACTTCCACTTCACCGTGACCGGCAAGAATCTGAATCCGGCTACCGTGGAACGGGCGATCAATCTGTCACACGACAAATACTGCTCGGCGTCGATCATGATTGCGAAAACCGCCGAACTGTCGCACTCGTTCGATATCGTCGCGGGCTAAGCGCGGCGCGGCTCGCCGGCTCCGGCGCAAGTAGCCGAAGGAGCGCGCCACAAAGAAAATGCCGGCGTCCGTGTGGACGCCGGCATTTTTCATTGGGTGGCAAAGCAGGCCGATAAGCCGGATTCTGTGCACGCGCAACGTCCGAAAACGCGACGCGCGTGGCAGCCATTCCTCTAGGCGCGCCATTACTGACGCGCTCAAGCTTCCTACCCGCAGACGAGACGGGGGCCCCGTCCTGCATCTCGAAGATGCGCGCCTGCCTACTTGGAATTGCTCCGGGTGGAGGTTACCGTGCCGGTCTGCCTTGCAGCAGCCGCGGTGCGCTCTTACCGCACCGTTTCACCCTTACCTGATCCCGACTTTCGCCGGGCCATCGGCGGTTTGCTTTCTGTTGCCCTGTTCCGCGTGTCGCCACGGATGGCCGTTAGCCATCACCCTGCCCTGTGGAGTCCGGACTTTCCTCGCCCTCTTTGGCCGAAGCCGCGGAGGCCGCGACTGCCTGGCCCGCTTTGCTGGGGCCGATTTTACCACTGCGACGGGCGGCAAGCCGCTTGCGCGGCGGAAATAGCCGAATGGGCGTCGTCGCGTACGGCGCCGCGCCTGGCCTGCGGCGGTCTTAGCGCCAGCGGCGGCCGGCGCGGAACACCGAGGCGTCGTCGTAAAACGCGGGCGTTTCGTTGTCCGGCCACCAGCCCGGAATGCCCAACACGGGTAATGGCGCGAACAGGCGGCTCGTCAATGCGTCGGTATTCAGCAGCGCAGTGCCGACCGCTTCGTCTAGCCACGCGTCGCGCGCCAAGGCGGGCCACCCAAAGTATTCGGTGGGTACGTCGACGATCCAGGCGTGCCCCGTGCAAGCCTTGAACGGCGCGATCAGTTTTTCCAGCAACGCATGCCCGAAGCAGCGCACTTCACAATGCACGCCCCACGCATCACGCCGCGAGACCAGCAGCGTCTGCCAATCGAATCCGCGCAAGGCGGCACTCAATGCCGGATCCGCGCAGGCGAACAGCAACGCGTTTTCGTCAAGCAGAGTCAGCATATCGCGCACGCCGCCGCGGGTCGGGCCGACGCCTGAAACGTCGATTGCCGCAGACTGACGCGCGTTCAGCGCCGCCTTGATGCGCGGAAACGCAAACCACATCGACGCGTTGAAGAAGTCGTGCAGATTGTGGCGAGTCGGCACGCAGCCGGTCGACGCGATGTGCGCCTCGTAAGCCGCGCCCGGAGGCAAATCGTCCTGCGCGATGAACGCCAGGCGCTGGCCGCGCCCCGTGCGCTGCTGCATCGCGCCAGCATCCGCGTTCATTTCATCGAGCAACGCCGCGTAGCTCGTCAGCGCGGCCTGCTGCCAGCGGGCGCCGCGCCCGGCAAACTGCGCGAACCACGGCTTCGACCAGTCGATATCGGCGAAACCCACACGCGCCGCCTCCCGCACCTGCATCGCCTGCATCTGCTCCAACCTCAGACCAGCCGCCAGCCAATCGACTCGCCACCACGCAACGGCACGACCGGCGTATCGCCGACCGGCAACTCAGCCGGCAGAGTCCATTCCTCGCGACGCAACGTGACCTTTTCCGCGCTGCGCGGCAGTCCGTAGAAATCTGCCCCGAAGAAGCTCGCGAAGCCTTCGAGCTTATCCAGCGCGCCCGCTTTGTCGAACGCTTCCGCATACAGTTCGAGCGCGTGCAGCGCCGTGTAGCAGCCCGCGCAGCCGCACGCGTGCTCCTTCAAACCCTTCGGATGCGGCGCGCTATCCGTGCCGAGGAAGAAACGCGGATTGCCCGAGGTCGCCGCCTCGACCAGCGCCACGCGATGCGTCTCGCGCTTGAGCACCGGCAGGCAGTAGTAATGCGGGCGGATGCCGCCCTGGAAGATCGCATTGCGGTTGTACAGCAGATGGTGCGCGGTGATCGTTGCGCCCAGCAGCCCCGGCGCCACGCCGGCTTCGCGGATGTAGTCGACTGCATCCTTCGTGGTGATGTGCTCGAACACCACCTTGAGCGCCGGAAACTCGCGGCGCAGCGGCGTCATCACACGATCGATAAACACTTTCTCGCGGTCGAACAGATCGATCGACGAATCCGTCACTTCGCCGTGCACCAGCAGCGGCATGCCGGTTTCCTGCATCGCTTCGAGCGTTTTCGCGCACTTCATGATGTCGGTGACGCCCGCGTCCGAATTAGTCGTGGCGCCTGCGGGGTACAGCTTTATGCCATGCACAAAGCCGCTTTCGCGCGCGCGGCGGATTTCGCCGGGCGGCGTATTGTCCGTGAGATACAGCGTCATCAGCGGTTCGAACTTCACGCCGGCCGGAATCGCGGCGACGACGCGCTCGCGATACGCCCGCGCCATCGCGGTGGTGGTGACCGGCGGCTTGAGGTTCGGCATGATGATTGCGCGGCCGAACTGGCGCGCGGTGTCCGGCAGCACGGCGGCAAGCATCTCGCCGTCGCGGACATGCAGATGCCAATCGTCCGGGCGAGCGAGCGTGAGGGAATCGAGGGAAGCGTTGGAAGCAGTCATGGCGGGAGGGGAACGAACCTCGGCGACAAAGCCAATCGACGGCTGCAAACTGCGGCAAACCGCGGTGTTGCGGCCTGAACACACGTCAATTTAGCTATTTGGCGGTTCTGGCTCGGTGATATGCTAGGGAAATCATTATTGTAACGGCTCGCCCCGTTCACAGGCTCACCCGTAACATGTGCCAACTTCTCGGAATGAACTGCGCCGCGCCGACGGACGTCACGTTCTCGTTCACCGGTTTTGCGGCGCGCGGCGGCGTCACCGATCATCATGCGGACGGCTGGGGCATCGCCTTCTTCGAAGACAAAGCCTGCCGCCTGTTCATCGACCATCAATCGTCGGCCACCTCGCCGATCGCCGAGATGGTCAAGCGCTACCCGATCAAATCGAAGAACACGATTGCGCATATCCGCAAGGCGACGCAAGGGCACATCCTGCTGGAGAACTGCCATCCGTTCATGCGTGAGTTGTGGGGGCGTCACTGGATCTTCGCGCACAACGGCGACCTGAAAAATTATTCGCCAACGCTGACGGGCGTCTATCAGCCGGTCGGCACGACCGATAGCGAACTCGCGTTTTGCGCGCTGCTGCAAGGTTTGCGCAAGACTTTCCCGGGCTGCCAGCCGCCGCTCGACGAACTGTTCGCGGCGCTGGAAACGCTCACGCGCGAGATCACGCAATTCGGCGTATTCAACTTCCTGATGTCGAACGGCCAGGCGTTGTTCGCGCACTGCTCGACACATCTGCACTTCATCGTGCGACGCTGGCCGTTCTCGACCGCGCATCTCGTCGATGCGGACGTGTCGATCGATTTCGCGAAGTACACGACGCCGGAAGACCGCGTCGCCGTGATTGCGACGCAACCGCTCACCGATAACGAAGTGTGGACCGCGTTCAAACCCGGCGATCTGATGATGTTCCAGCACGGCGAAGTGATCGACCGCGTCAATCTGCCGGTACCGCCTTCCGTGCTCGAGAAGCTGCGCAACCCGGCACTGGATGCATCGGCTTCGGCAACGACGATCGCGGCGTCAGCATTGACAGAGTCGGAAGTCGATCTGGAAGCGGCGGACGACGCCGCTGCGTTCGAATCCTGATCCCGCTGCGTTAATCCCCGAACGCACGAAACAAAAAAGCCGCTGCTTCTCACAAAGCAGCGGCTTTTTTTCCACTGAAGGACGAAAGCGGCACAACGTGCCGCGGGCAAACCTCAGTGCAGGATCTTCGCCAGAAAATCCTTCGCGCGATCCGACTTCGGGTTCGCGAAGAAGTCTTCCTTGCGGTCGTCTTCCACGATCAAGCCCTTGTCCATGAAGATCACGCGGTGCGCGACCTTCTTCGCAAAGCCCATTTCGTGCGTGACGCACATCATCGTCATGCCTTCCTGCGCGAGCTCGACCATCACGTCGAGCACTTCGTTGATCATTTCCGGATCGAGCGCAGAGGTCGGCTCGTCGAACAGCATCGCGATCGGGTCCATCGACAACGCGCGTGCAATCGCCACACGCTGCTGCTGACCGCCCGACAACTGCCCCGGAAACTTATCCGCATGCGCACGCAGACCGACGCGATCGAGCAGCTTGTAGCCCTTCGCCGTGGCTTCTTCGTTCGAACGGCCGAGCACCTTCACCTGCGCGAGTGTCAGGTTCTGCACGATCGACAGATGCGGGAACAGTTCGAAGTGCTGGAACACCATGCCGACTTTCGCGCGCAGCTTCGACAGATTGGTTTTCTTGTCGGTCAGCGATTGACCGTTGATGACGATCTCGCCCTTCTGGAACGGCTCGAGGCCGTTCACGGTTTTGATCAGCGTGGACTTGCCCGAGCCCGACGGGCCGCACACCACCACCACTTCACCTTTTTTGACTTCCGTGGTGCAGTCGGTCAGCACTTGAAACTGGCCGTACCACTTCGAAACATTCTTGATAGAGATCATCTTGCGACCTTTTTCTGAAGACTTTTGACGAGGCTCGACGCGATCACGCAGATCACGAAATAACACGCGCCCGCGAACAGTACCATTTCGACATTCGTACCGTCACGGTCGCCAATATTCGTGGCGGTGCGGAAGAAGTCGGCGAGGCTGATCACGTAGACGAGCGACGTATCCTGAAACAGCACGATACCTTGCGTAAGCAAGAGCGGCACCATCGCGCGGAACGCCTGCGGCAGCACGATGAGGCGCATCGCCTGCGGGTAGCTCATGCCGAGCGCAAACGCCGCATTGACCTGCCCGCGCGGCACCGACTGGATACCGGCGCGGATGATCTCCGAATAGTACGCCGCCTCGAACAGCGAAAAGGCGACCATCGCCGACGCGAGCCGGATGTCGATATCCGGCGAAAGCCCAAGCACGTTCTGCAGCACCTGCGGCACGATCAGGAAGAACCACAGCAGCACCATCACCAGCGGGATCGAACGGAACACCGTGACGTAGCCCTTCGCGAACCATTCGAACGGCTTGAAAGGCGACAGCCGCATGATCGCGAGAATGGTGCCCCAGATGATGCCGATCACGATTGCGATCAATGTGATCTTGACAGTGATGACGGCGCCGGTCCACAGCGTAGGCAGTGCGCCCGGAATACCGCTCCAGTCGAAATGGTGCATCACTTGCCTCCGATATAGCCGGGCAACCGGGTCTTGTGTTCGACCCAGCGCATCAGTTGCATCACGACCAGATTGATCAGCACGTATGCCAGCGTGACAGCGATAAACGACTCATACGACTGCGACGTGTAGTCGACCAGTTGGCGCGCCTGTGCGGACAGATCCAGCAGACCGATGGTCGACGCGACCGCCGAGTTCTTGAAGATATTCAGAAACTCGGACGTGAGCGGCGGCACGATGATCCGGTACGCGACCGGCAGCAGCACATAACGGTACGTCTGCCATTGCGTGAAACCCATCGCCAGACCCGCGGCGCGCTGGCCGTGCGGCAACGCGTTGATGCCCGAGCGCACCTGCTCGCACACCCGCGCGGCGGTGAAGAACCCAAGACACACGATCGACGACGAGAAGAACTGCGCGCTCGGCGGCAATTGCTTGTACCAGCTGCCGATCGACACCGGCAGCAACTCCGGTATCACCAGATACCAGATGAAGAACTGCACGATCAGCGGAATGTTACGGAAAATCGCGACGTAGACCGTACCGATGCCCGACGCCCATTTGTTCGGCACCGTACGCAGCACACCGAAGAGCGATCCGACGATCAGCGCGATCACCCATGCCGACAGCGACACGGTAATCGTCACCCAGAAGCCGGACATCAGCCAGCCCAGATAGGTGGTCGGCTCGCCGGTGGAGACCGGACTCAGCAGAATGCCCCAGTTCCAGTGATATGACATGAGCAAGACTCCAGCAAAAAGAAACGGAAGAAGCGCGCGGCCCCTTCCGTTTCGTTCAGCGTTTCAAAATAAACAGCTAAGGTTTAGTCGATAGCCTTGTCATTCGGGCTCTTGTAGAGCGCCTTGATGTCGTCACTTTCCGGGAAGTTCAGGTTCAAGCCCTTCGGCGGAATCGGCGATTCGAACCACTTCTTGTAGATCTGATCGGCTTCGCCCGAGGTTTCGACCTTCGCGATCGCGTCGTCGACCACCTTCTTGAACTCCGGATCGTTCTTACGAATCATGCAGCCGTACGCTTCATGCGATTGCGGCGTGCCGACGATCACGAAATCGCCCGGGTTGTTCGACTTGGCACGCTCGCCGGCCAGCAGCGCATCGTCCATCATGAACGCGGCAGCGCGGCCGGTGGAAAGCGTCAGGAACGACTCGCCGTGGTCCTTCGCGCTGATGATGTTCATGCCCATGCTTTTGTCCTGGTTCATCTTGCGCAGGATACGCTCGGACGTGGTGCCGGCAGTCGTCACGACCGTCTTGCCCTTCAGGTCGGCCCAGTCCTTGACGCCCGAATCCTTCTTGGTCATCAAGCGCGTGCCGATCACGAAGATCGTGTTCGAGAACGCAGCTTGTTGCTGGCGTTCAGCGTTGTTGGTGGTCGAGCCGCATTCCATGTCGACGGTGCCGTTCTGCACCAGCGGAATACGGTTTTGCGACGTGACAGGCGTGAGCTTGACCTTCAGGTTAGGCATATTCAGCTTGGCCTTGACCGCGTCCACCACCTTCAGCGCGAATTCCTGCGAGTAACCGATGACGTTCTGCCTGTCGTCGTAATACGAAAACGGGATCGACGATTCGCGATGACCCAGCGAAATCACGCCCGTGTCCTTGATCTTTTTCAGCGTACCGGCGTCTTGCGCATGCGCGCCAACCGTAAACAGTCCGAGAGTCGCGAGCAGCAGTGCAGCCTTTTTAACCTTCATTGTGATCTCCTTGGCAAGAACCGGCGCCAGTTTAGCAAAGTAATTATTCTGAAAGTATGGCTATAAACCATGTTTGTTGCGCGCAAGCCGCTACAGGTTTACAGCGCTTCCGGCCGGTCAGTCAACCTTTTACGAATATGCAAAGGCGGGCGGCATCGATACGATGCCGCCCGCCGGTCGTACACGCAGTCTTGTGAACCGCGTCAAAGCAAGGATTCGAGCGACCCGCAGGGTGGCGGACCAGCCGTTTCACGCAAACAGGTCAGGGATACAGGCCACGCATTTCGCGGGCTTGCAGGATGCGCTTACAGGCCACGATAAACGCCGCGGTCCGCACCGACACATTCTGCTCGCTCGACACTTGCCACACGGCGGCAAATGCTTCACGCATCACGCGCTCGAGGCGCTGGTTGATCTCGTCTTCGGTCCAGAAGAAGCTCGAGAAGTCCTGCACCCATTCGAAGTACGACACCGTCACGCCGCCCGCGTTGGCGACCACGTCCGGAATCACGAGGATGCCGCGGTCGTGCAGAATGTCGTCCGCTGCCGTGGTGGTCGGGCCGTTGGCGCCTTCCACGATGATCTTCGTCTTGATCTTGCCGGCGTTCTTTTCGGTGATCTGGTTTTCCAGCGCGGCCGGAATCAGGATGTCCGATTCGACGGTCCAGAATTCTTCGTTCGTCACCGCGTCGGCTTCCGGGAAACCGCCGACACCGCCCGTCTTCGCGACGTGCTCGAGCAATGCGCCCGCGTCGATACCGGTCGACTTGTACAGCGAACCGGTGTGATCCTGCACGGCGACCACTTTGGCGCCCGCCTCCTGGAACAGACGCGCGGCAATCCCGCCGACGTTACCGAAGCCTTGCACCGCGATGCGCGCACCTTCGATGTCGAAGCCGATGCGGCGCGCCGCTTCGCAACCGACCACGAACACGCCGCGGCCCGTCGCTTCGCGGCGGCCCAGCGAACCGCCGAGCGTGATCGGCTTGCCGGTCACGACGCCCGTGGCCGTTTGGCCCTGGTTCATCGAGTACGTGTCCATCATCCACGCCATGATCTGGTCGTTCGTGTTCACGTCCGGCGCGGGAATGTCGGTGTTCGGTCCGATGATGATGCCGATTTCGCTCGTGTAGCGGCGCGTCATGCGCTCCAGCTCGCCACGCGACAGCGTGCGCGGATCGACGCGGATCCCGCCCTTCGCGCCGCCGTACGGCACGTTCACCGCCGCGTTCTTGACCGACATCCACGCCGACAGCGCCATCACTTCCGACAGCGTCACGTCCTGGTGATAGCGCACGCCGCCCTTGCCCGGACCACGCGACACGTTGTGCTGCACGCGATAGCCTTCGAAGTGCGCGACCGTGCCGTTATCGAGTTCGATAGGCACGTCGACGATCAGAATGCGCTTCGGGCGCTTCAGGGTTTCGAGCCAGCGGGACAGCGAGCCGAGGTACGGCGCGACGCGGTCGACCTGGCGCAGGTAGTTGCCCCACGGGCCGAGGTCTTCGCTATTGAGGTAGGACGGGACGGACTGCAACGATGATGCGGATTGTGCGACTGGCTGCTGGGAAGACATGAACGCTCCGGCGTTGATCGAATGCCGCCATTGTCGAAAAACGCCGATTTGAAATCCAATGCCGTTTCCTTATCCGATTATGTTTTTTTTGCATAACCGTCAAGAACTCGCAATTTGACGTCGTACGCGGGCAGTTTCAGACAGCACGCTGCGCCAGTTCCTCCGACACCAGGTCCCACAACTGACGCACGAGTATCTGCCGCGCATCATCGCTTTTCGCCGCCAGCTTGTCGCGATACAGGCGGATCTCCATGGTCAGCGTGAACTGTCCTTCCGGCGTGCAGCGTGTCGCGCGATCCAGCCGGATCAGCTTGCCATCGGCGACCGCGTCTTCCACCGCGCTGTGCGGCAGGAACGCGATACCGTGGCCGGCCAGCGCCATCGCCTTGAGCCCTTCGGCCATGTCGGTTTCGTACAGCCGGTCGAGATAAAGGCGCTCGGGCGCGTTGGTGAGGATCACCTCGGTCATGCGGCCGAGGTACGCGTTCGGCGTGTACGACAGATACGGCGTCGGCGCGTCGGCGCTGCCGGGCAGCGTGTGACGCGGCCGGCCCGCGCGGCCCGGCGCCGAGAACGGGCTGATCGGCTCGTTGCCGAGCGTCAGCATGTCGTAGCGCGCCGGATCGAGCGCGACCGGGTGGCTGGGATGGTGATAGCCCATCATCAGGTCGCAGCCGCCTTCCACCAGCGACAAAGCCGCGTCATGCACGTTCAGCGCGCGCAGCCGCGTGTGGATCGGCCCCATCTGCGCTTCGATGCGCTGCAGCCAGCGCGGAAAATAAGTCAGCGACAACGTGTGCGGCACCGCGAACTCGATGGTCGCCTGCGGCGTCGCCGTGTGTCCGCGCAGCAGCGCGCGCGCCTCGTGGAACTGCGACAGCATCGCGAGCGCCTGCTCGTTGAACACCTGGCCGGCTGCGGTCAGCCGCGTCGGGTAGACCGAACGGTCGATCAATTCAGTGCCGAGCCATGCTTCCAGCGCCTGGATGCGCCGCGAAAATGCCGGCTGCGTGACGTGCCGCAATTCGGCCGAGCGGCTGAAACTGCGCGTCTCCGCGAGTGAAACGAAGTCCTCGAGCCATTTCAGTTCCATGCGAAAGCCTGCTGCCAGCGGGGAGAGGAGAAGTCAGCATTCTAGCGGCGCGGCCAGGGCGCCGTGGCGTCGCTGGAGCATTAGCGCAACATTGGCGCAACATTGGCGCGACATTGGCGGGGCATTAGCGCGGCATTGGCGCGGCATTAACGCGGGCTCGCAGCAGATCTCGCGCGGAGCGCGCGCAGGCCGGGTTCGTCGCCGGATCGATCCCGAGATCGGGCAAACAGCCGCTCGGTGGTAAAATTCGCGGTTCCCTCCGTTCCCGATCCGCTCACTGAGCGCTCAACGCCCCGACCCGCCTCCATCATGTCCGACACCCGCCCCGACACCCTGTTCGCGCTGACCGCGCTCTCCCCGCTCGACGGCCGCTATGCGTCGAAAACCGAAGCCCTGCGCGACTGGCTCTCGGAAGCCGCGTTCATGCGCCATCGCGTGACGGTTGAAATCCACTGGCTGATCGCCTTGTCGCGCGCCGGTTTCGCCGAAGTGCCGCGCTTTTCCGACGCGTCCGAACAGTTCCTGCTGCAACTGGCCGAGCGTTTCACCGCGCACGACGCCGCGCGCATCAAGGACATCGAACGCGTGACGAATCACGACGTGAAGGCGGTCGAGTACTGGCTGAAGGAATCGGTGAAGGGTCAGCAAGAACTGGACCGCGCAAGCGAGTTCATCCACTTCGCGTGCACCTCGGAAGACATCAACAACACGTCGCACGGCCTGATGCTGGCCGGCGCACGCAAGCACGTCATTCTGCCGGCGCTGCGCGCGGTGCATCAGCGCCTCGTCGCGCTGGCGCACGCGCATGCCGAACAGCCGATGCTGTCGCGCACGCACGGCCAACCGGCCAGCCCGACCACGCTCGGCAAGGAAATCGCCAACGTCGCCGCGCGTCTGGAACGCGCGATCGACCGCGTCGCGAAGGTGGAACTGCTGGGCAAGATGAACGGCGCGGTCGGCAACTTCAACGCGCATCTGTCCGCGTATCCGGAGTTCGACTGGGAAGCGTTCTCGCGTGAAGTGGTCGAACAGCGCCTGAAGCTCACGTTCAATCCGTACACGATCCAGATCGAGCCGCACGATTACATGGCCGAACTGTTCGACGCCGTATCGCGCGCCAACACGATCCTGCTCGACCTCGATCGCGACGTGTGGGGCTACATCTCGGTCGGTTACTTCAGACAGCGGACCAAGGCAGGCGAAATCGGTTCGTCGACGATGCCGCACAAGGTCAATCCGATCGACTTCGAAAACTCGGAAGGCAACCTCGGCCTCGCCAACGCAACGCTGCGCCATCTGGCCGACAAGCTGCCGGTGTCGCGCTGGCAGCGCGACCTGACCGATTCGACGGTGCTGCGCAATATGGGCGTCGCGTTCGGCTACTCGCTGCTCGCGTACGACTCGCTAATTCGTGGTCTCGACAAGCTTGAAGTCAACGCGCAGCGTCTGAACGAAGATCTCGACAACTGCTGGGAAGTGCTGGCCGAGCCGGTGCAAACGGTGATGCGCCGTTACGGCATCGAGAACCCGTATGAGCAGTTGAAGGAACTGACGCGCGGCAAGGGCATCACGCGCGAAGCGTTGCAGACCTTCGTTACCGGCCTGGCTATTCCGCAGGACGCGAAGGATCGCTTGCTCGCGATGACGCCGGCGTCGTATATCGGCAAGGCGGTGGAACTGGCGAAGCGGATCGCTTAAGCTCAGTCGTTGCCTCGTTGCCTCAGGCATCGTTCAGGCAAGCACGAAAAAGGCGCTCCGGGGAGCGCCTTTTTTCATCCTGCCGCGTGAGCGACGAAAACGCTCAACGCGTCTTCATCTGCTTCAAGACCTCGTCGACGATCTCTTCCGGCGACAATTCGACGCTCACCGTAATCGCCTCATCGGCGCCCGGTTCTTCGAGCGTGTCGAGCTGGCTTTGCAGCAGCGACGGATCGAAGAAATGGCCGGTACGCGTGGTCAACCGGTCGCGCAGCACCTCGTACGAACCCTTCAGATAGACGAAGCACACGTCCTTGTCACCGTTGCCGCCGCCACGCAGAACGTCGCGGTACGAGCGCTTGAGCGACGAACACGTGAACACCGCCTTCTCGCCAGCCTTCTGCTTCTCTTCAATCGCTGCACGGATGGTTTGCAACCACGGCCAGCGGTCTTCGTCGGTGAGCGGAATGCCGTGGTGCATTTTCTCTTTGTTAGCGGCGCTGTGAAACGCGTCGCCGTCGGTGAATGCGCAGTGCAGGCGCTCAGCCAGCATTTCGCCAATCCTCGTTTTGCCGGCGCCCGACACGCCCATTGCGATCAGAATCATCAACTACTCCTTACACGACCGTCGCGAGCGCGAAAGTCAAAGCCAAACCCAACACGGAAATGATGGTTTCGCAGAGCGACCACGTCTTGAACGTCTGCCCCACCGTCATTCCAAAGTACTCCTTGATCAGCCAGAAGCCGCCGTCGTTGACGTGCGAGAAGATCAGCGAACCCGAACCCGTGGCGAGCACCAGCAATTCCGGCGTCACCTGCACGCCACTGGCCGAGGCGATCGGCGCGACGATGCCGCATGCCGTCGTCATAGCGACCGTAGCCGAGCCGGTCGCGAGACGGATCATCGCCGCGACGATCCAACCGAGCAGCAGCGGCGACAGATGCGCCGAGGTCGCCGCACCGACGATCTCCTTCGAGATGCCGCTATCCATCAGCACGCGCCCGAAGCCGCCGCCGGCACCGACGATCAGCGTGATACCCGCGATCGGCGCAAGACACTCGCCGCAGAACTTCTGGATCTGCTCACGATTGAAGCCGCGCTTCGCCCCGAAGGTCCAGAAGCTGACCAGCACCGCAATCAGCAGCGCCACGTCCGAGTTGCCGACAAAATGCAGCAGATCGTTCGGCAGGGTTTTCGGCGTGAACACCAGATCGGCCCAACTGCCGACCAGCATCAGGATGACCGGCAGCAGGATCGTGAAAAGCGTAATGCCGAACCCGGGCAGCTCACGCTTCACCCCTTCCGTGTGAGACTCGACGAATTGCGCGGCGAGCGGATTGTTCGCCGGCAGCTTGATCTGGCGATGAATCAGCAGTGCGAAAAGCGGACCGGCGACGATCGCGGTCGGCACGCCGACCAGCAATCCATACGCAATCGTCTTGCCGATGTCGGCGTGATATGCCTGCACCGCGAGCATCGCGGCCGGGTGCGGCGGAATCAGCCCGTGCACGACGGACAGCCCCGCGACCATCGGCAAGCCGATCAGCAGCAGCGATTTGCCGGTGCGCTTGGCGACGTTGAACGCGATCGGAATCAGCAGCACGAAACCGACTTCGAAGAACACCGGCAAACCGACGATGATCGCGACGAACATCATCGCCCAGTGAATGTTCTTCTCGCCGAACCAGTCGATCAGCGTGGTGGCGACGCGCTCCGCGCCGCCCGATTCGGCCATCATCTTGCCGAGCATCGTGCCGAGACCGACCACCACCGCGATGTGGCCGAGCGTATTGCCGTTGCCGGTTTCGAACGATTTGACGATCGTGCTCATCGGCATGCCGGCCGCAAGCCCAA
The DNA here is from genome assembly GCF_046535245.1 of Paraburkholderia sp. SIMBA_030. Classification (NCBI taxonomy): domain Bacteria; kingdom Pseudomonadati; phylum Pseudomonadota; class Betaproteobacteria; order Burkholderiales; family Burkholderiaceae; genus Paraburkholderia; species Paraburkholderia sp. SIMBA_030. The sequence goes on from NZ_JAWRXB010000008.1 coordinate 233,542, forward strand.
GCAGTAGCGAGACGATGATCAGAACGAGAAACGGATAAACCTTGAAGCGCGTGATGAGCAGGATCAGCGCTGCGATGGCGATCACCCCGTAAACCAGCAGCATGCTGCCGTGGACAGCTTCCATGAAGCTCCTCCTTTGTGTTGTTGATTCTCGGCGCCAATGAAACTGGCACTGTGTCTCGCGGCCTGTGACGCTGCCGGTGCCAGGCAGTCGCGCGGACGCTGAATTTTACTGTCTGTTTTGTTTCAAGGCGCGCCAAAAGGGCAGCGCCGCATATTAAAAGGAGCCTCGCCGCGACAGCCTGACGGGCTGCTTCGACGAGGCTCCTCGGCCTGAACCTGGTGACCTGGCGAACGTACGCGCTGCGTCAGCTCAATGCGCGGACGCGGCTAGCTCGCTGGCGGCGCGTGCAAGACGCGTCACTTCATCCCAATTCTGCGCGGCAAGCGCAGCCTTCGGCGTCAACCACGATCCACCCACGCACACGACGTTCGGTTGTGCGAGAAAATTGATGGCGCTTTCGGCCGTAATGCCGCCGGTCGGGCAGAACTTCAACGTCGGGAACGGACCATAGAAGGCTTGCAGCATCGGCACGCCGCCGGCCTGTTGGGCCGGGAAAAACTTGACGATTTCGTAGCCGAGTTCCAGCGCAGCGATGATGTCGCTCGGCGTCATCACGCCCGGCAGCAGCGGCAAACCCGCATCTTGCGCGGCCTTGTGCATGTCTCTCGTCAGACCTGGCGACACGCCGAACTGCGCGCCCGCCTTCTTCGCCTGAGCGCAATGCTCGGGTTTCGTGATCGTGCCGACGCCGACCACGATGTCGTCGGCCAACTGGCTCGCGCGTTCGATCGCTTCCAGACCGGCCGCCGTGCGCAGCGTGATTTCCAGCACCTTCACGCCACCCGCATGCAGCGCGCGCGACACATGTTCGCCCTGTTCGGCCGAGTCGAATGCGAGCACCGGAATCACCGGGCCGAGGCGCACGATATCGCTTACTGTTTTCGACGTCATAGTCAGACTCCTTGTTTCTGCAGCCCGTGGCTGGCTTGAGTGGTGCTTGTGTGTGCTTTGCCGTGCTCGCCGTGGTGCGCGTGGCGCTCGCCGACCATCGGGCCGAACACCGAGGCGCCCTGCTCCGCGGGCGCGGCCGCCGCACGGAACACGCCGAACAATTCGCGGCCGAAGCCGACTTCGTTTTCCGCCTGATGCTGCGGCGCCGCTTCCGGGCGCGCCGCCCATTCGGCTGCATCGATTTCAATGTCCAGCACGCCGGCGTCCGCATCGATCATCAGCATGTCGCCGCTGCGGACTTTCCCGATCGGGCCTTGCAGCAACGCTTCCGGCGACAGGTGAATCACCGCCGGCACCTTGCCCGAGGCGCCGGACATGCGGCCATCGGTGACCAGTGCAACGTGGAAACCATGATCCTGCAACACACCGAGCAACGGCGTCAAACGATGCAGCTCGGGCATGCCGTTTGCGCGGGCGCCCTGGAAGCGCACCACGGCGATGAAGTCGCGTTTCAGTTCGCCGTTGTCGAATGCTTCCTGAACCGCTTCCTGCGAATCGAACACGATCGCCGGCGCCTTCACCTTGCGATGCTGCGCCGCCACCGCTGAAATCTTGATCACGCCGCGGCCGAGCTTGCCTTGCATCAGACGCAAGCCGCCGTCCGGCTGGAACGGCTCCTCGATGCCGCGCAGCACCGCGGTGTCTTCGCTGACCTGCGCGCCCGGCACCCATTGCAGCTTGCCGTCGAGCAGCTTCGGCTCTTCCGTGTAGTGCTTGAGCCCCTTGCCCGCGACGGTGTTCACGTCTTCATGCAGCAAGCCGCCTTCGAGCAGATTGCGAACGAGAAACGCCACCCCGCCAGCCGCGTGGAAGTGGTTCACGTCAGCCTTGCCGTTCGGGTAAATCTTCGCGAGCAGCGGTACGGCTTGCGACAACGTGTCGAAGTCATCCCAATCGATCACGATGCCGGCCGCCCGCGCAATCGCGACCAGATGCAGCGTGTGATTGGTCGAACCGCCCGTGGCCAGCAACGCGACGATGCCGTTGACGATGGCTTTCTCGTCGACCACATGGCCGATTGGCATGTAGTTGCCGCGCTCGACCGTCAGATCGAGCACGCGGCGCGCGGCCTGCGCGGTCAGCGCGTCGCGCAGCGGCGTGTGCGGATGCACGAAGGCCGAGCCCGGCAGATGCAGGCCCATGACTTCCATCAGCATCTGATTGCTGTTCGCGGTGCCGTAGAACGTGCAGGTGCCGTGGCTGTGATACGCGGCGGCTTCCGCTTCGAGCAGCGCGTCGCGGCCGCATTGACCAGTGGCGAACAGCTGCCGGGTCTTGGCTTTGTCGTCGTTCGAGAGGCCGCTTCCCATCGGGCCGGCCGGCACGAAAATCGTCGGCAGATGGCCGAATTGCAACGCGCCGATCAGCAAACCCGGCACGATCTTGTCGCAGATGCCGAGGCACAGCGCCGCGTCGAACATGTTGTGCGTCAGGGCGACCGCGGTGCTCATCGCGATCACTTCGCGCGAGAACAACGACAGTTCCATGCCCGCGTTGCCTTGCGTGACGCCGTCGCACATGGCCGGCACGCCGCCGGCGAATTGCGCGACGCCGCCGTTTTCACGCGCGGCTTCCTTGATGATATCCGGGTAGTTTTTGTACGGCGCGTGCGCGGACAGCATCTCGTTATACGCCGAAACGATGCCGATGTTCGGCTGGCGGATCTGCTTGATGACGAGCTTGTCGTTGCCTTCGAGGCCGGCAAAGCCGTGGGCCAGATTGGCGCACGAGAGCGCGCCGCGCGCCGGGAATTTGCCCTGCGCGTGCTCGATGCGGGCCAGATACGCCTCGCGAGTGGGCTTGCTGCGCTCGACCACGCGTTGCGTGACCTTCAACAATTGCGAATGCGGGGAAACCATCGGAGCTCCTTCGTCGCTGGCGTGAGGCGTACGCGCACTATGCCAGGCAGGTATCGCGGGGATGTCGAAACAGTCGACGTCGCAATCTTAGTAGAAAAACTACACGATCGCAACGACGACTCCTGCTGCACCGCCGCATCCAAGAACTGCCTGCATCGCTTTACTGGCGGCCAATCAGCGATGAACGCACGAAACCTAGGGATTACACCTACAGCACTAAATGTAGTTTTTGTACCTTCGTTAGCAATCAGATATAGTCCACGCATTCTTCAGCATAGTGCGAGTTTTCCGATGATGCTGTCTCAAGTGCAAGAGATGCGCGAGCAGTTGCGCCCGTCCGAGCGCAAGCTGGCCGATTACGTGATCGAAGCGCCGCGCGAGGTGCTCGACCTGTCGATGACCGAGGTGGCCGCGCGCGCCGGCGTCAGCCAGCCGACCATCGCGCGGTTCTGTCATGCGCTCGGCTTTTCGGGCTTTCGCGAGTTCAAGATCCGGCTGGCGCAAGGCATTGCTGCGGAAGTGCCCGCCGTCTACCGCGACGTGCGGCCAGACGAGCCGACGCCGGGCGTCGCCGCGAAGGTATTTGACCGGACCATCGGCGCGCTGATACAGGTGCGCAACAATCTGTCGTCGGACAGCGTGGCGGCGGCGATCGCGCTGTTGGCCCAGGCGCGGCGCATCGAGTTCTACGGCGCGGGAGGTTCGGGGATTGCCGCGCTGGATGTGCAGCACAAGTTTTTTCGCCTGGGTATGCCGAGCGTCGCGTATTCGGATCCGCATACGTTTTTGATGTCTGCGGCGCTGCTGGGTGAAGGCGATGTGGTGGTGGCGATTTCGAATACCGGACGCACGCGCGATATCGTCGACGCAGTGAAGTCCGCTCTGGCGGCGGGCGCGAAAGTGATTGCAATCACGCACGGCAATTCGCCGCTCGCCCGGCTCGCGACGGTGGGCCTGTTCGCGAACGTCGACGAAGACACGGATATCTTTTCGCCGATGACCTCGCGCGTCTCGCATCTGGCGATCGGCGATATTCTCGCGGTGGGCGTGGCGCTCAGCCGGGGACCGGAACTGGTCGAGAAACTGGCGCAGGCGAAGGAAGTATTGTTGCGGCGCCGGATTCAGGGTCCGGCCACGGGTCCGTAGCGCATCGAGCGGACGCTACGAAGATGACGTGACACGCGGACCGGGGCCGGTCCGCGTTTCGTCTCAGAACGGCTTCAAAACAACCAATGCCACGGCCGCCAGCATCCCCAGCACGGGCAGTTCGTTGAACATCCGATACCACTTTTCCGTGCGGCGGTTCTCGCCACGCTCGAAAGTCCGCAGCAGCACGCCGCAGTACGCGTGATAGATGATCAACAACACCACCACGCCCACCTTCGCGTGAATCCAGCCCTGCCCGCGTCCGATACCGACCGCGAGCCACAGCCACAGACCGCATGCGAGCGCCGGCACCGCGATAAACGTCATGAAGCGGAACAGCTTACGCGCCATCGTCAAGAGCCGCGCCGTGGCGGCGGGTTCCGTCTCCATCGCCAGATTGACGAAGATGCGCGGCAAATAGAACAGGCCGGCAAACCAGGAAGCAATCAGAACGATGTGAAACGTTTTTACCCAAAGCATCAGCGGTCCTTGTACTGCTTGTCAGCGTGGAAACGAGCGGGGGCCGCCAGCGCAGTGGACGGACAGCGCTGGACGACCCCAGTGATGGCGATAGCGCGCCGGAAGCAAACTGCTATTGCCGGCCTTCGCCGTGCCCCAGCACAATGTATTTCAGCGACGTCAGCCCTTCCAGCCCCACCGGCCCACGCGCATGCAGCTTGTCGTTCGAGATGCCGATTTCCGCGCCGAGACCGAACTCGAAGCCGTCGGCAAAGCGCGTCGACGCGTTGACCATCACGCTCGCCGAATCGACTTCGCGCAGGAAACGCATCGCGCGGTCGTGGTCTTCGGTGACGATCGCGTCCGTGTGCGCGGAGCTGTAGGTGTTGATGTGCTCGATGGCCGCATCGAGGCCGTCGACCACCTTGATCGCCAGCACCGGCGCGAGATATTCGGTGCACCAGTCTTCCTCGGTTGCATCGACTAGCGGGCCGACGCCGGCCGCCGACAGCACCGCACGCGCGGCAGCGTCCACACGCAGTTCGACTTCCTTGCCGCGGTACAGCTTGCCCAACGGCGGCAGCACTTCAGCCGCAATGCCGCGCGCCACCAGCAGCGTTTCCATCGTGTTGCAGGTGCCGTAGCGGTGCGTCTTGGCGTTATCGCAGACAGTCAGCGCCTTCGCCACATCCGCGCGATCGTCGACATACACATGGCAAATGCCGTCGAGATGCTTGATCATCGGCACGCGCGCTTCGTTCATCAACCGCTCGATCAGGCTCTTGCCGCCGCGCGGCACGATCACGTCGACGTATTCGGTCATCGTGATCAGCTTGCCGACCGCGGCGCGGTCCGAAGTGGCCACCACTTGCACCGCGTCCTGCGGCAAACCGGCGGCATCCAGCCCTTCGCCGATCAGCTTCGCCAGCGCCGTGTTGCATTCCAGCGCTTCGGACCCGCCGCGCAGAATCGTCGCATTGCCGGACTTCAGGCACAGCGCGGCGGCATCGATCGTCACGTTCGGGCGCGACTCGTAGATGATGCCGATCACACCGAGCGGCACACGCATTTGACCGACCTGAATGCCGCTCGGCCGGTACTTCAGATTGCTGATCTCGCCAATCGGATCGGCCAGCGCGGCGACTTGCCGCAAGCCTTCGAGCATCGTCTTCAGCGCCTTGTCCGACAGCGTCAGGCGATCGATGAACGCAATGTCGAGACCTTTGTCGCGTGCCCGCGCGACGTCGCGCGCATTGGCTTCCTTCAGCAGCACGGCATCGCGTTCGATTGCCTGGGCAACGGCCGCGAGCGCGGCATTCTTCGCCGCCGTCGACGCACGCGCCATCGCACGCGAAGCGTGGCGGGCGCGGCGGCCGAGGTCGGTCATGTACTGGTCGATATCCATGTTGATTCTCGTGGTGCCGCGCACGTTCAGGTGCGGCGGACAGGCAGAATGAGCAAAAGATGAAACGATTGTAAGTCGGGTGGCAGCGCTTTGCTCGCGGCGGCGGCTGGAGCGCGCGAGGGGTTTGATCCTCTGGATACTGAACGTCGGTGGTGCGAGACGTCTTCGAGACACTGGCAGTGCGGCTCACGCCTTATCACTCTTGCGCATCGAGCCGCGCCAGGCCGCCGCATCTACCAGGCTCAACCAGGCAGATCAGACTGGCCTTCGCGCCGGTGCAGTCGCCGCTGAGCGAGGTCGCGGTGGCGGCACGGACGCCGCTTTTGCGGGCGAGGCCACCGTCATCGCCAGTTCGAACAGGCCGTCCCACGGATCAGGCGGCGGATCGTTGCGATGATTGCCCGGCGTGCCGCCGGACAATCCCTTCACCTGCCGATCCAGCCGCGCCGCCAAAGCGAGCGCCTTCTCCAGCGCGCCCTCGGTGACGCGCGACAGCGCCGGCCCGATCAGCCGCTCACGCGGCCCCCACACGCGGTTCTCGCGCACCAGCATCGCAAGCGGCTTGCCTGCCGCCACGCCGCGCTTGATCCGCAATAGCGTGCGCACTTCTTCGACAACCGCCCACAGCACCAGCACTGCAGCTTCGCCTTCACCGCGCAGGCCGTCGAGCATGCGTGACAAACGGCCGACATCGCCTGCCAGCATCGCCTCGTTCAGCTTGAAAACGTCGTAACGGGCGACATTCAGCACCGCGTCCTGAACCTGCTCGAAGCTCAATGAACCGGCCGGATACAGCAGCCCGAGCTTCTGGATCTCCTGGTGCGCGGCGAGCAGATTGCCTTCCACGCGCTCGGCGATGAATGCCAACGCGCGCCGCCCTTCTTCACCGGCGGCGACCCGCTGCCCCTGGGCCGCAAGCCGTTGCCCGACCCAATTCGGCAACTGCGCGCGCTCGACCGGATCGATCTTCAACGCGACGCCCGCATCGGCCAGTGCGGTAAACCATGCGGCTTTCTGCGTGGCGGCGTCCAGCCTCGGCAACGTGATCAGCGTCAGCACTTCGTCATTGACGGCAGCGGCGAGCGCCTTCAGCGCGTCCGCGCCTTCTTTGCCCGGCTTACCCGACGGAATGCGCAACTCGACCAGTTGACGGTCGCCGAACAGCGACATCGACTGACTCGCGCCAAGCAGCGAACTCCAGTCGAAGCCGCGTTCGACGGTGAACACCGAGCGGTCGGTGAAGCCGGCCGCGCGCGCCGTCGCACGAATCCGGTCGCACGCCTCCTGCGCGAGCAGGTGCTCGTCGCCGTACACGACGTACAGTCCGGCGAGTCCCTTGGCGAGATGCGCTTCGAGCGCGTCAAGTCGTAGTTGCATGGCTACCGATCAGCGAGGTTGAACAAGTGCGGCAAAAGAAACAAGGTAAGCAAAGCACATCGCTCACAGCGGCGGCGGCGGCAAAGGGGCGCGCGGCGCGACCGCCGGCACTTCCTGGCCCGGCGCCGGATGCAGCGACTTCACGATAGACAGACGGCGCGTGAGCTGATCGATCGCATCGTTTTCCATGTCGGCGAACAGGATCTCGGATTCCGCGCTCTTGGCCTGCGAGTACTGGTCGCTATAGGTCATCGCGCGGTTCAACGCGATCACACTCGGCGGAATCAGCACAGTGCCGTCCTTACCGACCAGCGTGTAGTTCATCGAAAGATTTATTTGATACTCCTCGACGACGCCGAGCGAGTTCAAAGTCAGCGTACTGAGGCCGCGGCCTTCGGTAATCTGCAACGTCGCGTCGGCATTCGAGACCGAACTGACCACCACCGTATCGCTGCCGCCTTGCACCAGACGCGTCAGGCGCGCACCGGCCGCTGCCGAGCCGCCGGAGATATAGAGGCGTTTGAATGCATAGTCCTGCTGGCCGCGCAGCTGGAAGCCGCACGCGGACAACATCAGCACGCTGCAAGCCAGCGTCAAAAACGATCTGCGAGTCACATTGGCTCCTGGTTCGCAGTAGATTGCGCAGCGCAGACAAGCGCCGCCGCATGCGGCGGCGTCCTGCCCGCTGCCATGTTTTCGTGCGCCGTCAAACGACCACGTTCACGAGGCGGCCCGGCACCACGACGATCTTCTTCGGCGCCTTGCCTTCGCTGAACTTCGCGACCATTTCGTGAGCGGCCGCGATCTGTTCGATCGCTTCACGCGACGCGTCCTTCGCCACCGTCAGCGCGCCGCGCACCTTGCCGTTCACCTGCAGCACGAGTTCGATTTCGGCCTGTTCCAGCGCCTGTTCGTCGACCTTCGGCCACGCGGCGTCGAGCAGCGAGCCGAATTCGTCGGCATAACCGAGTTCCTGCCACAACTGGAAGGTCTGATGCGGCACGACCGGGTACAACACGCGCAGCATCACGCTATACGTTTCGCGCAGCACGACCGGTTGTGCGCCCTTCGCGCTGTCGAGCGCGTTGAGCATCTTCATGGCCGCCGACACCACCGTGTTGTACTGCAAACGCTGATAGTCGAAGTCAGCCTGCTTCAGCACGCTGTGGATCTCGCGGCGCAGCACCTTGTCGGCCTCGCCGAACGTCGCGGCGTCCAGCTTGCCGCCCGCGCGCAGCGCTGCTTCGTTCGCGTGACCGAAGCTCCACACGCGGCGCAGGAAGCGGCTTGCGCCTTCCACGCCCGAACCTGACCACTCGAGCTGTTGCTCTGGCGGTGCGGCGAACATCACGAACAGACGTGCGGTATCCGCGCCGTACTGATCGATCAGCAATTGCGGATCGACGCCGTTGTTCTTCGACTTCGACATCTTCTCGACGCCGCCGAGCACCACCGGCTGGCCGTCCGCGTTCAGCACGGCGCCGACCGGGCGGCCCTTGTCGTCGAACGTGACGGTCACGTCGGCCGGGTTGTACCAGGTCTTCTTGCCCGCTTCGTTTTCACGATAGTAGGTTTCGTTGAGCACCATGCCCTGCGTGAGCAGGTTCCTGGCCGGCTCGCCGAACTTGACCAGACCCATGTCGCGCATCACCTTCGCCCAGAAGCGCGAGTACAACAAGTGCAGAATCGCGTGCTCGATGCCGCCGATGTACTGATCCATCGGCGCCCAGTAATCGGTGCGCTCGTCGACCATGGTCTTCGCATCCGGCGCCGCATAGCGGTAGAAATACCACGACGAATCGACGAATGTATCCATCGTGTCGGTTTCGCGCCTGGCCGCGCCGCCGCACGTCGGGCAGGTGCAGTTCACGAACGCTTCGGACTTCGCGAGCGGGTTGCCGGTGCCGTCCGGCACGAGGTCTTCCGGCAGCACAACCGGCAGATCCTGTTCCGGCACCGGCACGTCGCCGCATGTCGGACAGTGGATGATCGGAATCGGCGTGCCCCAGTAACGCTGGCGCGACACGCCCCAGTCACGCAGACGCCACGTGACCTGCTTGTCGCCGAGACCGAGTTCCTTCAGGTCGGCGGCGATCGCGTCGACCGCCTGGGTGTAGTTCAGACCGTCGTACTTGCCGCTGTTGATGCAGACGCCGCCTTCCTTGTCGCCATACCATTCTGCCCAAGCCTCGGTCGAGAATGCCTTGCCTTCGACCGCGACCACCTGCTTGATCGGCAGACCATATTTCTTCACGAACGCGAAGTCGCGCTCGTCGTGCGCCGGCACGCCCATCACCGCGCCTTCGCCGTAGCTCATCAGCACGTAGTTGCCGATCCACACTTCGACCTGTTCCCGCGTCAGAGGATGCGTGACGTAGAAGCCGGTGCCCATGCCCTTCTTTTCCATCGTCGCAACGTCGGCTTCGGCGACGCCGCCGCGCTTGCATTCCTCGATGAACGCTTGCAGTTCCGGCTTGTCCTTCGCCAGACGCGTGGCGAGCGGATGCTCGGCGGCGACCGCGCAGAAGGTCACGCCCATGATCGTGTCGGCGCGCGTGGTGAATACGCGCAACAGCTTCTGCTCGCCGTCGATTTCGTACGGGAAACCGAAGTTCACGCCGAAGCTCTTGCCGATCCAGTTTTGCTGCATGATCTTGACGCGCTCAGGCCAGCCGAGGCCTTCGAGGTCGCTCAGCAGCTCGTCCGCGTACTGCGTGATACGCATGTAGTACATCGGGATTTCGCGCTTTTCGACCAGCGCGCCCGAACGCCAGCCGCGGCCGTCGATCACCTGCTCGTTGGCGAGCACGGTCTGATCGACCGGATCCCAGTTGACGGTGCCGGTTTTCTTGTACGCGATGCCCTTTTCGAGCATCTTCAGGAACAGCCACTGGTTCCACTTGTAGTAATCGGGGTTGCAGGTCGCGACTTCGCGCGACCAGTCGATCGCGAGGCCCATCGACTGCATCTGCTTCTTCATGTAGTCGATGTTGTCGTAGGTCCACTTCGCCGGCGGCACGTTGTTGGCCATAGCGGCGTTTTCCGCCGGCATGCCGAACGCGTCCCAACCCATCGGCATCAGCACGTTGTAGCCGTTCATCCGCAAATAGCGGTACATCACGTCGTTGATCGTGTAGTTGCGCACGTGCCCCATGTGCAGCTTGCCCGACGGGTACGGCAGCATCGAGACGCAATAGAACTTGGGCTTGTCGGTGGTTTCCGTCGTCTTGTACGCGTCGATGGCGCGCCATTGCCCTTGCGCGGCGGATTCGACGTCGGAGGGAACGTATTTTTCGTGCATGGTGTGATGGGATCGCTGGGTTCGGTGCTTTCGCACCGGCCGCTTGGTGCTCTGCTTGATGAAATGGCGTCGTTTCCCCTTCGGCGGGGGAAAGGGCTGATTATACCGTTCGCGGACGGGTGCGCCGCGTGGCGTGGTGCGCGGGTGGGATGGGATCGGGCCATTCCCGGCGGGACCGGGGCCGGGTGCAGCGCAACGGGCTCGGGGGTTCCGGGTAGCGCGGCCGGTTCGGGACTGGCGCGGTGTTGCTATTGGCTCGCGCCCGGCGGCGGCGGATCGGTCACGAAGCCGATCCGTTCCAGCCCCGCCTGCTGCGCCGCGCCCATTACCTGGGCAATCACCTCGTAACGCGTCGAGCGCTCGGCGCGCAGGTGGATCTCGGGCTGCTCGGTCTCTTTGCCTGCTTGCGCGAACCGCGCGCGCATCTGCTCAAGCGTGATGACGTTGCCGTTCCAGTACAGCTTGCCGGCGGCATCGATTGAAAGGGAAATGGTTTGCGGCGTTTGCCGCGCCGCCGCTGAAGCGACCTTCGGCAGATCGAGCCGGATCGCGTGCGTGAATAAAGGCGCGGTAATGATGAAGATCACCAGCAGCACCAGCATCACGTCGATCAACGGCGTCATGTTGATCTCGGCCATCGGCGCGGCCGTCTGCTTTTTTTCCAGTCCGCCGAATGCCATATCGCCTCCTTCTGCCTTGAGCGGCGCGCTTAACGGGCCCGGACCGGGGCTGGCGCCGGTTCCTGGGTTTTGGTCTGGTGCTGATCGGCCGGCGCGCACACGTAGGCGTGCAGATCGTGCGCGAAGCCGTCGAGTTCTTCCGTCAACTGCCGCACCAGACGCCCAAGTACGTTATAGGCAAGCACCGCCGGAATCGCGACCACGAGACCGAAGGCCGTCATGATGAGCGCCTCGCCGACCGGGCCGGCGACATTCTCGATCATCGCCTCACCGCTCGCCGCGATGCTGCTGAGCGCGTGATAGATGCCCCAAACGGTGCCGAGCAAGCCGACGAACGGCGCCGTGCTGCCCACCGAGGCCAGCAGAACCTGGCCGAACTCAAGCCGCCGCTGCGACGCGCCGAGCGCCTGACGCAGCGCCCGCAGCACCCGTTCGCTGCGCTCGACGCGCGCGAGCAGCGCGCCCGGGATGTCCACTTCGACCGCGTGCAGCGCGGCCTCGGCGAGCGGCGTGAAGACGCGCTCGCGATCCACACGCTTGAGCGCCGCGACGCCCTCGGAAAGCGTGGGCGCCTGCCAGAACTGCGCGATCGCGCGCGTGGCCTGATGTTTCGCGCGCCCCAAAATCCAGCTTTTGACGATCAGAAAGCACCAGCTCGCAATCGACATAGCCAGCAGCACATAGGCGACGGCATGCGTGATCGCGTCGCTGGTTTGCAGGTAATGGGTAATGCCGCTGCCTGCCATCTGAGCTCGCCTTCGGAAGTGATTCAGGGGCACAAACGGAGTCTGCAAGAGACCCCGCGACACGCTCAGCGCAGGCCGAGCACGTCCTGCATGTCGAACAGGCCGTTTGCGTGGCCTTCGAGGAAACGCACCGCGCGCAGCGCGCCTTGCGCGTACGACAGGCGGCTCGCCGATTTGTGCGTGATTTCGATGCGCTCGCCGATGCCCGCGAACAGCACCGTATGGTCGCCGACGATATCGCCGCCGCGAATCGCCGAAAAACCGATGGTGGACGGATCGCGTTCGCCGGTCACGCCTTCGCGGCTGTAGACCGCGCAATCGTCGAGATTGCGGCCAAGCGCGTTGGCGATCACTTCACCCATCGTCAGCGCGGTGCCGGACGGAGCGTCGACCTTGTGACGGTGATGCGCCTCGATGATTTCGATGTCGTAGCCGGTCGCGAAGTGCTTCGCGGCGAATTCGAGCAGCTTCAGCGTCACGTTGACGCCGACGCTCATGTTCGACGAGAACATGATGGCGATCTTGTCCGCGGCGGCGTGCAGTCGCGCTTTCTGCTCGTTGTCGAAACCGGTCGTGCCGATCACCATTTTCACGTTGTGGCGCTGTGCGGCTTCCAGATGCATCAGCGTGCCTTCGGGGCGCGTGAAGTCGATCAGGTAGTCCGACTCGGCGAACACGCGCTCGATGTCGTCGGTCAGCGCGACGCCCGTTTGTTTGCCGAGAAACGCACCGGCGTCCTGGCCGAGTTGCGGAGAGCCCGCACGGTCGAGCGCGCCGGACAACGTGGCGCCGGAATCGTTAAGGACGGTTTCGATGAGCATCCGGCCCATACGGCCCGATGCGCCAGCAATGGCAATTTTCATGGCTACGAGGCTTGGCGAAAGCAAAAAGCCGGCAAAAACCGGGCAAAAGCGGCGACGGCGGAAATCTTGCGCAAGCGCCGCACGTAACAGGAAAGGCAGAAAGTCCGACGGGCGCCGCGCACGGCGCGTCGCCCGTGTGCAGTGCCCGTTCGCAGTGCCCTTCTTAAGACACGGACAGCTCGATTAGCCGCCCGTTCCCGACGTTGCGGAAGAAGAAGTCAGCGGCGCGTTATGCGTCGGGCCGCCGTTGCTGCTTTGCGGGCCCGTCGGTCCCACCGGATTTTCCTGCGTGCCCGGAACCTGCGGCGGCGGCGGACGATGGAACTGGAACTGCGGCTGACCCGCGGACGTTGGGCCTTGCGGCGGTATTCCGCCACCGTTGGCGGTCGGCGCGGTCGAGCGCACCGATGACTGCGTTCTGCCCGACGGCGCCTGCACTGCATTGGTCGCACGATTGGCGGCCTGGGCAGCTTCGGCGTTGGCGTCCGTGGACGGTATAGCCGCTGCTGCAGCAGCGTCGGCGGACGGCGAGCGCGTGGTGTCCACCGTAACCGGCGCCGTGGCCACCGGCGCGCTGGCGCCACTTGCGCCGCTCGCCGCGACCGGCACGGCGGCCTTGGCCTTCTTGCCGCGCTTATCGCCGTCGATTTCGGCCAGCAGTTCGAGGTTGGACGGCAGATCGTCGCCGCCCGACCAACTGGCGACGCGGTCGCCCGCGAACATCACCACGAAGTCGCGTTGTTGCACGACGCTAGTCGAGCCGCGCTTGAAATAGAACACATAGTCCCAGCGATCCGCGTGGAACATGTCGGTGAGCAGCGGCGTGCCGAGCAGCTGGCGCACTTGCGCGCGCGACAGGCCGACCTGCATCTGCGCAGCCGCTTCTTTCGAGACGAAATTGCCTTGCACCACGGTGATCCGGTACGGCGTGATGCTTTGTGCAACGCGCTGCGTCAGGCTGTCGTAGGTGGAACATCCGGCAAGAACCGCGACAGTCACAGCAGCGATCAAGGTACCCCGCATGCGGCTCCCCCGGTAGATCAATTGAGATTTTGAAATCATTTCACTCACCGTGCGGGCCCGAGGACGAGCCGCGCGAGTTTCATTCCATCGAAGATGACCAGAACGGCAAAAACACATTACTATGAGAGCCCAGCATTGTACTCTAGGGATCCCTTGTCATGACCAATCCAACCGATCTCAAGAATATCGGGCTCAAGGCGACCCTACCGCGCCTCAAAATCCTTGAGATTTTCCAGCATAGCCCGGTGCGCCACCTGACCGCAGAAGACGTCTACCGCAACCTGCTGCATGAAGAACTCGATATCGGCCTGGCAACCGTGTATCGCGTGCTGACGCAGTTCGAGCAGGCCGGCCTGCTGTCGCGCAGCAACTTCGAATCAGGCAAGGCGGTATTCGAGCTGAACGAAGGGTCGCATCACGATCACCTCGTCTGCCTCGATTGCGGGCTCGTCGAAGAGTTTTTCGACTCCGAAATCGAAAGCCGCCAGCAGTCCATCGCGAGGGAACGCGGCTTCAAGCTGCAGGAGCACGCGCTGGCGCTGTACGGCGCCTGCACCAAGGAGAATTGCCCGCATCGCAAGCATTGACGTGATGCAGGCCGCGTCGGGGTACGCGGTCCAACAGGCAAACGCAAAAAGACCCGGCCGATGAACATCGGCCGGGTCTTTTTTTACACACGATTACAGCATGCTCAGTGCTGCAGCCGTGCTGCGGCTCTGATGCGGTTGCGGCCCTATTCCGCCATTTCGAGGCTCGCTTCGAACCCGAGCCGGTACGGCTCGGACAACGACAATTCGTTGCAGTTGGGTTGTTCGCCGCCGCGATCCACCACGACAAAATCGCTCACCTGCTCGAGCGCGAGCAGCGGATGGTGCCAGACACCTTTCGCATAGTTCACGCCCTGCCAACCGTCGCTCCAGAAGCCCCGCATCTGTGCCGGATCGAACTCGCCCGCCGGGGCGACCACCACCAGATATCGACGTGCCGTTAAGGGAATGAACGCCTGGCTGCCCAGCGGATGCCGCTCCATCATCGCAATGTCGACCGGCAGCGTCCGGGGCTGCGCGCGGAATACGCTGATCAGCGGCCGCCCGCCGTTTTCCGCGACGTCGACCCCGGCGAGGTCGTGATAGCGCTCGGTCGTGCCACCGTTGATCGCGAAATGGCGCGCGCCGTCCAGTTCGATTACGTCGCCGAACGGCGCGAAGGCCGCGCGCGTCAGCCGCTCCATCTGCAAAGTCTTCATCGACGCCACTCCGTTACGCGATCTCGCCCCACAACCGCAGGCGCGACACGCCGCCATCAGGGAAGATATTGAAACGCACATGCGTCACCGGCCCGTGCGACGCGAGTTCCGCGGCGAACGTATGCACGTGGTCCATCTGCAGTTTCTGTTCGTCGAGGAGCACCGGCCAGAACATCGCCTGCGTGACCAGCGAATCGTCGGTGCCGCCGGTGACCGAGGCTGCCTGCAGCGAGCAGCGATCGGGGAAATTGCCCTTGAAGTGCGCCGTATCCACTTCGATCTTGCGAATCACGCCCGGCCGCGCGAGCGCGACGATCGCCCAGTCGTTGCCGGGCTCGCGACGGCGCCGGGTTTCCCAGCCGTCGCCCATGTTGACCCCGCGCCCCGGCATCAGCATCTGCGAGGCCGGGCCGAAATGCTGGTTGTTCGCGGCGACGAGGTACGCGCCGTTTTCGATCGCGGCGAGGTCCAGCAGCGTGCCGCGTTCGACCCGCGCCCAGTCGCGCTGCGGCTGGCCGTACACGCGAAGGCGCGCGAGACCGCCGTCCGGATACAGATTCACGCGCAGATGCGTGAAGGCGCGCGCGTCGTTCACCTCAACGTAGTGGTGCTGGTTGCCCTGCAGCGTGGTCGCCGGCACGAGGGTTTGCCAGGCGGCGTCGTCCGGCGGGACGTCGCCGTCCACGTGACATGCGTCGATCGAGGCGGCCGGCGGGAAATTGCCGGTGAAGTGGCTCGTGTCCAGATCGACGCCGTGCACGACGCCCGGCCGCGCGAGCTTGATCACGCAATAGTCGTGGCCGGTGGTGCGCTTGCGGCGGGTCTCCCAGCCGTCCATCCACTTGCCGTGGTCGTCGTACTTGCCGGGGATGAACACCGCCGGTTGCGGCTCGAGCATGCGTTCCTTCGGCGCGAAGAATTCATCGCTGGCATAGAGCGCCTTCGCACCCAGACGCGGGTCGGCGAGGTTCATGTAACGACGGGTGAAAGCGGGAGCGTTGGGGTCGAGGATCGGATTAGCCATAGTCTCGGTCAGGCAACAGTGAGTTATATACGTGACAACCAGCGGATTCACGGCATCCGCCGGCCGGAAAGCGCAGAGCGTCGGCTCGCGCGAAATCGGCTGAAATCAGATCGCGGGCGCGTGATCGCCGGCGGCGGACTCGATACCTGCTTCTTCGCCGGCAGGCACGTATCGCAGCGCAGCGTCGCGGTTCAGCACGCGATGGGCGCGGCTCCGGTCGATATCGTTTTCCCACACCGCGACCACCACCGTCGCGACGCAGTTGCCGATCAGGTTAGTGAGCGCGCGGGCGATGCCGACGAACCAGTCGACCGGCAGGATCAGCACGAGACCGAGCACGGGAATCGCCGGAATCGCGGACAGCGTCGCGGCCAGAATCACGATCGCCGAGCCGGGAATGCCGTGTGCGCCCTTCGACGTCACCAGCGACACCAGCACCACCACGATCAGATCGTGCATCGACAACGGCGTATTGGTGGCCTGCGCGATGAAGATCACCGCGAGCGTCAGATAGATCGAGAAGCCGTCGAGATTGAAGGAATAGCCGGTCGGAATCACCAGCCCGACGGTCGAATCCTTGACGCCCATCCATTCGAGCTTGCGCATGATCTGCGGCAGCACCGCGTCGGACGAAGCCGTGCCGAGCACGATCGACAGTTCTTCGCGCAGGTATCGAATCAGTTTGAAGATGCTGAAGCCGGCCAGCCGCATCACGACGCCGAGCACAACCACTACGAACACGATGCAGCTCGCGTAGAACACCAGCACCAGCATGCCGAGTTGCTTGAGCGATTCCACGCCGTAGGTGCCGGTGGTGAAAGCGATCGCGCCGAGCACGCCGAGCGGCGCGAGTTTGATGATGAAACTCATCACGCGGAAGAACACCTGTGCCAACTCGTCGATCAGGCTGCTGACACGCTGCGCCTTATTGCCGAGCAACGACAGCGCCGAGCCGAACAGCACCGAAAACACAAGGATTTGCAGGATGTCGCCGGTCGCGAACGCGTTGATCGCCGTCTCGGGAATGATCTTCAGCAGAAAGCCGGCCGTATCCTTCAGGCTCTTCGCGTGCTCGGTGTACGTGGACAGCGAAGCGGGGTCGAGCGAATGCAGGTCGATATTCATGCCGACGCCGGGCCGCGTCGCATAGGCCAGCACCGCGCCGATCACGAGCGCAATCGTGGTCATGATTTCGAAGTAGACCACGGCCTTCAAGCCGACACGCCCTACTTTGCGCAGATCGCCGGCATGCGCCATGCCGCTCACGACCACGCAAAAGACGATCGGGCCGATCACCATCTTGATCAGCTTGAGAAAGCCGTCGCCGAGCGGGCGCAGCGATTGGGCGAAATGCGGGAACACGGCGCCGATCACGATGCCCGCCACCAGCGCTATGACGACCCGGCCAAACAGTGAATTGAAAAACTTCAACACGGCTTTCTCCTAGGTTACGATTCGCATCTGTTCAGACTGGTCCGACCAGTTCTGTTATCTCGAATAGTAGGAAGCCGATATACTGGCGTCAAGGATTCAAAACACGGTGTTTACCCGTTCTTTTCTTCGTGTTTCAGGGCCGGGTTCACATATTGACCGGCTTTCCATACGAGTGTTGAGAACGCGTACTACAATGCTGGTCAGACCACGCCACACAAGCGAGCCAGGATGAAAAACGTTCCGCATACCGTTACCGATGCCGCCATCGCGACCATACGCGAACGGATCGAAGCGGGCGCCTATCCGGTGGGCAGTCTGCTGCCAGCGCAGCGCCAGCTTTCCGAAGAACTGGCGATCAGCCGCGCGTCGCTGCGCGAGGCGCTGTCCACCCTCGAAGCGCTCGGTTTGCTGGTGATACGCCCCGGTAAGGGCGTGTATGTGGAAAGTGCACAGGCTACGGCGGCGAAATCGTGGCGCTTCGCTGAACAGTCGTCGCTGCCGGATACGTATCAGATGCGTTTCGCGCTTGAGGGCTTTGCCGCGCGAATGGCGGCGCAGGCTGTCAGCGACGCCGACCTCGTATGGTTCGAAAACAATATCGCGGCGATGCAGGCGGCGCTCACCTGCGAAGAACTCGACGAAGCCGCCCAACTCGACTACGACTTCCACATGCGGATCGTGAGCATTGCCGGCAATGCGGCGATCGAATCGATTTTGAGCAGCAGCGCGGACATCATGAAGGAAAGCCAACGGCTGCCGTTCTACCGGCGCGAGCTGGTGCTGTCCACCTATCACGAGCATCGCGCGATTCTCGACGCGCTCACGGCGCGAGATTCCGCCGCGGCCGGCAAAGCGATCGAAATGCACATCTCCAATGCCGCGCAGCGCGCCGGCGTCTACTTCCCGATCCCGCAGGCGTGAAAAAGCCGCTCACGAAGAGCGGCTTTTTTTCTCTCCGACCAGGCCGGAGGAACCCCGAAGCAGACAGCTTACTTCGCGTTAGCGAGCGCCACAGCCGTGTCCAGCATGCGGTTCGAGAAGCCCCACTCGTTGTCGTACCAGCTCGACACCTTCACCAGACGACCCGATACCTTGGTCAGCGTTGCATCGAACGTCGATGAAGCCGGGTTGTGGTTGAAGTCGATCGAGACCAGCGGCGCGTCGTTGTAGCCGAGGATGCCCTTCAGCGCGCCTTCCGATGCTTCCTTCATGATCGCGTTCACTTCTTCGACCGTCGTGTCGCGCGCGGCGATGAACGACAGGTCGACGACCGACACGTTGATCGTCGGGACGCGAATCGCGTAGCCGTCCAGCTTGCCGTTCAGTTCCGGCAGCACCAGGCCGACTGCCGATGCAGCACCCGTCTTGGTCGGGATCTGGCTGTGTGTGGCCGAGCGCGCGCGGCGCAGATCTTCGTGGTACACGTCCGTCAGAACCTGGTCGTTCGTGTACGCGTGAATCGTCGTCATCAGGCCGTTGACCAGACCGATCTTGTCGTTCAGCGGCTTGACGAGCGGCGCCAGGCAGTTGGTCGTGCACGATGCGTTCGAGATCACCGTGTCCGATGCCTTCAGCACGTTGTGGTTCACGCCGTAGACGATCGTTGCGTCGACGTCTTTGCCGCCCGGCGCCGAGATGATCACCTTCTTCGCGCCGCCCTTGATGTGCGCGCTGGCCTTTTCCTTGGTCGTGAAAAAGCCCGTGCATTCCATCACGACGTCGACGTTCAGCTCGCCCCACGGCAGTTCTGCCGGGTTGCGGTTAGCCAGCACGCGGATCTTGTCGCCGTTGACGACGAGGTAGTCGCCGTCCACCGACACTTCGCCCGGGAACTTGCCGTGCGCGGTGTCGTATTGCGTCAGGTGAGCGTTGGTCCTGGCATCGCCAAGATCGTTGATGGCGACGATTTCGATATCGTGCTTCTTGCCGTTTTCATAGAAGGCGCGCAGCGTGTTGCGGCCGATCCGGCCGTAGCCGTTGATTGCGACGCGAATCGTCATGGTCTATCTCCTGATGGCTGAAAAAATACGTCCGTGTTCGTCTGACCGGCAACGCTGCCGCGCGTTCGCACGCATGCGGCAACGCCTGCCGAAGATCAGCCGAGCGCGGCTTTAGCCGTCTCTACGACGTGCTCGACGGTGAAGCCGAAATGCTTGAACAGCACGCCAGCCGGGGCCGATTCGCCGAACGTGTCGATCCCGACCACGCCGCCTTCCAGACCCACATACTTGCGCCAGAAATCCGTGACGCCCGCCTCGATCGCGACGCGGCGCACACCGTGCGGCAACACGCGTTCGCGGTACGCGGCGTCCTGCTTGTCGAACACGGTGGTCGACGGCATCGACACGACACGCGCTGCAATGCCTTCGCGCGCCAACGGTTCGACCGCCTTCAACGCCAGTTCGATTTCCGAACCGGTAGCGATCAGGATGATTTTGCGCGCAACGATCTCGTCGTTCCAGTCGCGCAGCACGTAACCGCCCTTCTCGATGTTGGCGATCTGCGCGTCGGTGCGCTCCGAGAACGGCAGATTCTGACGGCTGAAGATCAGGCACGACGGGCCGTGATGCTCGACCGCATGGGTCCAGGCCACCGCCGTTTCGACCGTATCGGCCGGGCGCCACACTTGCAGATTCGGGATCAGACGCAGGCTCGCGACGTGTTCGATCGACTGGTGAGTCGGACCGTCTTCGCCGAGGCCGATCGAGTCGTGCGTGAACACGAAGATCGACGGCGCTTTCATCAGCGCGGCCACGCGCAGCGCGTTGCGGCTGTAGTCGGAGAACGTCAGGAACGTGCCGCCGAACGCCTTGAAGCCGCCGTGCAGCGCGACGCCGTTGATCGCGGCGCTCATGCCGAACTCGCGCACGCCGTAATTCACGTAGTTACCGGCTGCTTTGCCTTCCGCGTTCACGCGCACTGGCTTGGCGGCCTTCCAGTTGGTCAGGTTCGAACCGGTCAGGTCAGCGGAGCCGCCGAGCAGTTCCGGCAGCACGGCCGACAAACCTTCGATCGCCTGCTGCGATGCCTTACGCGTAGCGACGGTTTCCGCGCGTTCGTTCGCGCCGGCGATGATCGCCTGCGCCTTTTCCTTCCAGTCGGCGGGCAGTTGCTTGGCATTGCGGCGCGTGAATTCAGCCGCTTCCTGCGGGTATTTCGCCGCGTATTGCGCGAATGCCTTGTCCCAGTCGGACTCGAGGCGCGCGCCGCCTTCCTTCGCGTCCCACGCTGCGTAGACTTCCTGCGGAATCACGAACGGTTCCCACTTCCAGCCGATGGCCGCGCGGGTCGCCGCGATTTCCTTGTCGCCGAGCGGCGAGCCGTGCGAATCGTGGCTGCCGGCCTTGGTCGGCGCGCCTTCACCGATCACCGTCTTGCAGCAGATCAGCGTCGGCTTGTCCGATTGCTTTGCTTGCCTGATCGCCGCGTCCACCGCGTCGACGTCATGGCCGACCACGTTCGGAATCACGTTCCAGCCGTACGCTTCGAAGCGCTTCGGCGTGTCGTCGTGGAACCAGTGGACCACTTCGCCGTCGATCGAGATGCCGTTGTCGTCGTAGAACGCGATCAGCTTGTTCAGCTTCAGCACGCCGGCGAGCGAGCAGGCCTCGTGCGAGATGCCTTCCATCAGGCAGCCGTCGCCGACGAACACATACGTGTGGTGGTCGACGATCTTCGCTTCGGGCTTGTTGAATTCGGTGGCGAGGAGCGACTCGGCGAGCGCCATGCCGACTGCATTGGCCAGACCCTGGCCGAGCGGGCCCGTGGTGGTTTCGACACCCGGCGTGATGTCGTATTCCGGGTGACCCGGCGTTTTGGAATGCATCTGGCGGAAGTTCTTCAGCTCTTCCATCGGCAGATCGTAGCCGGTCAGGTGCAGCAGCGAATACAGCAGCATCGAGCCGTGGCCGTTCGACAGGACGAAACGGTCGCGATCGGCCCAGTGCGGGTTCTTCGGGTTGTGACGCAGATGGCGCGACCACAAAGCCACGCCGATTTCGGCCATGCCCATCGGCATGCCGGGGTGACCGGAATTCGCTTGTTGAACGGCATCCATGGACAACGCACGGATTGCGTTGGCCATCAGGGAGGTGGTTGCGGGAGACGAGGTCGTCATGTCGAGTCCGGAGACAGAGTCCAAAAAGCGGTGCGCGCTTGAGGCCCGGAAGCTCGGCGGCCAGTCCACTTCGGCGCACGGTGCGGCGCCAGAAGACGCGAGACGGGCAGAGCAAACGGACAAGGCTGAAAGCGTGACATTCTAACAGAACGTTGACCCGCTCCCGCCCGGAAAGCCGCCTGGCTGTCCGGGCGCGCGCGACCTGAAGCCGCGCCGCGGCGGCGCCTTTACAATTGGGCAACCTCAAACCATCGTGTTCCGTACCGAGCCCTGCCATCCGTGAGCGCACCTCTGCTGTTTCGTCCCTGCACCGACGCCGTCTACGGCTTTCCGAACGCGCGCCGGCTCGCGAGCGTCGATTCGCGTTATCAGCGCATCGAGGTATGGGATACCCCGCAGCTCGGGCGCCTGTTCACGCTCGACGGCCGCCCGATGACCTCCACCGGCGACGAGTTCATCTATCACGAGTGCATGGTGCATCCAGCCGCTTTGGCCCATCCGTCGCCTAAAGCTGCGCTGGTGCTGGGCGGCGGCGATGGCGGCGCGGCGCGGCAACTGCTGAGGCATCCGGGCATCGAACGAATCGTAGTGGCGGAGCTCGATGCCGACGTCGTGCGTCTGACGCGCGAGCATTTGCCGGACGTGCACGGCGGCGCCTTCGACGATCCACGCGTCGAACTGGTGATCGGCGATGCCGCACATTACGTCGCTGCGACGGCAGCGGCCGCAGCGACGACAGCGGCGGCGCAGTTCGATCTCGTCGTGTTCGACCTGACGCCACCGGATTCGCCGGCGGCCGGCCTCTACACACCGGCGTTCTACGCGCAGCTCAAGCAGGCGATGAGCCCGGCCTCCGCGGTCTCCCTGCACCTCGGCTCGCCGTATTTTCATGCCAAACGCGTCGCCGGCCTGCTCGACGATCTGCGCCAGGCGTTCGCCGTCGTACGCACGATGAGCACTTTCATCCCGCTATACGGCTCGCTCTGGATGATGGCGACCGCCAGCGACACGCTCGACCCCGCGGCTCTCACCGCCGACGACCTCGCCAGCCGCCTCGCCGCACGCCGAATCGACGCGCTGAAGCATTACGACGCGGCCACGCATGCCGGACTGTTCTCGGCTTCTCAGGCGGTGCGCGATAAACTAAGTCAATTCTTAAAGCCATCACGGTAACGCAGGGGCAACACGTACGGTTCGGTCGGCGCGCGCTATCGGTATATCGATACGTCCGCCACCCGCCCGGCTTCGTCGCATGCGTCCCGCGAAACCCAATAGATCCGGAGAAATCCATGACCGCCCCCCGCCCAGCCGGTGTGCCCTGGTTGACCCCATATCTGACGGTACGCGACGCGCGTGCCACGACCTCGTTTTTCGAAGCGGCATTCGGCTTTGAAGTACGTGACAGTGTCCAGGACGACGGTGTTGTCATGCACGTCGAGATGACCTATCAAGGCCAGTTAATCGTGATGTTCGCGCCGGAAGGCGCGTTCGGCTCAGCTGCGAAGACACCCAAAAGCGCGGACGCGATAGCGCCGCAATCGTTCTATATCTATGTCGACGATGTCGACGCGGTTTACACGCGGGCGCTGGCCGCCGGCGCAAAATCGCTCAGCGAGCCACAGGATCAATTCTGGGGCGACCGGTTTGCCCAGGTCGAAGATCTGGACGGCTATCGCTGGGCGCTCGCCCGCCACCTTTCCTGAACCAATGAGTACTATTCTGATGCCTCGCTTCTTCGTCGGTACGCCTCTCCAGCCCGACGACCTCATGCAGCTTCCCGATGACGTCACGCGCCACATTCTCGTACTGCGATTGCAGCCCGGCGATTCGATCGTGCTTTTCAATGGCGAAGGCGGCGAGTACAGCGCCGAGCTCGTCGAGGTCGAACGCCGCTCGGCCAAGGTCAGGATTCGCGAATTCCGCAATATCGAAGTCGAAGCGCCGTATCACCTGACACTCGCTCAAGGGATTGCGGGCGGCGACAAGATGGACTGGCTGATCGAGAAGGCGGTCGAACTGGGCGCGTCCGGTTTCGTGCCGCTCACCACCACGCGCAGCGTCGTGCGTCTTTCCGGCGACCGCGCGCAACGGCGGCATCTGCACTGGCAAGGCATCGTGCGCGCGTCGTGCGAACAGTGCGGGCGCAACCGCTTGCCGGAAGTCATGCCGGTGTGCGAGATCGCCACCTGGCTCGGCGCGCTGCCGCGCGCGCCTGAAGATGGCGAACTGCGACTCCTGCTGTCGCCGCGCGCCAGCATCAGCTTTTCAGCTTTGCCCGCTAATCCGCCGTACGGCCGCGTGACCGTGCTGGTCGGCCCGGAAGGCGGCTTTTCGACCGCTGAAGAAGCAGTTGCGACCGATCACGGATTTACCGCCGTCGGCCTCGGCCCTCGGGTATTGCGCACGGAAACAGCCGGCATCGCGGTGCTCTCGGCGCTGGCGGCTCGCTGGGGCGGCTGGTAAGCAATGCTGACGCACCGCGCCCGACAGCCGATTTAGCCCGACCGGCCGCCCCCAAAAAGTCAGCGCAAAGAAAACGAGCACCAAAGCAAAGGCCCGCCAATCGGCGGGCCTTTCTCTTTCTTGTGCCGCGACAAGCGGCGTTCAGGCAAACGAATAAAACACCCGGAATGCAACCTTGCGCTCGGCCCAGAATTCGGCCGCTTCGCGGAACACATCCAATAGCGTCTCGCGCCCTTCCTTGTCGAATTTCTGTGCGACCGGCAGTTGCTCGAGCACGATCACGAAGCCTGGCTGTGAGCCCGCTTTCTGAACCAGATCGGTCAGGCAATCGTAGAGTGCATCGTAATTCTTGCCGAAATGTTTCGGAAAAAGGAACGATGTAGCGATAGTCTCGAGCACTTCCTGTTTGCTCTGCGCATTCGCGCAGTACGCATACAGAAAATGCTGCCCGAGCTGATTGGCTTCGTCAGCTAGATCCTGCACGCGAAATGCGCGGATCGACTGTACGATGTTCGGTCGTACGGTCTTGAAAAGACTCATGGGCTCCTCGTTCGATGAAAGCACAGTGCTAGCTTCGATCTGGTTATCCCGGCCTTGACCGCCGGCGCGCATCTTCATGACGCGCTGGAACAAATTGCCGTCGCCGGCCGCGAAAAAATCAGTCGCGACTCCGGAGTCGTGCGCGTAGACGTTGTCGCTCATGCCGTTCATCCCGATGTCATTCAACAATACGATTAAAACTGGTGTAGTGGTCGTCCGAGTAGTAACAGTTATCGGTTCGCTGTAGCGGACCTCCGCAGACGATGCGACGCGCGCCGCGATTATGTGCGCGAGGCGTAGGAACGGTGTATTCGTGGTAATAGCCGCGTCGATGCGGCGGCAGCAACCGTTCGTGATTGCCGAATACGATGCCGTCCTTCTCATACGGGTAAGGCCCGCCTGCGGCAATCAAGTTCAATGTATTGACCGCTTCGCGCGGCAACCGCGCCGCGGCGACGGTGCCTTGCACCTGTGCGCCTGTATCGGCGGGTGCCGTGTAGTCGCGTGCAAACGCGCCAGGCACGGAGCCGAACAATCCGCCGAGCATCAAAGCACCGATCAGCACGCCTTTCATGCGCTGCCACTTGCGTGCCATGAATCAGGGTTCCCCGCTGTTAGATCACGAGTTTGACGACCAGGAAAGTCGTAAGGGTATCGCTAATGCCCCCCGGAATCAACGTTCGTTCGGCAGGCAAAAGGTTCCAATCGCGCGGTAAAGCGCTCCGGAACAGGCTTTGACGACTTTTGACAGAATATTTGGCCTGAACAGGCTAAAATTAGCCCGCTAGTGCAATGAAGGATGCCGCTGGGAACCGGCCTGCTATGGCTCGGCCTTCCTCAATCTCTCTTATCTTTGCGATCTCTGAGAGGCTGAATGGCTTCATTCAGTTTTTTTGGGTGGCTATCCCCTGTTCACCCAGAGGCGTGCCCATTGCGGGCACGCTTTTTTTTCGTCTGAAGGCCGATGCGCTCGAGTCCTCAACTTCAGTCCCGGCTCAACTTCCCGATTAACGGGCAGCGATCACGTCAGCAACCAGCAGCGCCGTCATGTTGACGATGCGGCGAACCGTGGCCGATGCGGTCAGCACATGCACCGGCCTGGCCGCACCCAGCAGCATCGGGCCGATTGCGATGTTGTTGCCCGCAGCGGTCTTCAGGAGGTTGTACGAGATGTTGGCCGCGTCGATATTCGGCAGCACCAGCAGGTTCGCATCGCCCTCCAGCGTCGAGTCGGGCAGCACTTCGCGGCGCAGATTCGCGTCGAGCGCGACGTCGCCATGCATTTCGCCGTCCACTTGCAGGTCCGGGGCGCGCTCGCGCAGGATCTCCAGTGTGTCGCGCATTTTCTGCGCGGTCGGCGCGTTGCTCGAGCCGAAGTTCGAATGCGACACCAGCGCGATCTTCGGTTCGATACCGAAGCGGCGCACTTCTTCGGCTGCCATGATCGTGATCTCGGCGAGCTGTTCCGGCGTCGGATCGACGTTCACGTGCGTATCGACCAGGAAAATCTGCCGGTTCGGCAACACCAGCGCGTTCATTGCCGCGTAGACAGCGCAGCCTTCGCGCTTGCCGATCACCTGATCGATGAAGTGCAGATGACGATGCGTCGTGCTGATCGTGCCGCAGATCATGCCGTCGGCCTCGCCCTTCTTCACCAGCATCGCGCCGATCAGCGTGGTGCGGCGGCGCATTTCGAGCTTCGCCATCTGCGCGGTGATGCCCTTGCGCGACATCATCTTGTGATATTCCTGCCAGAAGTCGCGGTAGCGCTCGTCGTGGTCGGTGTTCACGACCGTGTAGTCCTGACCCGCGACCAGACGCAGGCCGTAGCGCGCGATGCGCTGCTCGATCACCGCCGGACGACCGATCAGGATCGGCTTGGCGAGCTTTTCGTCGACGATGATCTGCATCGCGCGCAGCACGCGCTCTTCTTCGCCTTCCGCAAACACGATGCGCTTCCTCTCCGGCTCGACACTGCGCGCCAGCTGGAAGATCGGTTTCATCGTCGTGCCGCTGTGATAGACGAATTGCTGCAGATGCTGTTCGTACGCGTCCATGTCCTCGATAGGACGGGTCGCGACACCCGAATCCATCGCCGCCTTCGCCACTGCCGGCGCGACCTTGACGATCAGGCGCGGGTCGAACGGCTTCGGAATCAGGTATGCCGGACCAAACGACAGATCCTGGATGCCATAAGCGGCTGCGACGATGTCGCTCTGCTCCTGACGCGCCAGTTCGGCGATTGCATTGACCGCCGCGATTTCCATTTCACGCGTCACCGTCGTTGCGCCCGCATCCAGCGCGCCGCGGAACAGAAACGGGAACACCAGAACGTTGTTCACCTGGTTCGGGTAGTCGGTGCGGCCCGTGCAGAGCACCGCGTCCGGGCGCACTTCGAGCGCCAGCTCCGGCAGGATTTCCGGCGTCGGGTTGGCCAGCGCCAGAATCAGCGGCTTATCGGCCATCTGCTTGACCATGTCCTGCTTGAGCACGCCGCCGGCCGACAGACCCAGGAAAACGTCCGCGCCGCCAATCGCTTCGGCGAGCGTGCGGGCTTCGGTTTCGCGTGCGAAGCGTTCCTTGTCCGGGTCCATCAGTTCGACGCGGCCCTTGTAGACCACGCCGGCCAGGTCGGTGACAGTGATGTTTTCGAGCGGCAAACCGAGGTCGACCAGCAGATCCAGACAGGCCAGCGCCGCCGCGCCCGCGCCGGACGACACCAGCTTGACCTCCTTGATGTCCTTGCCGACCACCTTCAAACCGTTGGTGATCGCCGCCGCGACGACGATGGCCGTGCCGTGCTGGTCGTCGTGGAAGACCGGAATCTTCATGCGCTTGCGGCATTCGCGTTCGACGATGAAGCAATCCGGCGCCTTGATGTCTTCAAGGTTGATGCCGCCGAAGGTCGGCTCCAGCGCCGCGATCACCTCGACCAGCTTGTGCGGATCGGACTCGTTCAGCTCGATATCGAACACGTCGATGCCGGCGAACTTCTTGAACAGGACGGCCTTGCCTTCCATGACCGGCTTCGACGCGAGCGGCCCGATGTTGCCCAGACCCAGCACCGCCGTGCCGTTCGTGACGACGCCGACAAGGTTGCTGCGCGCGGTGAAACGCGCCGCGTTCAGCGGATTTTCGACGATTTCCTCGCACGCGAACGCAACGCCTGGCGAGTACGCCAACGCGAGGTCGCGCTGGTTGATCATCTGCTTGGTCGGGGCGATCGCGATCTTCCCGGGGGTCGGGAACTCGTGATAATCGAGAGCGGCTTCGCGGAGTTTGCTATTGACGGGAGTCGACATAAGGCGGGCTTCGAAGTGCGGATTAGAATAGATGTTCGACGGCATTGTAGCCCCAATCGCCGCCCCAATTCCTTCAATACGGGTACAAGTGCCGCGACTGAAATACAGCGAAAGGTACGCGAGGCGCGCTTCGGGCGGAGCGCGAAGCGGATGCGGGTTGAGTGCGGATCAGGTGTTTACCCGCCTCCTTCTCCATACAATGCGCGCCGTTAGCGGCTTTTCACCGCCCTTACCCGTTCACTCATCGCCACCATGCTCTCCGAGTTTTCACTGATCGATCGTTTCTTCGCGCGCCGCGCCGCCGCTGTGCCGCACAATCGCGTCGACGGCGCGCTCGGCATCGGTGACGACTGCGCGCTGCTCGCGCCGCGCGCCGGCGAGATGCTGGCGATATCGACGGACATGCTGGTCGAAGGCCGCCACTTCCTTGCCGATATCGATCCCGAAGCGCTCGGTCACAAGGCGCTCGCGGTGAATCTGTCGGACCTCGCCGCGATGGGCGCGCAGCCGCAGGCGTTCACGCTGGCGTTCTCCTTGCCGAAAGCAGACGAAGCATGGCTCACCGCATTCAGCGAGGGGCTCTTCGCGATTGCCGGGCGCTACGGCTGCGAGTTGATCGGCGGCGATACGACCGGCGGCCCGCTGAATCTCTGCATCACCGTATTCGGCAGCGTGCCGCCGCGGATGGCGCTGCGCCGCGATGCCGCGCAACCGGGCGACGACATCTGGATCTCCGGCACACTCGGCGACGCACGCGCCGGACTCGGCGTGCAACGCGGCGAGTGGTCGGCGGACCTGGCGGACACCGCGACGTTTCGTCGCGCCCTCGAACGCCCGGAGCCGCGCGTCGCGCTGGGTCTAGCGTTGCGCGGCATTGCGCATGCGGCGCTCGATCTGTCGGACGGGCTTGCCGGCGACCTGCTGCACATCCTCGAACGCTCGAACATGCAGGCGAGCGTCGATGTCGACGCCGTGCCGCGTTCGGCCGCCTTACGCCACTTATCGCCCGAGATCCAGCGACGCTGCACGCTTGCCGGCGGCGACGACTACGAGCTGTGTTTCACCGCGCCGGTCACCGCGCGCGCATCGGTCGAAGCGGTCGGCCGCGAGGTGAATCTGCCGGTCACGCGCATCGGTACAATAAACGCTCTTCAAACGGCGGCCGACCGCCCGGCGATCGACTGGCGCGATGCCGCCGGCGCGCCGC
Organism: Paraburkholderia sp. SIMBA_030; assembly: GCF_046535245.1. NCBI lineage: Bacteria > Pseudomonadati > Pseudomonadota > Betaproteobacteria > Burkholderiales > Burkholderiaceae > Paraburkholderia > Paraburkholderia sp. SIMBA_030. Next base: position 262,809 of record NZ_JAWRXB010000008.1, read on the forward strand.
TCACTCTGACGTTGCAAGGCTTCGACCATTTCCATGCAGACTGATCCCTCGCTCGGCCCCGCCGACGATCTCATCGGCAACCCGCCGCCCAAAGCGCCCGACCCGCGCCCACCGCGCCGCGCCACCGCGCGCTTCATGCTGTCGCATCCGCTGCACATCCTGTCGCTGGGATTCGGCAGCGGCTTGTCGCCGGTTGCGCCGGGCACGGTCGGCACGCTGTTCGCGTGGGCGTCGTTCGCGGTATTGAGCCGTTATCTGACGGTGATCGAGTGGGGCCTGCTGATCGCCGTCGGGTTTGTCGGCGGTATCGCGATCTGCGGCTTCACCGCGAAGAAGCTCGGCATCGACGATCCGTCGCCGGTCGTGTGGGATGAAATCATCGCGTTCTGGCTGGTGTTGCTGATGGTCACGCCGGTCACGCTAACCGGGCAATTCGCCGCGTTCATCGTGTTCCGCTTCTTCGACATGGTGAAACCGCCGCCGATTGGCTACTTCGACCGCAGACTGAAAGGTGGCTTTGGCATCATGTTCGATGACCTGGTCGCCGCGTTTTTCACGCTGCTCGTGATTGCGCTCTGGCGCATGTCGGTTTAACCGCCACCGGCGGCCAGCTGGCCGCCTGTTGCCCGCCGCCGGTCGCCCGTTTCCGGATTGACGCCATGCCTACCGATTCCGTGGTTCACCAGCTCGCCATTCGCGTGAGCAACCGCCTGCGCGACGAACGCCTGATGCTCGTGACCGCCGAATCCTGCACGGGCGGCATGGTGGCGACGGCGATCACCGATATTTCCGGCAGTAGCGGCTGGTTCGAACGCGGCTTCGTCACGTATTCGAACCAGGCGAAGTGCGAAATGATCGGCGTGCCGGCCGAACTGATCGACAAGCACGGCGCGGTGAGCGAGCAAGTGGCGCGTGCGATGGCCGAGGGCGCGCTGCGCAACAGCCGCGCGCAGGTGTCGCTGTCGATCACCGGCGTCGCCGGCCCGGGCGGCGGCACTCAGACCAAGCCGGTCGGAACGGTGTCGTTCGGCTGGAGCAACCGGCTGCGTACGTCGGTGGAAACGAAGGTGTTCAAGGGCGATCGCGAGCAGATCCGCGTGCAGGCCGCCGCCCATGCATTGCGCGGCATGCTGGCGTTGCTCGACGAGCGCGAACACTAACTTCCGGTTGAATGCCCACGATGCCCGAATCGCACGCAGCCAAAGACGAGTTGATCCAGCGCTTCGATCTGAAGCCGCATCCGGAAGGTGGTTTTTTTAGCGAGACGTACCGGTCGGCCGGGCGGGTGAGCCGCGACGACGGTTCAACCGAAACACGCTCGGCGTCCACCGCGATCTATTACCTGCTCTGCGATGGCGCGCATTCGGCATGGCATCGGATCAAGTCCGACGAGGTCTGGCATTTTTATGCAGGCGAGCCGTTGAATGTGCACGTGCTCGACGAAGCGGGCCATCTGGTCACGCACCGGTTGGGCAATGCGCTGATGCATTCCGATGCCGTGTTTCAGGCGGTTGTGCCCGCGGGGCTGTGGTTCGCCGCCGAATGCGCCGACCCGGCCACATTCGCGCTGGTGGGTTGCACGGTGGCGCCGGGGTTCGAATTCAGCGAATTCGAGCTCGCGGATGTCGACGCGTTGAAGGCGAAGCATCCGCAGCATGCGGCGTTTATCGAGCGGCTGGGGCCGGCTGCTTAACCAGGCACCGACGCAGCCCCAACGCCGCCCAACGCAGCCTGTTCAGAAGCGAATTACGAGGCTGTCCTTTCAAACGACAGCCGTCCATCACCGAAACGCATTAATCCGATCGCGTGTTTCAATCGCGGCCTTGGCGGCGGCGCCGGCGAAATCGTCCCCCTTACCCGCGTAGATAATCGCGCGCGACGAGTTGATCAGCATCCCCGTGCCCTTCGCCGTACGGCCGGCATTCACCGTCGCTTGAACATCGCCGCCTTGCGCGCCGATGCCCGGAATCAGCAACGGCATGTCGCCGACAATCCCGCGCACCACTTCGATTTCCTTCGGGAAGGTCGCGCCGACCACCAGCCCCAGCTGTCCACTCGCGTTCCACTTGTCGGCCGCCAGTTGCGCGACCACCTGATACAGCGGACGCCCACCCGTCTCCAGAAACTGCAGATCAGAGCCGCCGGGATTCGAAGTCCGGCACAACACGATCACGCCCTTGCCTTCGTGCTCCAGATACGGCTCGATCGAATCGAAACCCATATACGGATTCACCGTCACCGCGTCCGCCCGATAGCGCTCGAAAGCCTCGCGCGCGTACTGTTCGGCGGTGCTGCCGATGTCGCCGCGCTTGGCGTCCAGAATCACCGGCAGGCCCGGGTGGTGCGCATGAATGTGCGCGATCAGCTGCTCGAGCTGGTCTTCCGCGCGATGAGCGGCGAAGTACGCGATCTGCGGCTTGAACGACGAGGCATACGGCGCCGTCGCGTCGACGATCGCGCGGCAGAAATCGAAAATCGCTTCGGGACGGCCGGCGAGCGCGCCCGGGAATTTGCTGGGCTCGGGATCGAGGCCGACGCACAGCAGCGAGTTCGTGCGCTGCCAGGCGTCGTTGAGTGTCTGGATGAAATTGGACATGGTGAGTCTCGCGGCGAGCCGATAACGGAAGAGGCGCGTATTTTACCCGTCCCGCGCGGCGGGCCACGCGCGCGTCATTGCGCGTCGTGCAGTGCCGCCCCGCGCGCCTACTGCCGCCGCCGCGAACCGCGCGCCCCGGGCATCGAACGCAAACCGGTACGTTCGACGGTAAAGCGGAACGAGCGCGTCAGCCGCTCGCCGCGTCCCAACATCGTCATGCCGTTCTCGCACGCGCCGCCCGCCAGATTCATCGCATTGATCGGATGATCGACCGGCTCGAAGCAGAAGAAGTCCTCGCCGGGCGGCGTGTACAGCACGTAGTAGTCGGTATCGGCGGCGATCGTCAGCGACAGGCGGCGCTTCGGCCACACCACCGCCGCCTGCCCGCTCCAGCCGGTGAAAGCATGATTGACGATGGCCTCGGGCAACGGATACGCCACGCCGAATTGCCACGCGGGTGGCGTCGGCACGTGGCGCACCGGCAGCCAGTCGTCGCCGGCAAGCCACAGGCCGCCGGCCGCCGCCGAGAGTTCGGTATCCGCGTCGCGGACGAAAAACGGATGGACGCCCAGCCCGAAAGGCAGCGCCTCACGGCCGGCGTTCTCGATCTCCAGCGTGACGACGAGCGTGGGCCCATCCAGCGTGTAGGTTTGGGTGGCGCGAAACGCGTACGGTTTGCCCTCGCGGCGATCGAGCGTCAGACGCACGTTTTCGCGATCCGCATCGGCGACCTGCCACGCCGACTGCCAGCCGTCGCCGTGAATCGGCAACGGCTCTTCAGCGCGGTTGCGCGGCACGTCGACACGCCGTCCCGCGACATTGAAATGGCCGCCGCCGATCCGGTTCGAATACGGCAGCAACGGATAGCAGGCAAGCTGGTTCGGCTGGGTATCGGCGCCGACGTGGCGGCAGCGGCGAAAGATCGGCGTGAGCGCGCCGTCGTTGCGCCAGTCGAAACGGGTGACGCCGCCGCCGAGCGTCGGCGCGACGTCGAGCCGCAGATGCGCGTTGGCGAGCGTGATGCAGGCGAGTTCCCCGCCGCTCGTTTCGCCAACCGCGACCGCGGAGGTACTGGGACCCGGAAGCACCGGATTGGCCGCTGCGGCGAGTCGCGCGCGTCGGCTTTGAGCAGGTGTGGAAACAAGATTCGCAACAGTCATATCTGGCTCCATCGAGAGGCGTGGGACGTTGCCGTCATCGCTGACGGATGCTGTTGGGCGATTTTTTGAACCGGTCGCCTCTGGGTCCGAACTGCATGCTGCCGATTTACTGCCACCGAGTTTGCGACATCAACGCTTGATTCACCGTCGAATTCATTGCTATCTGCGATACACCGCTACCTCATCGAACGAGGCAGCGTCATTCTGCGCTATGCGGGCGCGCCTTGGAACACCGGTTCGGGCAAACCCCGCCGCCCAGGTGTTGCGATAAACACACCACCCGCACGTGAGTCGCCGGCGAGTGCAGTGGCATCGAGGTCGATGCGCGCGCTCGTGATATACAGCGTGCCCAACTGCGCGCGCCCCGGAGGAAGTCCCCTTGGGGGGCGCCCCGAAGGAAGTCCCCTTGAGGGACCGCCGAATGCGACGCAGCTCGGCTGCACCGTCGGCACGTCGACGCGTTCCGTTTCGACGCCGTCGGGGCCATAACGCACGACCCGGTTTCCGCCCCATTGCGCGTTCCATAACCCGCCGTCGCGATCGACCGTCGAGCCATCGGGCTCGCCGGTGGCGTCCGTCAGCGTGGTGAAGACGCGGTCGTTGGCGACGCTGCCGTCCACGCGATAGTCGCAGGCACGGATTTCGCGGGCCGGCGAATCGCAGTAGTACATCGTCGCGCCATCCGGACTGAACGCGATGCTGTTCGAGATGGCCGGCGCGGGCAGCGGCAAGCGCTCCAGCGACAAATCGCGATTCAGGCGGTAAAACCCGCCGACCGGTTTCAGCGGCGAGCCTTCGTCTTTCGTACCGAACACAAAACGTCCCTGACGATCGCAGCGGCCATCGTTCACGCGCGTGTTCAGACCTGGCTCGACATCGGCGATACGCCGCGTCTGGCCGGTCGCGAGATCGAAAAACGCCAGGTGCGTGGCCAAACCGAGCAACAGGTAATGCGGATCGGCGCACAGCGCGAAGGTCGCGAGGCGCTCGGGCATCCGCCAGAACGTGCTGCGACCGTCGCTCGGGTCATAGCGCCACAGCCGCGCGCCCTCGATATCGGTCCAGTAGAAGCGGCCGGTTTTTGCGCACCACGTCGCGCCTTCGCCGAGCGTGCATTTCGCATCGATCAGCAACGCCGCGCGATGCGAGCGCAACGTCGTGCTCACGCCCAGCCTCCGTCCACGACGATGTCCTGCGCAGTGATCATCCTGCTGTCGTCGGCGGCGAGAAACAGCGCCATGCGCGCAAGGTCGGCGGGCTGCAATTCGGCATCGATGCACTGGCCTTCCTTGATCGAGCGCCGGCCGGCGTCGTCGAGCCATAGCCGCTTCTGCTTCTCCGTCATCACCCAGCCCGGCACCAGCGTATTGACACGGATGTTGAACGGACCGAGGTCGCGCGCCAAACCGCGCGTCAAACCCTGCACCGCCGATTTCGACATCACGTACACCGGATAACCGCCGTTCTTCAGCATCCAGCTGATCGAACCGAGGTTGATGATCGACCCCGCATTGACCGCTTTCATGTCCTCCATCACCGCTTGCGCCGCGAAAAACTGATGGCGGATATTCACTGCGATACCCGCATCGAAAAACTCGGGCGTCACTTCGCCGATCGAATGACGGCGATCGTTTGCCGCGTTATTCACCAGCACCTGGATCGGGCCGATTGCGGCTTTCACATCGGCGACCGCTTTGCGCAGCGCGTCGATATCGGTCAGATCGCACGGTAAGAACAGTGGCTTGTGTTTCGAATCGCCGAGTTCATCGGCGAGCGCTTCGCCCGCGGTCGCATCGATATCGAAGAACGCGACGCGCGCGCCTTGCGCTGCGAAATGCTCGACGAACGATGCACCGATACCGGTCGCGCCGCCCGTGATCAACACCGTGCGGTCGACGAGACTCGGATAGCGCGCGAACGCGTTATCCGCGAGGCGGGCGTTTGCATTGGCCGGAGACGACATTGTTCGATTCCTCTTAAAGCAAAGTTTTGGTCGCCAATCGATCGCAGTTTTGCGCCCGGGTTTAGTCCCGCGATCCGCGGTTCTTCAACTGATCGAGCAGCACGGCCGCAAGCAGGATCGCGCCACGCACGAGGTACTGATAGAACGCGTCGATGTTCATCAGGTTCATCACGTTCTCGACCGTGCCCATGATCAGCACGCCGATCACCACACCCGAGATCGTCGCGCGGCCGCCGAGCAGCGACACGCCGCCCAACACACACGCCGAAATCACGTTCAATTCGAAGCCTTCGGCAGCGTTCGGCTGACCCGACGTAATCCGCGACGCAAGAATCACACCGGCGAGCGCGGTGACCGCGCCTTGAATCAGGAAGATATAAACACGTGTGCGCTCGACGTTGATACCGGCCAGACGCGACGCCTCCGGATTACCGCCGATCGCCAGCGTATTGCGGCCGTACACCGTCTGATTGAGCATCACGCCGAACACGATGAAGCACAGCAGCGTGACCCAGATCGGCAGCGACACGCCGAAGAAGCTCAGGCCGCCCAACGCGATAAACGTATCCGACGACACGCCGACGGCCTGTCCGTGCGAGACGATAAAGCCGAGACCGCGGACGATTTCCATCGTCGCCAGCGTCGTAATCAGCGCGTTGATGCGCAGATACGCAATCACCGCGCCGTTGACGAAACCGATCACCGCGCCCGCGAACACCGCAGCGACGATGGCGATGAACGTATTGCCGGTCGCGTTCAGCACCATCGCGCACAGCACGCCGGCGAACGCGACCGTCGAACCCACCGACAAGTCGAAATCGCGCGACGCCAGACAGAACATCATCGTGCACGCGACCATGCCGATCTGCGAGATCGACAGCGCGAGGCCGAGCATGTTCTCGATCGAGAAGAAGTGATCGACGGTCAGCGACATCGTGATGAACATCAGCACGAAGATCACGATCAGACTGTATTCGGTGATCTGCTGCCACCATTTCGCCTTGTCGTTACTTTGCGGAATCAGCGCTTCGGCGGCGCTTTTGGCGGCCTGTTGCGCGAGGTTTTCTCTGGCTTGCATGTTGAAGACTCCTCCCGTTCCCCACGGGTTGCGGACTTTCGTCCAGATAATGTTCAGGCCGCTTGCTGGGTCGCGGGCAGCGCGGTGGAGCTTTGCGGCAATGCGAGGCTCAGCACCGTTTGTTCAGTGGCTTGCTTGCGCGACAATTCGCCGGAAATCCGGCCCTGGCGCATCACGACGATCCGGTCGGACACGCCGAGCACTTCCGGCAATTCCGACGAAATCATCACGATCGCGCAGCCGCGTTCGGCAAGCTGATAGATCACGTTATAGATCTCATGCTTCGCACCGACATCGATACCGCGCGTCGGCTCGTCGAGAATCACCACTTTCAGATCCGGCTCGGCCAGCCAGCGCGACAGAATCGCCTTCTGCTGGTTGCCGCCCGACAGAAAACGAATCTTCTGGCGGCGGCTCGGCGTCTTGATCTTCAGCAGCTTGATGAAACGGTCCGCGGTTTCCGCCTCTTTCTTGCGGTCGAGGAACATCCCGGCGCGCAGATAGTGACGGCGGCAACTGATATTGATGTTCTCCGACACGCTCGCCATCGCGACGATGCCTTCTTCCTTGCGATCTTCCGGACACAACACGATGCCGTGTTTAATGGCTTCGCCCGCGCTGCGCACCTTGATCGGCTTGCCGTCGAGCAGCAATTCGCCGCCCTTCCTGTGATCCGCGCCGTACACCAGGTGCATCAGCTCGCTGCGTCCCGCGCCCACCAATCCGAAAAAGCCGACGATCTCGCCGCGCCGCACTTCGAAGCTGGCCGGCTGCGCGAGCGCATGCCCTTCGATCGCCTTCGCGGCGAAACGCACTTCGCCGAGCGGCCGTGCCGAATAGCTGTAGATGTCGGCGATTTCACGCCCGACCATTTCACTGACGATCGTCTCGCGCTTCACGCCTTCGAGCGTCGGATGCGAGGCGATCTTGCGGCCGTCGCGGAAGATCGTGCACGCGTCGCACAGCTCGTAAATCTCGTCCATCCGGTGCGAGATGTAGATCATCGCGCGGTTGTCCGCACGCAGATCGCGCACCAGCTTGAACAGCACTTCGGTCTCGCGATGCGACAGCGAGCTAGTCGGTTCGTCCAGTGCAATCACGCGCGCGTTGCGCAGCAGCGCCTTGCAGATTTCAACCATCTGCCGTTGCGCGATCGACAGCTTCCTCAGCTTCGCATTCGGATCGAGCGCCACGCCCATCGCTTCGAGGCGTTCGCGCACGAAGCGTTTTGCCTCGCGCTTGTTGACCCAGCCGAGCGAATTCGGCAGCTGGCCAAGCAGCAGATTTTCCGCGACCGTCAGATCGGGCACGTATTGCAGTTCCTGGTGAATCACCGCGATCCCCGCCGCGATCGACGAAGCTGCGCTCGTGAAGCGCACCTCGTTGCCGTCGATCATCACGCGACCCGAGTCCGGCTGGTATTCACCGCCGAGAATCTTCAGCAGGGTCGATTTCCCTGCGCCGTTTTCGCCCATCAGGCCGTGCACCTGGCCGACGTTGACGTCGAAGGACACACCGTCGAGCGCGCGCACGCCTGGAAAGACTTTGCCGATATTGTCAAAACGTAGCGTCGCTGACACTTCGCCTCCTGTGTCGACGGGAGTTAGCGCTTTAGCGCTTACTCCCGTCCCATACAAAGTTGTCGACCGGAGTTAGCGCTTTAGCGCTTACTCCGGTCCCATAGTGCGTTACTCTGGTCCCATGCAAAGCGCTTACTCCGGTCCCATGCAAGTTAGTTGCTGCTTCATGTGAACCGTGCCCGGTGTGCCTCATAGACCTTGCGGGCACAAGTACGGTCTGTCTCAACAGCTTCTTCTGTTGCTGCTGCCGGTGCGCGCCTTCTTTGGTGAAGAAAACACCCGCACCGGCAGTTCATCTCACGGCAAAACTACTTACTTCGACGCGAGGCCCATCTTCTCGCGCACTTCGCCGACGTTCTCACGCGTGGCCAGCATGCCGCTGGTCAGCGTCAGAGCCGGCGGTTCCTTGCCTTGCGTGATCCAGTCGTACATCAGCGTCGAGGTTTCTTCGCCGTGACGCTTCGGGCTGATGATCACGGTGCCGAAAAAGCCCGTGGGCGACGGCTTCTTGAACTCGTTGAGCGCCGACTCCGAACCACCGATGCCGATACCGATCATGTTGTCCGCCTTGAAGCCGCGGCCTTCCGCTGCGCGCACCGCGCCGAGCACGCCTTCGTCGTTCAGCGCGTAAGCGATCCAGTGCTTGAACTGCGGGTTTTTGGTCAGTGCGATGTTGGCGGCGTTGAAAGCGTTTTCCGTATCGGTCTTCGCTTGCGGCGCGGCGATGATGTTGGCCTTCGGGAAGCCGGCGGCGACCAGTGCGTCGGTGGCGCCCGTGGTGCGGTCATGCGCGGTCGGCAGTTGCTCGTAGGTCACGTCGATCGCGCCCACATCCTTCATGTCCCAGCCGCGCTTCTTGATTTCCGCGGCCAGACCGTCGCCGACCTGCTTGCCGATGTTGTACGCCGAGATGCCCATGTGCGGCACGGAGGCGATCGGCTTGCCCGCGCCGTCCACCAGACGGTCGTCGACCGTCATCATCTTCAGGCCGTCGGCCTTCGCCTTCGCGACGATGCCCGGTCCGAGCTTGACGTCGGGCGTGCAGATCACGAAGCCTTGCGCTTTCTGAGCAGAGAGGTTGTCGATAGCGCTCATCACCTTCTCGCCCGACGGCGCGCCGATCTTCACGAGCGTGAAGCCCTTCTCCTTGGCGGCGATTTCGGCAAACTTCCACTCGTCCTGGAACCACGGTTCTTCCGGCTGCTTCACGAGGAAGCCGATCTTCACCGGATCGGCGGCTTGCGCGACCGGTGCGTTGAAGAGCACACCCGCCGCTGCGGCTGCCAGCGTAAGGAAAATTCTTCGTTTCATGATGCGTGTCTCCTGACTAATTGATAACGAGAAGGTATTGGCCGCGTTTTCTTGTACCGGTTGTGACACACGCGGCCAGCGCGTCGCCCGGCGAACTCACTCTTTTTATTGCGTACTGCTTTGCTACGGTCAGTCGTGATACAGCGCCGAGCGGCCGCCATCCACGGTGATGCAGGCGGCGTTGATAAACGGCGCTTCGTCCGAGGCGAGGAACACCGCCGTCATCGCCACTTCTTCAGGGCGGCCGATGCGCTTCATCGGCTGCAAGTCGAGCGTCGCTTGCCGGGCCGCCGCCGGATCGGCTTGTTCGTTCCACCAGTCATGCGTCAACTGCGTTTCGATGTAACCGGGTGCGATCGCGTTGACCCGCACGTTGCGCGGCGCGTATTCGATGCCGAGCGCGCGCGTGAGGCCAATGACGCCGTGCTTCGCGACCGGGTACGGAAAGCAGCCCGGAATGATCTTGAACGCATGCGTCGACGCGATATTCACGATGCTGCCCGCGCCGCGTTTCACCATCCCCGGCAACACCGCGCGGCAACCGTTCCAGACGCCATCCAGATCGACTGCGAAACAGCGGCGCCAGTCGTCGTCGGTCATCGTCAGCGGATCGCAGAACACGTTGATGCCGGCATTGTTCACCAGCACGTCGAGTGCGCCGAACGCAGCTTCGGCCTCGCTCACCGCATGCTGAACCGACGCCGCTTGCGTGACGTCGGTGTGCACCGCCAACACGCGCGCGCCGGTTTGCGCCTCGATCTGCTCCGCCGTTTGCCGCGCGGTTTCGATATCCAGTTCAGCCAGCACGACCGTCGCGCCTTCGCGCGCAAACGCGAGCGCAATCGCCGCGCCGATGCCGCGCCCGGCGCCCGTGATCAACGCGACCTTGTCGGCGAGCCGTTTCATTTCTTCGCGCCAGACTTGGCGATACGCAAACCGTTGATGAACGCCTTCGCGTGCGAGGCCGTCACCGCCGCGCTCTGACCCGGCTTGTACAGCGCCGAGCCGAGACCGAAACCGTTTGCGCCGGCGCTCAGAAACGGCCCCATGTTGTCCGGCGTGATCCCTCCGACCGGCACCAGCGGCACTTGCGCCGCGATCACCGCGCGCCATGCCTTCACGACCTGGCAGCCGAGTTGTTCCGCGGGGAACATCTTCAGCACGTCGGCGCCGTTTTTCAGCGCGATGAATGCTTCATTCGGCGTCGCGACGCCCGGCGCGCACGCCAGACCTTGTGCCTTCGCGGCGCTCACCACGTCCGGATCGCTATGCGGCATCACGATCAATTCGCCGCCTGCCGACTTCACATCGGTGACGAAACTCGGATGCAGCACCGTGCCTGCGCCGACGATCGCATCGGCCGGCAACGCCTTGCGGATCGCCGCGATGCTGTCGAACGGCTGGGGCGAATTCAAGGGCACTTCGACGATCCGAAAACCCGCTTCGTACAGCGCCTGGCCGTGATCGGCCGCATCGGCTGGCGTGACGCCGCGCATGATCGCGATCAGCGGACACACCTCGAACGCCGCGATCAGGCCCGCGTGCGGCATGTACGGAGCGGGCAGATTGATGTGAGGTTGCATGTCGTTTCCTTGTTCCATGTGCGGCGGCGCTGCCGGTTAGCCCGTATGCACCGCATGGGCGGCCGGGCTGACGAGCCCCGCCTGGGTGGCGACGCGCCACAAGCCGCGCTCGGTGGCATGCTTCACCAGTTCCGCCTGAGTGCAGCCGAATTGCGTCAGCGCGAGGCGATAACGCTCGCACAGTGCTTCGTTGCCGATCAGACGCAAGGCCTGCCCCTTGAGCGGGTTTTGCTGTTGCGCGAGTTCGGCGTCGAGGCCGGCGAGCTCGTGACCGATCAGCAATCCCGACAAATAGTCCGGCTGCTGTTCACGCGACAGTTGTCCTGTCAGGCCGAGCGCGCGGGCGCTGAATACGGTCGCGAGCAGACCTGCCTGGCCTTTCTCGCGCGCGATGTTCACGCCGTGCAGGAATGCAGCGTTATCCGGACGATCCGGCGTGGTCATCGTGCGGCCGAGGATCGTGTGTTCACGCAATGCCGCGAACACCTCACCGGTCATGAAGGTATGAAAGCGTTCGATGCGGCCTGCTTGTACAACGACCCATTTCGCGTGCGTGCCCGGCAAGCCGATCAGTGCGCGTTTGCCGCTATCCGCGGAGGCCGGGTCTTCACCGAGCGCGCCGAAAACCTGCGTTTCCTCGCCGCGCATCACGTTCGGCAGTTCGCCGCATTGCAGCACGCCCGGCACGATATGCAGCGTCGCGCCGCACGCCGCCGTCACGCGGACGATGCCGGCAACCAGCGTGTCGGTATCCGCCGGCGCTTCGACGTAGGGCGCTTCGACCCAGCCTTGCGCGCTGCCGACCATGCCTGCCGCGATCACCGGCAGACCGGGTGCATGTTCGAGCCAGCTGCGGCACGCTTCGTCGAAGGCCGCGTCGAAGCCGCCTTGCTCGGCGCTGCGCGGCAGATTCATGATGCCGGCCGTCGATGCACGCGACGCCAGCAGCTTGCCCGCGGCGTCGAACAGATACGCGCGCAGCGACGTCGTGCCCCAATCGAGCCCGATCAGCACTGCGCGCTCGAGGTTGGCGTTCGCGTCGACGTTGGCGGTGCCGGCGGCAACGGCGTGATCGACTGCCGGCGTGAGAGAGCCCCCTTGGTTCATCGTTTGATCCTGCGGGTCGCCGGTTGGGGCGCGCGCCAACCGAGTTCTTCCGAGATCGCGCGCGCTTCGCGCTGCACCACCGGAATCAGTTCATCCATGCGTTCGAGCGACATGTACGGGATCGTGCTCGCCACCGACAGCGCCGCCACCACGGCACCCGACGCATCGCGCACGGGCGCGGCGACGCAACGGATTGACGCTTCGTTTTCTTCGAGGTCGAAGGTATAGCCACCGGCGGCGTAGTTGGTCATGCGCTGCATGAAGGTCTGCGCGTCGGGGCGGTTATCCGGCTTGAAGCTGACGCCGGCGAGCGCGCGCCGCGAGGCTTCGAAGAGCGACTGCCAGACGTCCGGCGTGAGGTCGAGCATCATGGCTTTGCCGATGCCGGTCGACGCGAGCGGCATCCGGTGACCGACGCGCGAGCGCATTTCCAGACCACGGGTGCCGGGGATCTTGTCGATATACAGCACGTCGTCGCCATCGCGCACGCCGAGATGGATCGTATCGAGCGTCTGTTCCGCGAGCGATTCGAGGTGCGGACGCGCGACGGCGGTAAGCGGCATCTGTTCGAGCGCGATGGTGCCGAGTTCGATCAGCTTCGGGCCAAGCAGATAGCCGCCTTGCACCTGCCGCAGGTAGCGCGCCTGTACGAGGCTGCTCACCAGCCGATGCGTGGTGCTGCGGGTGGTGCCGAGCGCGGCGCCGAAGGTCCGCAGGTCGCGCACGCCGGCGGCGGCGGCTTCGAGAATCGCCAGACCGCGCAAAAGTGTTTGTGTGCCGGCTTGTTGCGGGGTGATGTCCAGCAGCGTGCTGGGGAGGGCGATTTCGTCGACCACGGTGGGCTGAGCGCTGGCGCGCGGGGTTGTGTCCGCGCTGCGCGCGTGATCCGCCGCCGGCGCGAAGTCGGGCTCGGGCGCGCTTGCTGCGTGAGTAGGCATCGCTTTGTTCATGGCGATTCGCTATGGAGTTGGTTTTTTGCGCTTACAGCGCGGGACCGGAGAGGTGGCCTTGGGGTTTGCCGCTGCGCGCGGCGTGGCAGTGCTGCCTTTGGGTCTTAGGCATGGTTTGGCTTTGTCTCCGGTTTTTTTGCAGTCGCTGTCGCAGGCGTGGGTCTGACTCTTTCTGCTCTTTCCCACTCGCGGCGCGTGTTGGGTTGGATTGTAGGGCGGTTTTTTAGAAATCTCCAATATGTGAGTGTTTGATTCATATAATGGGATTTTTTCCTTGCCGGGGGCCGGGGTTGGGTGTTTGCTTGTGGCGGTGGCCTTTCCTTGTTCTGATTGCCTTCGCGGCGCTTGTCTCCGTGTGCCTGCGGCGTTGGCCTTTCCTTGTTTTGTTATTGGTCTATTAGCGTTCCCCCTGTGCGGGGGGGCACCTACCTTTCTTTGCCGGCCGCAAAGAAAAGTAGGCAAAAGAAAGCGGCTCAAACCGCTAATTCTTAAGCGGGTTCCCCGGCTTGGAGGAGGCAGTGGCACATCTGGAATCAGTGTTCCCGCACACTCCACGCTGGTGACAAGGCAGTCATACTTCCGGCGGCGCTGCGCGCGCCGTAGCGGTGCTTCACAAAACCGTCTGGTCGTTTCCGCGACTCGTTAAGGCGACCGCCGTGGTACTTCTCAAGTCGTAGCTATATTCTGCGTCCCGCCGAATTAACAGGCGGGCGTTACGTATCCCGCAAATCGTCTATCGCTTTTAGCGCCGACGTGTCACCCGGCGGAGTGGTCACAATTGAAACTTCGGCACATCAAAAACACAGATCAATTTCAGCGCCTCGCCGAGGCGAAGCCGATGGCCCTCAATGCGCACAAACGACGCCACTGATTTCCCATGCAGACCCGTCCGCGGCGCACGCAGTGCGGAGTGGGAGGAATGATGCCGGACGCGTGCATCCGCGATCGGTGTTGAGAAGTACCACCACGGCGCGCGCAGCGCCGCCGGAAGTATGACTGCCTTGTCACCAGCGTGGAGTGTGCGGGAACACTGATTCCAGATGTGCCACTGCCTCCTCCAAGCCGGGGGACCCGCTTAAAAGTTAGCGGTTTGAGCCGCTTTCTTTTGCCTACTTTTCTTTGCGGCAGGCAAAGAAAAGTAGGTGCTCCCCCGCACAGGGGGAACGCTAATAGACCAATAACAAAACAAGGAAAGGCCAACACCGCAGGCACACAGAGATAAGCGCCACGAAGGCAAACAAGTTCAAGGAAAAGCCAACGCCGTAGGCAAACACCCCAATCAACCGCTACGCGCAAAAAAACCTAATCCGGCAACTCAGCGGCCCCCATCCGCCGCGCAATCACGCGCGATCGCTGAGCGAGATACCCCGAGCCCCTGTGCTCGTCAAAATACTTGGGCCGCGGCAACATCACGGCCAACCGGGCCGACTGCGCAGCAGTCAACTTATCGGCCGAAGTCTTATAGTAATAATGAGCCGCCGCCTCGGCGCCATAAACGCCATTTCCCCACTCAACGGAGTTGAGATAAATCTCAAAGATCCGTTGCTTGTCCATCAGGGTCTCGAGCATCCAGGTAATGATCAGCTCCTGCCCCTTGCGGATATAACTCTTCTCCCGGGACAAAAACAGATTCCGCGCCAGCTGCTGGGTAATCGTCGAGCCGCCTCGAACAATCCTGCCTTTGGCCTTATTCCGCTCCCACGCCTGCAAAATGGCGTCCGTCTCATACCCGTTGTTATTAACAAAATTCGCGTCTTCGGAAGCGATAATCGCCCGCTTCAGATTGTGCGAAATCTGTTCGTACGGCACCCACGCATGCTGCACCGACAAATCAGGCCGATCTTCGGACAAGCGCCACGCATCCGAGCGCATAAACGCGGTCGATTGAGGATTGATGTAATTCCACACCGCAATCTGCGCGAAATAGAAGAGCTGCGTCGCGAACCACGCAATCGCCACCACCGCGCCCAGGTAAACAATCCATCGCACCGGACCTCGCCGGCTCGCGCGCCGCGTTGCAGTCATCGTGGTCACAGTCCTCGCGTCGGTGAGTTCTGAAGCGTAAAGCGCTCGCCTACGCGCGCAGCGGCGCAGTCAGCAGCGCTCGCAATTCGGCCAGCACCGGCGCGCCGTCAGGCCGCACGCCGCGCCATACAAAAAATGACTCGGCGGCCTGTTCGACCAGCATGCCAAGACCATCGGCACCGCGTGCGCCCAGTGTGCGCGCGTGCTCCATAAACACCGTCGGCTGCGCGCCGTACATCATGTCGTAGGCCAGCGTGCCCGCGCCGAACGCGCGGTCGTCGCATTCCGGCAGCGACGCGTCGAGACTGCCCGCGGTCGCGTTGACGATCACGTCGTACTCACCCGCTTCGATGGCCCGCGCGCTGCCGCCCGTCAGGCAGCATGCCGTGTCGCGCGCGGCTTGCGCGAACTGCTCGACCAGCGCTTCCGCCTTCGCGGCCGTGCGGTTGACGATCGTCAGCGTGTGCGGCATACGCTCGAGCATCGGCAGCACCACGCCACGCGCCGCGCCGCCCGCGCCCAGCAGCAGGATGCGCGCGCCCTTCAGCGGCACGCCGAGATTCACTTCGATGTCGCGCACGAGACCGAAGCCATCCGTGTTGTCGCCGTAAATGCCGGTCGCATCGACGCGCAACGTGTTCACCGCGCCAGCCGCCGCCGCGCGCGGCGACAGCGTGTCGGCGAAGGCGTGCGCGTCCAGCTTGAACGGCACGGTTACGTTGAGGCCGCGACCGCCCGCTTCGACGAAAGCACGCACGTGCGGCGCGAAGGCGTCGACCGGCGCGAGCAAGTGACCATACTCGATCGGCTCGCCAGTCTGCACGGCAAAACGTCCATGTATGAACGGCGATTTGCTGTGAGCGACCGGATTGCCGATTACCGCGTAGCGATCACGTACCTGGTTGGCGCTCATCGTCCCGGCTCCGCTACGTGCTGATCGTTCGCCGCATCGCTGGCGCCTTCGCCGTTCTCGGCGTCGCCCTGTGCAGCCGCACCGCCATCGAGGTCCGCTTCGGCTTGTGCCTCGGCTTCGCCTTCGGCGCTTTCGTCGCCGGCGTCGACGATCTCTTCTTCGCCTTCATCCGCCTCGTCGGCTTCTTCAGCCTCGGCGCCGCTCGTCACAGTCGGCGCATCCAGCACATGCAGCAAGCGCACGGACGCTTCGACGGTCAATTCGTCGATCGACATCACTTCCATCTGCAAACGCGTACCGCGTGCGTGCACGCCGAGGCCCGGCACGTGCAACAGCAACGGAATCTCTTCGAGGCGCACCAGATCGCCCTTCACCACCGACGCCACCACCTGCTTCCGGTTCTCCTGCTTCAGCCAACGCAGGCACCAGAAGTACTCCATGCGGCGCTGGTGGTCGGCATAGGCGGTGTACGTGTCGTCAAAGCCTTGCACGACGGCGAACAGATCGGCGTCCTTCGGCTTGAACGGCGCGGCCAGCTTCGCGGTCACGCCGTGCTGCACGCATGCGAGCAGTTGCCACTGGTTCACCAGGTCGACATAGCGGCGCAACGGCGACGTGCTCCACGCGTACTGCGTGACGCCCAAACCTTCGTGCGGCGCGGCGTTGGTCTGCATGCGGGTGCGCTTCGGACCGCTCGGCACGCCGAACGCGCGCTGCGTACGGTAGATGCCCGGCACGCCGTGGTCGTGCAGGAACGCCCCCCACGACGAGTTGGCCAGAATCGCCAGCTCAGCCACGATCGTATCGAGCGGCGAACCGCGCCGGCGCGGCGTGATCGTGATGTGCTCGCCTTCGACGTAGAAATTGAAATCGGTGTTGCGTTGCACTTCGCGGCGCAAACCGTAACCGGCACGCGCGGTCTGACGTTTTTCGAACAGCGCCTGCGCGAACGGCCACAGCACGGCGATGTCGTCCTTGTGCGGATAGTCGCCGCTGCCGGCGGCGAGCGCCTCTTCGGTCACCAGTTCGTCGAGCGTATTGTGGCGCAGATTGTTCTTGATGAACACGCGTTCGGCTCGCGTTTCGCTCGCCACGATCTCCTGCGTCTCGCGATTGACAATCACATACAGCGACAAGGCGGGCCGCAAGCCGCCTTCAGCCAGCGTGAACGCTTCGACGATGCTATCGGGCAGCATCGTGATCTTGTCCCCCGGCATATAGACAGTCGACAAACGCGTGCGTGCGATCGCATCGACGTCGTCGCCACGCTCGATGCCGAGCGCCGGCGCGGCGATGTGCACGCCGATCCGCACGCGGCCGTCGGCCAGATGCTCGACGGAAAACGCATCGTCGATTTCAGTGGTGGTGACGTCGTCGATCGAGAACGCCTCTACAAGGGCTTCCGGCAGATCTTCCGGCAAGGTGCCGACGCTGACCGGCGGGAAACCGGTGCCGTGCGGGAAAAACTCCGAAAGGAATTTCGCCTCATGCAGCGCGCGCGCTGACGGAATGCCGCCGCATTCGAGCATCAGGCGCGCCTGCGAAATGCCGCGCGCCGCGGCCGCGCCTTCGAGCGCCTTGTATTCGATCGTGTTCTTGTCGGGCTTCGTCAGCAACGCCAGCGCTTTGGCGCCGGCGAACGCCTCGGGCAGACGGCCGGCTTTCAGTTCTTCCTCATAGCCGGCCTGCACCAGCGCCTGCTGGCGTTTGCGTTCCAGCCCGGCGAGCGCCATTTTCAGTTGCTCCTGCGGCGCGCGTTGATACATGCCGCGGCCCTTGCGGCGGAAGTACACCGGCGCGCCGTGCATGCGCAACACCAGCGCCGCGCGTTCGATCGGACCAAAGCCCTCGCCGAAGTACTCGGCGCCCAGCGTGGCGAACGGGAATTCGTCTTCAGGCGCGCATTCCCACAGGAAGTCCAGATCGATGTCCTGTGCGGCGGCGTCGGCTTGCTGCATCAACTCGGCCGCGGTCGGTTTCTCGAATTCGATCAGCACATCTTTCGCGCGCACCTTGGCGCGCCGGCCGCCCGGCAACTCGACTTGAAACGCGTCGCCTTGGCGCGACAGCACGCTGCCCGCCTTGAAACTGCCCGATTCCTCAAAGAAAACGTTCACTCAATACTCTCGTTCTGACTTGCATCTGCCGGCGCGCCCGACTTTGTTCGATTGTCGGTCACTGCGTGCGCGGCACGGCAACGTGTTCGTGGTAGTGGGGCCGCAGCGCGATATTCGCGCGCCGGCGGCATGAATCTCGTGAGATATAAGCCTTGGCCTCGGTTGTCAGGCAGCCTCGCGTGGTGCCGGCGGTTCGACATCTTCCGCATCGCAAAAGGCCAGCACCTCGTCGACGTATTGCTCGAACTCGCTGATCGCGTGGTCGCCGCCTTCGATCAGCGTAGTGCGGGCGCCGGGATAGTGCGCGAGCATTTCGCGGTAATCGAGCACTTCGTCGCCGGTGGCCGCCATCAAATAATAGCGTTCGGGCCGCGTGATCGACGCGACGCTGAGCGCGCGCAACTCGTCCAGATGGTGCGGCTCGACGACGATGCTGCCGCCGCCATGCCACAACGGCTGCTCGCCGAGGTACGCGCTCAGGTCGCGCTGCGGCACGACCGCCGGGTTCAGCAGCACTGCCGGCCAGCCGTGCTTCTCCGCCAGCCAGGTAGCGAAATAGCCGCCGAGCGAACTGCCGATCAGTGTCACGCGCTCGGCGCCCGCGGCAGCCACCAGCGATTCGGCGAGCGCCACCGTCTCGAACGGCGAAACCGGCAGCATCGGACAACACCACTCGCCACCGCGGCCTAGTTCGGCAAGTCGCGCCGCCAGCACGCGCGCCTTGAACGAGTTCGGCGACGAGCGGAAACCGTGCAGATAAAGGATCACGACGTGCCTCGCGCGGAAAGCGCGTCGAGCAGCTTCTGATGCACGCCGCCGAAGCCGCCGTTACTCATCACCAGAATCTGATCGCCGGGGCGCGCGGCGTGCACCACCGCTTTGACCAGCGCATCGAGATTGTCGAACGCCTGCGCCTTGCCGCCGAGCGGCGCGAGCGCTTCGCCGAGATTCCAGCCGAGCGCGTCGCGGCCGCTCGGCGCGCCGTAACCGAACACGAGCTCGGCGTCGGCCAGACTTTCCGGCAGCTGCGCTTTCATCACGCCGAGCTTCATGGTGTTCGAGCGCGGCTCGAGCACCGCGAGAATCCGCGTGCGTTCGCGGCCCACGCGCGCGCGCAGCCCGGCCACCGTGGTTTCGATCGCGGTCGGATGATGGGCGAAGTCGTCGTAGACGGTCACGCCGTCGACACTGCCGCGCACTTCCATGCGACGCTTGACGTTGCGGAAGCTGCCCAGCGACTTGGCGGCCTGCGCCGGCGGCACGCCGACATGACGCGCGGCGGCGATCGCGGCAATCGCGTTCATCCGGTTGTGCTCACCCTGGACCTGCCACTCGACCACGCCGACGCGCTCGCCGTTGTGATACACGGCGAAACGTTCGTCGACCGGCACGCCGTCTTCCGCCGGCAAGGTCTCCCAGCCGCCCTGCACGCCGAATCGCTCCACTTCGCTCCAGCACCCGCGCGTCAGCACGCGCTCCAACGCGTCCTCGCGACCGTTCGTCACGATGCGGCCGAGGCCCGGCACCGTGCGGATCAGATGATGGAATTGCGTTTCGATCGCGGCCAGATCCGGAAAAATGTCGGCATGATCGAATTCGAGGTTGTTCAGGACCGCGGTCTTGGGACGGTAATGGACGAACTTGGAACGCTTGTCGAAGAAGGCCGTGTCGTACTCGTCGGCCTCGATCACGAAGAAGCTGGAATCGGTCAGCCGCGCCGACACGCCGAAATTCAGCGGCACGCCGCCGATCAGGAAGCCCGGATTCAACCCGGCGTCTTCGAGCAGCCAGGTGAGCATCGAGCTGGTGGTCGTTTTGCCGTGCGTGCCGGCCACCGCCAGCACCCATTTGCCGTTCAGCACATGCTCGCCGAGCCATTGCGGGCCGGACACATACGGCAGGCCACGGTCGAGAATCGCTTCCATCAGCGGATTGCCGCGCGAGACCACATTGCCGATCACAAAAAGGTCCGCTTGCAGGCCGTTCAACTGCTCGGCGTCGTAACCTTCGATCAGACGAATGCCTTGCGCCTCGAGTTGCGTGCTCATCGGCGGATAAACGCCGGCGTCGCAGCCCGTTACGGTGTGACCCGCGCCGCGCGCGAGCACCGCGAGACCGCCCATGAACGTGCCGCAGATGCCGAGGATGTGGATGTGCATAAGCCTGTCGTGCCGCGCGGGCGTTTCTTCGTGTCGTGGGATGGGAGAGCGCAGGAACGGATGAAACGACCGTCTGCAAAGGACGCTATTGTAACCGACGCCCTCACATCGCCCTAAGCCGGGCAGCCGGTGCGCCCCGCCCAGAAAGGCGTGTCGTCAATCTCTAGTATGATTGGCAGATGGCTCGCAAATCACATTTCGATCCGCAGCGCGTGCGCGAGGAAATCGCCATCGCGGCTGCGCGGCTGATCGCCGAAGACGGTCTGGACTACGCAACGGCCAAGCGTAAAGCGGCGCGGCAGGTGGTCGGCGAGAGCCGTGTCGCGGGCGAATGGCTGCCGGATAACGACCAGATCGAGGAAGAAATCCGCGAATATCAGTCACTCTTTCAGGGCGACAGCCAGCCGATCCTGCTGCGTCGGCTCAGACGGGTCGCAATCGACTGGATGCAGCGGCTCGCGCCGTTCAATCCCTATCTAACGGGTGCCGTGCTCGGCGGCACAGCCGGCGAACATTCGGACATCCATCTGCAAGCGTTCTGCGACAACCCGAAAGAAGTCGCGATCTATTTTCTGAACGCGAACATCCAGTACGACGTTTCGGAGACGCGGCATTTTGCCGGGCGCGGCTACGTCGAGACACTGAGCTTTTTGTGGCGTGACACAGATGAAGGACCCGGCACAGAACCGGTGGGCATCCACGTCGCACTGTATGAGACGGACGATTTGCGCGGCGCGGTACGAGCCGACGCGCGCGGCCGCACTGCCCGCGCGAATCTGCAGGCCGTTCAGGCGCTGCTCGACGACAATAGCGACGTCACTTCTTCCACTAATTAGACAGACCAACAATGAATACGAGACGGATTCTGGCAGGCGCGCTGGTGGCGGCCGTCGCCGCGGGCGGCGGCGTGCTGGCGAATCACTGGCTGAACGGCGACGGCTCGGAGATCGCGCATGCGCAACCTGGCACCCAGCAAAGCGCTGTCGAGCAGTTGTGGGCCGCGCCCGTCACCACGGTGGACGGCAAGCCGCAGTCGTTGAGTCTGCTCAAAGGTCACCCGATCGTCGTCAATTTCTGGGCGTCGTGGTGCGGCCCGTGCGTCGAAGAGATGCCCGCCCTTTCGCAGCTTCAGCGCGAATATGCGAGGAAAGGAATCCAGTTCGTCGGACTTGGCGTAGATTCGGATAAAAATGTCCAGGCCTTCCTGCAAAAGGTGAAGGTGGCCTACCCGATTTATGTGACCGGATTCGGCGGTGCCGACCTGGCGCGGGCGTTCGGCAATAACGCGGGCGGACTGCCTTTTACCGTCGTCATCGACGCAAAAGGCAACATTCGTTCGACAAAATTAGGCCAAATCGATCCGAAAGAGCTGAAACGGACGCTCGACGCGCTCTAAATTTCACATTCCTTTGACGTTCAGATACCGGTGGAACGCGCAATATTGCGCGCAAATCGTGCGAATTTGAGGGAAGATGGACGTCCGGAGCAGCAGCGAAAAGTCGCTGAAATTAATCCGCACGTGCAGGAAACTAGACAAGTTTCTCTAATCAGCGCTAAAGTGCGCCCAATTCCACGGAAAAAGAAGCGACCATGACGCGATTGCTGGTACTGCACGGCCCCAACCTCAACCTTCTCGGCACCCGGGAACCCGAGGTTTACGGCCGCGTGACGTTGCCGCAGATCGATCAGGCGCTGGCGGACCGCGCAGCGGACGCCGGCGTCGAGTTCGCGTCGTTCCAGAGCAATCACGAAGGCGCGCTGGTCGATCGCATCCAATCCGCCCGGACTGAAAAAACCGATTTCATACTGATCAATCCCGCTGCGTACACGCATACCAGCGTGGCCATTCGGGACGCACTGGCGGGGGTCGGCATCCCGTTCGTCGAGATTCACCTGTCGAACGTGCATCGCCGCGAACCGTTCCGGCACCACTCGTATTTCTCCGACCAGGCTGAGGGCGTGATTTGCGGCCTCGGCTGGAAGGGCTATCTGTACGCGCTCGAATTCGCGCTCGACCGGCTGTCCACCGGTTCGTCGCGCGGCTGAATTCCACATACGACTAATTTGAGCCGGCGGCGCACCCCGCCGGCACTTCACGCATTGAAAGGGGCTGCCTGATGGATCTACGTAAACTGAAAACTCTGATCGACCTCGTCTCCGAGTCCGGTATTTCCGAACTCGAAGTGACCGAGGGCGAAGGCAAGGTCCGCATCGTCAAGAATGCACCGCCGGTTTACGTGCAACCGTCCGCTTCGTACGCGCCGCAATACGCACAGCCGATGCCGGCACTGGGCGGCGCCGAAGCGCCCGCAGCAGCAGGCGCCCCGGCTGCACCGGCCGCCGCCGCGCCGCAAGGCCACGTGGTGACCTCGCCGATGGTCGGCACCTTCTACCGCGCGCCGTCCCCGGGCGCCGATCCGTTTGTCCAGGTGGGCGACACGGTCAAGGAAGGCCAGACGATCTGCATCATCGAAGCGATGAAGCTGCTCAACGAAATCGAGTCGGACAAGTCCGGCGTGGTCAAGGAAATCCTCGTCGAAAACGGCCAGGCGGTCGAGTACGGCCAACCGCTGTTCGTGGTCGGCTGACGCGGCACGCTTTGCGTTCGCCGCCCGCGCGCCGGCCCTTCCGAGGCGCGCGACCGATCCTGTGAGGCAGCCGGCGTTGTGATCAACCCGGCGCCCATTGATGAGTCGAAAACCCGCTATGTTTGAAAAAATCCTCATTGCCAATCGTGGCGAGATCGCGCTTCGTATCCAGCGCGCCTGCCGCGAACTCGGCGTCAAGACAGTCGTCGTCTATTCGGAAGCCGACAAGGAAGCCAAGTACGTGAAGCTCGCCGACGAGGCGGTCTGTATCGGCCCGGCGCCTTCGAATCTGAGCTACCTGAACATGCCGGCGCTGATCAGCGCGGCAGAAGTGACGGATGCCGAAGCGATTCACCCCGGCTACGGCTTCCTGTCGGAAAATGCCGACTTTGCCGAACGCGTCGAGCAGTCCGGCTTCACCTTCATCGGCCCGCGCCCGGAAACGATCCGGATGATGGGCGACAAGGTCACCGCGAAGCAAACCATGATCAAGACCGGCGTGCCGTGCGTGCCGGGTTCCGAAGGCGCGTTGCCGGAAGATCCGAAAGAGATCGTGAAAATTGCCCGCCAGGTCGGCTATCCGGTCATCATCAAGGCCGCCGGCGGCGGCGGTGGCCGCGGCATGCGCGTGGTCCACACCGAAGCGGCGCTGGTCAACGCGGTCAACATGACGCGCGAAGAAGCCGGCCGCGCGTTCGGCAATCCGCAGGTCTACATGGAGAAATTCCTGGAGAACCCGCGGCACATCGAAATTCAGGTGCTGTCCGATTCGTTCAAGAATGCCGTGTGGCTTGGCGAGCGTGACTGCTCGATGCAGCGCCGCCACCAGAAAGTGATCGAAGAAGCGCCGGCGCCGGGTATCGCGCGGCGCCTGATCGACCGCATCGGCGATCGTTGTGCGGATGCCTGCAAGAAAATGGGCTACCTTGGCGCCGGTACGTTCGAGTTCCTGTACGAAAACGGCGAGTTCTACTTCATCGAAATGAACACGCGCGTGCAGGTCGAGCATCCGGTGACGGAACTGATCACCGGCGTCGACATCGTGCAGGAACAGATCCGCATCGCCGCCGGTGAAAAGCTCGCGTTCCGTCAGCGCGACATTGTGTTCAAGGGTCATGCGATCGAATGCCGGATCAACGCGGAAGATCCGTTCAAGTTCATCCCGTCGCCGGGACGTTTGACATCGTGGCACATGCCGGGCGGCCCCGGCATCCGCGTCGATTCGCACGCCTACAATGGCTATTTCGTGCCGCCGAACTATGATTCGATGATCGGCAAGCTGATCGCTTACGGCGCCACGCGCGAACAGGCGATCAAGCGGATGCGCATCGCGTTGTCTGAGATGGTGGTCGAAGGCATTCAGACCAACATCCCGCTGCACCGCGAGCTGATGCTGGATGCGAAGTTCGTCGAAGGCGGCACCAGCATTCACTACCTCGAAAACCGGTTGGCCGCGAAGCAGCAGGTCGCGCCGGAAGAAGCGTAAGTCATGAGCTACCGGGAACTGATCGCCGAACTGGCACGCGAGCACGCAGAGGAATTCTCCGACGCGCTGCTCGAGTTGGGTGCGCTGTCCGTATCGGTCGAAGATGCGGACGCGGACACGCCCGACGAGCAGCCGCTGTTCGGCGAGCCCGGTCTCACGCCGGATCGCACGGCCTGGCAGCGTTCGCGCGTGATCGCGCTGCTCGCGCCCGAACACGATCCGGCCGTGCTGCTGACGGCCGCGGCAAACGAACTGGGCCTCGATCCCGCACCTTCTTTCACCGTACGTGAAGTCGAGGAACAGGATTGGGTGCGTCTCACGCAATCGCAATTCGATCCGATTCCGATCGGCGAGCGCATCTGGGTCGTGCCGTCGTGGCACGATGCACCCGACCCCGAAGCACTCGTGCTGGAACTCGATCCGGGTCTCGCATTCGGCACCGGCAGCCATCCGACCACCCGCCTGTGCATGGAGTGGCTCGAGCAATCGGTCAAGCCCGGGCAATCGGTGCTCGACTATGGCTGCGGCTCCGGCATCCTCGCGATTCTCGCGAAGAAGTGCGGCGCGAATCCGGTGTACGGCATCGACATCGATCCGCAAGCGGTCGAATCGGCACGCCATAACAGCGAGCGCAATCGCGCGGACGTCGCGTACGGCTTGCCTGACGAATGCCCCACCGGCGAGTTCGATATCGTAGTCGCCAATATTCTGTCCAATCCGCTCAAGCTGATGGCCTCGATGCTGTCGTCGAAGGTCAAGCCGGGCGGGCGGATCGCCCTGTCGGGCATTCTCGCGCGGCAGGCGGACGAAGTGGCGCAAGTCTATGCGCGATGGATCGACATCGCCGTATGGTGCGAACACGAAGGTTGGGTATGCCTGACGGGAACCCGCCGCGAAAGCCATTAGAATAAGGCGTATTGTCCAACCAACGGCCTCCCGGCTTACCGGCTCAATATGCTCCTGGCGACGCGTTGCCCCTTCTGCGAAACCGTCTTCCGCCTGCAACCGGCGCAGCTCGCGCTGCGCCGCGGCCTCGTGCGCTGCGGGCATTGCAATGAAGTATTCGACGCGTCGAGCAGCCTGTTCGAACTGACCGAGGGCGGCGATTTCTCCACCGCAAGGCCGATCGCCGCAGCAGCGGCAATCGAGGCACTGTCGGGCGTACGCCCCGGCCGGTCCGATTTCAGTGCCGAAGCATGGGACCCGTGGGCGCCGGTGCCCGATGCCGTCATCGACAACCGTCTGCGTCACGACGCCGCCAATGTGCCGCCCGCGCCGGTCTCGACCGGCGCGGGCGGCGCGGCGCCGCGCCACGCTGCGGAGCCCGAATTGCCGTCCAGCGCGCTCAGCGCGCCGATCCATCCCGGCCATGAACCGGTGTTCGCTGAGAGGCCGCCCGGGCCCTCCGCGCACGATGCCGGTCCGCCGGCAGAGGAGGCGCCGAGAGTCTGGCACAAGACCGAACGCCTTTCCGAACATCCCGTGGACGAGCCGGCCACGTTGCACGGCATCCCCGACGGCGAACCGCATTTCGGTGCGGCCGGCACGGGTGCGGCCGGCACGGGTGCGGCCCGCTCAGGTGCAGCCCGCTCAGGTGCGGCCGGCACGGGTGCGGCCGGCACGGGCGCAGTGGGCGCCGCCGCTGCGTCCAGTGGAGAGCCCTTCACGGTCCGTCCGGTGCATGACGGCGTCGATCCTTTCCCGGTGATTCGCGAAACCCGCCCGGCCGAACCGCGTCGGCTGGTCTGGATCATCGGTGGTTCACTGGCGGCGCTGCTGTTGGTCGTCGCGCTGCTCGCGCAACTCGCCTGGTGGCAGCGCGAGACGGTGATGGTCGACTTTCCGCGCTCGCAGACGCTCTATGCGAAGGCCTGCGCGCAAATCGGCTGTCAGATCACGCCGCCTCACGATATCGACGGCTTGCAGGTCGAGCCGTCCGATCTGCGGCAGATCGACGGTCCGCACAAACTCGAACTGAAGATGCCGCTGCACAATCGCTTCAATATTGCGCTGGCCTACCCGGCCATCGAACTCACGCTGCTCGACGACCGGAATAACGTCGCCGTGCGCCGCGTGCTGTGGCCGCAAGACTATGTCGCACCCGGCACGCCGATCGCGGCCGGTTTGCCGGCGCACACGACTCAAACCATGATCGTGCACCTCGACACGGGCAATGCGGTCGCCTCCAATTTCCGCGTTCAGATTTTTTATCCGTAACGCTTACTCATGCGCCCGGCACCGATCGGGCGCGTTCACCGTCACTTCTGACGAATTTTCGGAGCACAACAACATGAGTCAAGTCACGCTGGGTGGTAACCCGATCGAAGTCGCCGGCACGTTCCCGTCGGTGGGCCAGCAAGCGCCCGCCTTCTCGCTGGTCGGCAAGGATCTGAAGCCGGTGACGCTCGCCGAATTCGCCGGCAAGCGCAAGGTGCTGAACATCGTCCCGAGCCTGGACACGCCGACCTGCGCCACGTCGACCCGCAAGTTCAACGAAGCCGCCGCCAAGCTGACCAACACGGCCGTAATCGTCGTGTCGGGCGACCTGCCGTTCGCCGCATCGCGCTTTTGCACAACCGAAGGCATCGAGAACGTCGTAACGGCCTCGACGTTCCGTGGCCACGAGTTCGCTCAAGCGTACGGCGTCGACGTGACGAGCGGCCCGCTGACGGGTCTGACGGCACGCGCCGTGGTGGTGGTCGACGAGAACGACAAGGTCGTGCACGCGGAACTGGTCAGCGAAATCAAGAACGAGCCGAACTACGACGCAGCGCTCGCCGCACTGAAGTAAGACCTTCGCGCACGAGCCCCGGCGCCGCGCTTCATGCGCGGCGCTGTCACATCGTCACGCACTTTCTCTTTACCGATTTTTACAGGAACGCTCGCCTTGGCTACGCTGATTTGCGGCTCGCTCGCCTACGACAACATTATGACTTTCGAGGGCCGCTTCCGGGAGCACATCCTGCCGGAGCAGGTCCACATCCTGAACGTGAGCTTTCTGGTGCCGACAATGCGCCGCGAGTTCGGCGGCTGCGCGGGCAACATCGCTTACTCGCTGCATCTGCTGGGCGGCAATGCGCGCATCATGGGCACGCTCGGTTCGGCCGACGCGCAGCCCTACATGGACCGCTTCGAGCAACTCGGCCTGTCGACGGAAAACGTGCTCGTGGTGCCCGGCACCTACTCGGCCCAGGCGATGATCACCACCGATCTGGAAAACAATCAGATCACTGCCTTCCACCCCGGCGCGATGATGCAGTCCCATCTGACTCGCGCCGACGAAGCAAAGGGCATCACGCTCGGCATCGTCGCGCCTGATGGCTACGACGGCATGATCCAGCATTCGGAACATCTGGCAGCGGCCGGCGTGCCGTTCATCTTCGATCCGGGCCAAGGTTTGCCGTTGTTCGACGGTGCAACGCTGCGGCGCATGATTGAACTTGCTACTTACGTAGCTGTCAACGATTACGAAGCCAAACTGGTGAGCAACAAAACCGGTTGGTCGATCGAAGAGATCGCCAGCAAGGTCGACGCGCTGTTCGTCACGCTCGGCGAACACGGGGCGCACATCCATCACGCCGGCGATATCGAAGAGATTCCGGCGGTCAAAGCGCAACAAGTGCTCGACCCTACAGGCTGCGGCGACGCGTTTCGCGGCGGTTTGCTGTACGGCATCGAGAACAAGCTCGGCTGGGCGACCACCGGCCGTCTCGCGAGCCTGATGGGCGCGCTGAAGATCGAACACCAGGGCCCGCAAAACTACGCGCCCACCCGGGCGGAGATCAACGAACGGTTCAAGCAGGCGTTCGGTTACGACCTGCCGTAATACCGAGAGCTATTGGAGTTAGGGATTGAAAACAATGAATCGCCTGGTAGTGGCCGCCTTGATCGCCGGTTCGCTGGCCATGTCGGGGTGTGCGTATAACAGTAGTTCTGCTGACGTCTACACGGCGTCGCAGGCGCAGCGCGAAGAAACGGTCCGGATGGGCACGGTCGACAGTGTTCGCGCAGTGAAGATCAGCTCGAACAACGGTCAGCCGAGCGGCATCGGCGCGCTCGGCGGCGGTGCCTTGGGTGCGGTGGCCGGCAGCTCGATCGGCGGCGGCCGTGGCTCGATCGTGACGGGCATCATCGGCGGCCTGGCCGGCGCGGTGGCCGGCAACGCGGTCGAGAACGGCGTCGCGGTGCATGACGGTCTCGAGATCACCGTGCGGCTCGATAACGGCGATATACGCGCGATCACGCAAAGCGCAACCGGTGAGATCTTCCGCGCCGGCGAGCGCGTGCGGCTGCTGTCCAGCGGGGGCGTCACGCGCGTCACTCACTAAGTTTTTCCCCTCTGCCGCGGCCGCGCTTCACGTGCCGCTGCGGCAACCTCACACGCATGCGCTCCCCTGTGTATGCGTTTTTTTTGTCCATCCGTTTTGAAAACGTGACGGGCACGCTTTTGCGAGACGAAAAAAATCCCGCCGCCGGAAACCCGGCGACGGGACGCTGACCGAGTAGCGCTCGTCACACAGCTACTTAAGCGCTACTCGATCATCGGACACATCGTGCGACGTGTCGAAGCACTTCTACCGCTTACGGACGGCTACCCGTCGGGAACGGCCATGCCGCTGCCGGGTTCAGCGCGGTCTTCACCGTCGCTGCCGGTGCCGCGCTCGAGACAGCAGTCGCAGCGGGTGCAGGCGCAGCCTTCTTGGCGACAGCCTTCTTCGCGGGAGCAGCCTTCTTCGCAGGCGCAGCGGCCTTCTTCGCGGGAGCCTTCTTGGCAGGCGCAGCCTTTTTAGCAGCAGCCTTTTTCGCGGGCGCAGCCTTCTTGGCAGCAGCCTTTTTAGCCGGTGCAGCCTTCTTGGCAGCAGCCTTCTTGGCAGCAGCCTTTTTAGCCGGCGCTGCCTTCTTTGCTGCGGCCTTCTTGGCCGGTGCTGCCTTCTTTGCTGCAACCTTCTTCACTGCGGCTTTCTTAGCCGGTGCTGCCTTCTTGGCCGGCGCTGCCTTCTTCGCTGCAACCTTCTTCACCGCGACTTTCTTGGCTGCAACCTTCTTAGCCGGAGCAGCTTTCTTCGCTGCAACCTTCTTAGCCGGTGCTGCCTTCTTCGCTGCAACCTTCTTCACAGCGACTTTCTTCGCTGCTACTTTCTTTGCCGGAGCGGCCTTCTTAGCCGGAGCAGCTTTCTTTGCCACAACTTTCTTAGCTGCGGCTTTCTTTGCAGTTGCCATCATTTTCTCCTTCAGGTTTTCAGATGAGAGTCAGTTCAAACTACACCCTTCGTCAAAACCCGCTTCCCGCGGACGCTTCTCAGGGCGCGCGCTACGAAGCGGGCTATTCATCGGCGTACGCAGGTGCTGCGCGCTTACGCTAATGAATGCGGTAAGGCGCGCGGTGCCCTTGGGCACCACGCGCCAGATCTGGTCGGCGCTGAAACCCAGCGCCGGCAATTGCTTGATCGGGCCGCCGACGCTCACGCCGGCGGCTTTTTCCGGGGGGAAGTTTGCCCATCCCACTGAAGGGTTCGCAAAGTGCCTGTCATGTTTGTGGGCCGCGAAGGCACGCGACGCACCGGGCATGCTTTGCATCAGGCGGTTCTGCTCCTAACCAAAATTGCCGTGGCCCTTGCCGACGGCATCCCCATCAATGAATGCATCTGCGACACGAACCCGGATCACTCCCAGGTCAGCGCGCCGCCAGTCTGATATTCGATCACTCGCGTCTCGAAGAAGTTACGTTCCTTCTTCAGGTCGATCATCTCGCTCATCCACGGGAACGGGTTTTCCTCGTTCGGGTACAGCGGATCGAGGCCGATCTGCTGGCAACGGCGGTTGCAGATGAAGCGCAGATAGCTCTTGAACATCGACGCATTGAGGCCGAGCACCCCACGCGGCATCGTGTCTTCTGCATAACGATATTCAAGTTCGACCGCTTGCTGGAAGATCTCGCGGATTTCCGCGCGGAACCCGGCCGTCCAGAGTTGCGGGTTTTCGAGCTTGATCTGGTTGATCAGGTCGATGCCGAAATTGCAGTGCATCGACTCGTCGCGCAGGATGTATTGGTACTGTTCCGCCGCGCCGGTCATCTTGTTCTGGCGACCCAGCGCCAGGATTTGCGTAAAGCCGACGTAGAAGAACAGGCCTTCCATCACACAGGCGAACACGATCAGCGAGCGCAGCAGGGTCTGGTCTGCCTCGAGCGTGCCGGTCTTGAAGGCCGGATCGGTCAGCACGTGGATGTACGGAATCAGGAATTCGTCTTTCGCGCGAATCGAGGCAACCTCGTGATACGCGTTGAAGATTTCGCCCTCGTCGAGGCCCAGCGATTCGACGATGTACTGGTAAGCATGCGTGTGGATCGCCTCTTCGAACGCCTGGCGCAGCAGGAACTGGCGGCATTCGGGCGCCGTGATGTGGCGGTAGGTGCCCAGCACGATGTTGTTGGCGGCCAGCGAATCGGCCGTCACGAAGAAGCCCAGGTTGCGCTTGACGATGCGGCGCTCGTCTTCGGTCAGACCGTTCGGGTCTTTCCAGAGGGCGATGTCGCGCGACATGTTCACTTCTTGCGGCATCCAGTGGTTGGCGCAACCGGCCAGATACTTTTCCCAGGCCCACTTGTATTTGAACGGCACCAACTGATTGACGTCGGTCTGGCCGTTGATGATGCGCTTGTCGGCGACATTGACCCGTGCTTCGGAAACCGCAGCCGTTCCGGCAGCAGCATGGGTAGCATGAGCGACGGGAGCGACAGCGATGTCGTTCGCGAAGATGTCTTGAGCCGAGGGAGCGTGAGGAGCGGAACGCGTTCCGACTTGCGAACCGACAGCCGATCCCGCAGCGTTGCGCAACACATTCTGTTGCGTAGCGCTCGAGGGAGTTACGGCAGTGATCTCGTCATCCCAGTTGAGCATAAATGTCACCATCAATTTAGAACGGTTTGTACCATCTTTTCACGAGCGATAAAAGAGTTCGCTGATGAAAAATCCTGTTTTCGATTCGCGTTGCTACGTTCATACAACACTTTGTTCAACAGACTGTGTGTGACGCCTCATGTGAAGCGTGTTGAACGTGTGTCGTCGAGGTGCTTCGCGAGCTCGAAGAGCAACGTGTCGAAGTGACTTTTCGCTGCTCTATCTATTTGTATTGCGGAGCGTGCTTGCAGCGTCTTGCGGTTACTTCTTGCTGCCTCGCGTTTGCCCCTTGGTCGGCGCTAGCGAGGTGAAGTTCAGTGCAATGTTCAGCGATGCATGTGGCCGGTTGTGCTGATCGAGCCGTCGATCGAACCGTTTGCTGAGCGCCCGGCGTCGAGCGCTGCGTCTGTGCTGCCGACTGCTTATCTACCGCTTCACTACTTCAATCTGTTGCCGCGCTTTCCGGCTTCGCTGCTTCGACGAGCGGCGCGGCTTCGAGATTCGTTGTCACACCGCTCATCTGTTGCGCTGCTTTGCTTCACTGCATGCGGGTCAACACCTACAACACCTACCAACCCGTCAGCAAGCAGCGATCCTGCTGCTTGCCTCGCCGTTGCCTGCCTCTTACTGGCAAGCCTCGCACTCTTCAAAACCAGGATCGCCCGGACGCATCATGCACACCGGACCATCCGCTTCCGGCGCAGCTTCGACTGCGACTGCCGGCGCTGCCGCTGCCGCCTGGATGCCGCCCGAAGCAGCGCCACCGCTCGCGCCGAAACCACCCGCCGCGCCGCCAGCCGCACCGCCGGAGCCTTCGCCGCCACCCGAGCTCACCGCGTTCAGCGCGCCGTGTGCAACCGTCGACTTCTCGACGTGCGTCGCCGCCATCGTGCGGAGGTAGTACGTGGTCTTCAGGCCGCGCACCCATGCGAGCTTGTAGATCTCGTCGAGCTTCTTACCCGACGCGCCGCCCATGTAGATGTTCAGCGACTGCGCCTGGTCGATCCACTTCTGACGACGCGAAGCCGCCTCGACCAGCCACACCGGATCGAGTTCGAACGCGGTCGCGTAGATCGCGCGCAGGTCGGCCGGGATACGGTCGATGCGCGAGAGCGTGCCGTCGAAGTACTTCAGGTCGGCGACCATCACTTCGTCCCACAGGCCGCGCGCCTTCAGGTCGCGCACCAGGTAATCGTTGACCACCGTGAACTCGCCCGACAGATTCGACTTCACATACAGGTTCTGGAAGGTCGGTTCGATGCAGGCCGACACGCCGATGATGTTGGAGATCGTCGCCGTCGGCGCGATCGCCACGCAGTTCGAGTTGCGCATGCCGTAGGTGGCGATGCGCGAACGCAGTTCGGTCCAGTCCATCGATTCGCTCGAATCGACTTCGACATAGCCGCCGCGCGCTTCGGCCAGCAGCTTCACCGAGTCTTGCGGGAGGATGCCGCGATCCCACAGCGAGCCGCGGTAGCTGGAGTAACGGCCGCGCTCTTGCGCGAGTTCGGTCGACGCGTAGTAAGCGTAGTAGCAGACCGCTTCCATCGACGTATCGGCGAAGCTGACCGCCTCTTGCGACGCGTACGGCGTGCGCAGCAGGTGCAGGCAGTCCTGGAAGCCCATGATGCCCAAGCCCACCGGACGGTGCTTCAGGTTCGAGTTACGCGCCTTGGCGACCGCGTAGTAGTTGATGTCGATCACGTTGTCGAGCATGCGCATCGCCACGCCGACGGTGCGCTTGAGCTTGTCGTGGTCGAGCGCCAGCGTGCCGTCGGC
The DNA here is from genome assembly GCF_046535245.1 of Paraburkholderia sp. SIMBA_030. NCBI lineage: Bacteria > Pseudomonadati > Pseudomonadota > Betaproteobacteria > Burkholderiales > Burkholderiaceae > Paraburkholderia > Paraburkholderia sp. SIMBA_030. The sequence continues at coordinate 296,103 of NZ_JAWRXB010000008.1, forward strand.
CTGTTCCTTCAGGTGGGCGACGAGGTTCACCGAACCCAGGTTGCAGACGGCGATTTCGGCGTCGCTGGTGTTCAGCGTGATTTCCGTGCACAGGTTCGACGAGTGGACGACGCCGACGTGCTGTTGCGGCGAGCGCACATTGCACGGGTCCTTGAACGTGATCCACGGGTGACCGGTTTCGAACAGCATGCCCAGCATCTTGCGCCACAGTTGCGCCGCCGGGATCTTCTTGAACAGCTTGATCTCGCCGCGCGCGACCTTGTCTTCGTAAGCCGTGTAAGCCGTTTCGAACTCGGCGCCGAACTTGTCGTGCAGGTCCGGGCAGGTGGACGGCGAGAACAGCGTCCAGTCGCCGCCTTCGTGCACGCGCTTCATGAACAGGTCGGGAATCCAGTTCGCCGTGTTCATGTCGTGGGTACGGCGACGGTCGTCGCCGGTGTTCTTGCGCAACTCGAGGAATTCCTCGATGTCCAGGTGCCACGTTTCCAGGTACGCGCACACCGCGCCCTTGCGCTTGCCGCCCTGGTTCACGGCCACAGCCGTATCGTTGACCACCTTCAGGAACGGCACCACGCCTTGCGACTTGCCGTTGGTGCCCTTGATGTGCGAGCCGAGCGCACGCACACGCGTCCAGTCGTTGCCCAGACCGCCGGCGAACTTCGACAGCAGCGCGTTTTCCTTCAGCGCTTCGTAGATGCCGTCGAGGTCGTCGTCCACCGTCGTCAGATAGCACGACGACAGTTGCGAGCGGCGGGTGCCCGAGTTGAACAAAGTAGGCGTGGACGACATGAAGTCGAAGCTCGACAGCACGTTGTAAAACTCGATCGCGCGCGCTTCGCGGTCGATCTCGTTCAGCGACAGACCCATCGCGACACGCATAAAGAATGCCTGCGGCATTTCGATGCGCACGCCGTCGTGATGCAGGAAGTAGCGGTCGTACAGCGTCTGCAAACCGAGGTAGCCGAATTGCAGATCACGGTTGTTGTCGAGTGCGGCGCCCAGGCGCTTCAGGTCGAACTGCAGCAGCTTGTCGTCGAGCAGCTCGGCTTGCACGCCGCGCTTGATGAATTGCGGGAAGTACTCGGCGTAGCGCTCGCCCATTTCCGCTTGCGTGACTTCCTCTTCGAGGATCTCGCGGCGGATCGTGTGCAGCAGGATGCGTGCGGTGACCTGGCTATAAGCCGGATCCTTTTCGATCATCGTGCGGGCAGCCAGGATCGCCGAGTCGTAGACCTGGCTCATCGGCACGCCGTCGTACAGGTTCTTCACCGTTTCGGCGATGATCGGATCGGCGCTTACGGCGTCGCCCAGGTTCGCGCAGGCGGATTCGATGATGCCGCGCAGCGCTGCCATGTCGAGCGGACGCGCGACGCCGTTGTCTGTGACGTTCAGACCCGGCGTGTTGGCGACGATTTGCTCGTCGTGACCGCGCGCCTGGGTGCGCTTCTCGCGGTACAGCACGTACGCACGCGCGACGTTGTGCTCGCCGCCGCGCATCAGCGCGAGTTCGACCTGATCCTGGATGTCTTCGATATGGAACGTGCCGCCGTTCGGACGGCTGCGCACGAGCGCGCGCACCACGTTCTGCGTGAGTTGCTCGACCAGTTCGCGCACCCGTGCCGACGCTGCGCCTTGACCACCGTTGACGGCCAGAAATGCCTTTGTCACGGCGATGGCGATCTTCGACGGTTCAAACGACACCACGCTGCCATTACGACGGATCACCTTGTAGTCGGCATACGTCGCTTGCGGCGCGAGCGCTTGTGCGCCTGGTGCCTGGCCGAAGGCCTGGCCAGTGGGTGAGCCCTCGTACCGGGTCGTCACGTTATCGGTGGTTTGCATGTGCAAAGCTCCTGGTCCTGGAAGTGTTGCGGAGAAAGCCGCGGGTTAAAACGAACGCTGCGCCGCCGCGTGCGCAAGCGATGGGGTGCGGAAAAAAGGCCGGCCGAGCCGGGTGGCGGGATACGACTGCGATGAAGCTGAATTTGATTTGAAAACGGTCTTCATCGTGTGTATCGCGATCACTTGTTGTGCCCTTTTTCCGGGATGCTTCTGGACGCTGCCGGTTCTCTCCACCAACCGCGCCGCAGGAATTGTTTTTTCGCCGTCTGGAATGCTTGCGGCGCCATGCTCGGGGAGCGGGGCGCCGCATGACAACACAAGATATAGTGCGAAACTGAATTTCAGGCACCAAGTATAGTGGACTTTCAAGACTGCGCAAATTGATTTATTTGCTTTCAAAGACTTGACTTTTGCATCGCACGGCGCGAAGCCGACTCCCCGGAGAGCAAGGCTGCGCCTTGCTCTCCTCGCATCCCACGGAGTAGCGGAAAGGGCCGTTACGGCGTTCCGGAAAACTTGAGATAGGGGAAGTACTGATCCGCCAGCGCGGTGTCGCACTGCAGACGCTGCCACTCGAAATGAGGCCCGGGATCAGTCTTGCGGCCCGGCGCAATGTCCGAGTGACCTGCAAGCGCCTCGACCGGATAGCGGGCCGCGAGCGCCCTCACCAGCGCACCGAGCGTGCGGTATTGCGCCGCTTCGAAGGCAGTCGTGTCGCTGCCTTCCAGTTCGATGCCGATCGAGAAATCGTTGCAGCGCTCGCGGCCGAAAAAATTCGACGGTCCGGCGTGCCACGCGCGCTCGTTGCACGACACATACTGTTCGAGGGCGCCGTTCCGATGGATTACGAAATGCGCCGACACCCGCACGCCGCGCAGATGCGTGTCGTAGTACGGGTGAGCGTCGCAGTCGAGACGATTCTGGAACAGTTCGGCGATTGCGCTGCCGCCGAACTCGCCGGGCGGCAAGCTGATGTTGTGGACGACGATCAGCGTCGGCACGGCACCGGCGGGCCGCGCCTCGAAATTCGGCGATGGCAGTTTGCGTGCGGCGGCGACCCAACCGTCAGGATCGACGGTGAACTCGACGCTCATCGAGCGTCGCGGCCCGTCGGCCGCGCGCCGTGACGCTGCGCGTGCGCGGCGCTGCAGAACGGCTGCCCCGCCACGACTACCGACTCGCTCTTCGGCGCATGCACGCCGCACTCGACGCAACGAATCATCGGCTCGGCGAGTTGCGGCGCTTCGGACGCACGCGCGCCGCCGTTCGGACCTTTCGCCCCGGCAGCGCCGTTCGCGCCCGAACTTGCACCCGCGCCGGTACGTTGCGCCGTTTGCGCGTCATGACGACGCAGCGCCTTCACCAGCCATTGGCCGACGATGAACAACAGGATCAGCAGAAAAATTTGTCGCATGGGACACGCTCACACTACAGCACGGTGCAACAGCACCTCGAAAACGAAACGGCTGCCGACGTACGCCAGCAGCAGCGCGACGAACGACGCCAACACCCAGCGCAATGCCGCACGGCCGCGCCAGCCGGACACCTTGCGCGCGGTCAGCAGCGCGCCGAACATCACCCAGGAAAGAATCGCGAAGACGGTTTTGTGATCGAGCCGCAACGCACGGTCGACCAGTTGCTCGCTGAACATGATGCCTGACAGCAGCGTCAACGTGAGCAGCACGAAACCGGCGCCGATCAGACGGAACAGCAGCTTTTCGAGCGTCAACAGCGGTGGCAGGGTATCGAGCCAACTGGACAGCCAGCCGTTCCCTGCTGCGGCCGCATGCCGCTGCGCGAGCCCGCCGCGCATTGCGTGCAGGCGGCGCTCGACCAGCAGCATCAGAATCGCGTGCAGCGCCGCAATCGCGAACAGACCGTACGCGACGTTGGCGATCAGGAAGTGCAGCTTGAACATCGGCGCGGCGGAATACGGCAGCACGCGTACGCCGTTGAACGCCAGCGGCAGTAAAGAGGCCACGCAAGCAAGCGGCAACACCAGCAGGCGTAGGCCGTCGAGCGGAAAGAAAAAGCTCTCGATCCAGTAGATGCCGGCGCCAAGCCAGAACATCGCCGACAGCGCGAACGCGAAACCGAACACCATCGCGTTCTGGGGAAAGATGGTGGTATGCAGCAGCACGCCGTGGGCGAGCAGCGCGACACACAGCAGCGCGCGGCCCGACGTGCTCATGCCTGAGGAAGCCGATGGGGCCGATGAGGTCGACATGCCCGCGGCGGCCGGCACCGGCGGCACGCTCCCGAGCATGGGACGCACGGCGGCGTGCCGGTGCGAGCGCCAGCCGGCGACGGCGAGACCGCCGTACAGGAGTGCGGTGAGGGCATACAGTACAATATCCATATTCGAAGTTTACACTAGGCCCCTACTCCGCGACGTCTTCCGCTTCGCGCGCTGCACGGGCCGCACTGTTCATCGCTCCCCATGCTCGACAATCTGACTCAACGGATGGCGCGCGTCGTCAAGACGCTGCGCGGCGAAGCCCGGCTCACCGAGGCGAACACCCAGGAAATGCTGCGCGAAGTGCGCCTCGCGCTCCTCGAGGCGGACGTGGCTTTGCCCGTCGTGCGCGAGTTCATCGCCAAGGTGAAGGAGAAGGCGCTCGGCGAGGAAGTCGTCAGCAGCCTGTCGCCGGGCCAGGCGCTGGTCGGCGTAGTGCAGCGCGAGCTGACCGCGATCATCGGCGGCGACTACGAGGGCAAGGCGGTCGAACTCAATCTCGCCGTCACGCCGCCGGCTGTCATCCTGATGGCGGGTCTGCAAGGCGCCGGTAAGACGACCACCGTCGGCAAGCTCGCCAAGCTGCTGCGCGAGAAATACAGGAAGAAGGTGCTGACCGTCTCGTGCGACGTCTACCGTCCGGCTGCTATCGCGCAGTTGAAGACGGTGACCGAGCAGGTCGGCGCGGACTTCTTCCCGTCGGAACCGGATCAGAAACCGGTCGACATCGCGCGCGCTGCGGTCGACTGGGCCAGGCGCCACTACCATGACGTACTGCTGGTCGACACCGCCGGCCGTCTCGGTATCGACGAAGCGATGATGCAGGAAATCGCCGTGCTGCACAGCACGCTGAAACCGGCGGAAACCCTGTTCGTCGTCGACGCGATGCTGGGTCAGGATGCCGTCAACACGGCCAAGGCGTTTAGCGACGCGTTGCCGCTGACCGGCGTGGTGCTCACCAAGCTCGACGGCGATTCGCGCGGTGGCGCGGCGCTCTCCGTGCGGCACGTGACGGGCAAGCCGATCAAGTTCGTCGGCGTCGCCGAAAAGCTCGACGGCCTCGAAATCTTCTATCCGGACCGCATGGCGAACCGGATTCTCGGCATGGGCGACATTCTCGCCCTCGTCGAAGAAGCGCAACGCGGCGTCGACGTGCAAGCCGCGCAGAAGCTCGCCGACAAGGTCAAGAAAGGCGGCGACTTCGACCTCAACGATTTCCGCGCGCAACTTTCGCAGATGAAAAACATGGGCGGCCTGTCCACGCTGATGGACAAACTGCCCGCGCAGTTCCAGCAAGCCGCTGCCGGCGCCAACATGGGCCAGGCCGAAAAGCAGATGCGTCGCATGGAAGGCATCATCAATTCGATGACACCTTTGGAACGCGCCAAGCCCGAACTCATCAAGGCCACCCGCAAACGCCGCATCGCGGCGGGCGCGGGCGTGCAGGTGCAGGAGGTCAACCGGATGCTGAATCAGTACGACCAGATGCGCACGATGATGAAGAAGCTCAAGGGCGGCAATCTGCAGAAGATGATGCGCGGCATGAAGGGGATGTTGCCCGGCATGCGCTAAGCTTGACCCGGACGGCGACGCGCGTGGCTCTGTGCATAAAGGGCATGCGCGACTGACTTCGGGTTTGTGCGGGTTTATTCTGTACCGTACGCCGCCGTCCCCCAAGGGGACTTCCTTCGGGGCGTCCCACCCATACTATGTATACAGTTACCGCCCGTCAGACGTCATGAACCGCGAAGAAGCTCTCCACATTTTTAGCCACTCCGAAGAAATCGTTTCGGCCAAGGACGTCAACGCGTCGATCAGCGGCATGGCGGCCGCCATCCGCGACGAAATGAGCGAGGATTTCCCGCTCGTGCTGTCGGTGATGGGCGGCGCGGCGGTGTTCACCGGCATGCTGCTGCCGCGCCTCGATTTCCCGCTCGAGTTCGACTACATCCACCTGACCCGCTACCGCAACACCACCAAGGGCGGCAACGAGATGCAGTGGCGTGTGGCGCCGGCCGAGTCGGTGAAAGATCGCGTGGTGCTGGTGCTCGACGACATCCTCGACGAAGGCGAGACGATGGCCGCGATCCGCGACCGCATTCTCGCAATGGGCGCGAAGCGCTTCCTGAGCGCGGTGCTGTGCGAGAAAATCATCCCGAAGGCCAAGCCGCTGCGTCCCGATTACTGCGGCTTCGAAGTGCCGGACCGCTATGTGTTCGGTTGCGGGATGGACGCCAAAGGCTATTGGCGCAACCTGCCCACCATTCGGGCGTTGACCGAAGGGGCGTGAGTTTCCAACGCGCTCTTCGTTGCAGTTGATGCTGCAGCGATAAAAAAAGCGGCCTTTGCAGGCCGCTTTTTTGTTTGCCGAGAGCGGCAATCGCTCATAGCTGATGCACGAAGGCGCGAATCCCGCCTAGTATCATCTCGACCGAAATCGCCACTAGCACGAGTCCCATCAGCCGCTCGAAGGCCATCATCGTACGCTCGCCGAGCCACGACTGAATGCGCTCCGCCAGCATCAGCACGATCGCGCAGACGATCATCGTGACGGTCAACGCACCGATCCACTCGAACATCTTGCCGGGCGCCTGCGACGTCAGCAGCATCACCGTCGCCAGCGCCGACGGGCCCGCCAGCGCCGGAATGGCGAGCGGCACGATCAGCGGTTCGCCGCCGCGCGTATCGCCGCCGAACGGACCGTCCGGGTGCGGGAACACCATCCTGAGCGCGATCAGAAACAGCACGATCCCGCCACCGATCCGCAACGACTGGTCGGTCAGACTCATCATGCGCAGAAAGCGGTCGCCGACCACCATGAAGACGAGCAGGATCGTGAAGGCTATCGCCACCTCACGGAGAATGACGATCGTGCGCCGCTGCGGCGCCACCCCGCGCAAGCAACTGATAAAGAGCGGGATGTTGCCGAGCGGGTCGGTGATGAGCAGCAGCAGGACAGTCGCGGACAGGAAGGTGTACTCCACCGTCCGCTCCGCTTAGCGCGCCAGGGCGGCGCGAATCTTCCCGATCACCGTTTGGGCGGCGTCTTCGACAGGCAGCAGCGTCGCTTCAGCGTCGCGGCGGCCCTGGTATTCGAGCTTGCCTTCCTTCAGGCCACGATCGCCGATCACCAGACGATGCGGCACGCCGATCAGCTCCCAGTCGGCGAACATCACGCCCGGGCGCTCGCCGCGGTCGTCGAGGATCACGTCGATGCCCGCTTCGACCAAAGCCGCGTACAGCTTGTCGGCCTCTTCGCGCACCGCTTCGCTGCGGTCGTAACCCATCGGGCACAGCACGACTTCGAACGGCGCAATCGACTCCGGCCAGATGATGCCCTTGTCGTCGAAATTCTGTTCGATTGCCGCGCCCAGAATACGCGTGACACCGATGCCGTAGCAGCCCATTTCCATCGGCTGTGGCTTGCCGGTTTCATCGAGGCACGTGGCGTTCATCGCTTCCGAATACTTCGTGCCGAGCTGGAACACGTGGCCGACTTCGATACCGCGGCAGATGTCGATGACGCCCTTGCCGTCCGGTGACGGATCGCCCTTCTGCACGTTGCGGATATCGGCGACGACCGGTTCCGGCAGATCGCGGCCCCAGTTCACGCCAGTAGTGTGGTAATCGACCTCGTTCGCGCCGACCACGAAGTCGCTCATGTTCGCCACCGTGCGATCCGCGACGACCTTGACCGGCTTCTTCGTGTCGATCGGGCCGAGGTAACCCGGCGGCGTGCCGAAGGTCTCGACGATCTCAGCTTCAGTCGCCATGCGGAATTCGGCCAGACCCGGCAGCTTGCTCGCCTTGATCTCGTTCAGATCGTGATCGCCACGCAGCATCAGCAGCCAGATGGTCGGCTCGGCGCCTTCGTTTTCCGTTGCGAGGACGATCGACTTGATCGTGCGTTCGAGCGGAATGTTCAGCAGTTCAGCCACCGCTTCGCACTTCGCCTTGCCCGGCGTTGCGGTCTTCTTCATGTCCTCGGCCGGCGCCGCGCGTTGCGCATACAGCGGCAGGGCTTCGGCCGCTTCGACGTTCGCGGCGAACTCGGAAGTCGGGCAATAGGCGATCGCGTCTTCGCCGGTCTCGGCGATCACGTGAAACTCATGCGAGCCGCTGCCGCCGATCGAACCGTTGTCCGCCGCCACCGCGCGAAAGTCCAGACCGAGGCGCGTGAAGATGCGCACGTACGCGTCGTACATCTTGCGATACGACTCGCGCAGGCCTTCCGCGTCCTTGTCGAACGAGTACGCGTCTTTCATGATGAACTCGCGGCCGCGCATCACGCCGAAACGCGGGCGGATCTCGTCGCGGAACTTCGTCTGGATCTGATAGAAGTTCACCGGCAATTGGCGGTAGCTCTTGATCTGGTTGCGCGCGATGTCCGTCACCACTTCTTCGTGGGTCGGTCCGATCACGAAATCGGATTGTTTGCGATCCTTGAAGCGCAGCAGTTCGGGGCCGTACTTTTCCCAGCGGCCCGATTCCTGCCACAGCTCGGCTGGCTGCACCGCCGGCATCAACAGCTCGATCGCGCCTGCCCGGTTCATTTCTTCGCGCACGATGGCTTCCACCTTGCGGATCGAACGCAGGCCGATCGGCAGATAGTTATAGATACCGCCGGCGACGCGGCGGATCATGCCGGCACGCACCATGAGCTTGTGACTGACGATCTCGGCGTCGGCGGGAGCTTCTTTCAGGGTGCCGATAAAGAAACGGGAAGCTTTCATTCAGATTTTCCAAAAGCGGCGGCTCCGGAGGGACCGCCCGAAAGGTGAAAACGGTGGGGAATCGACGCAGACCCAACGCAGACCTGGCGCAGGCCCGCCAGACCGCGGCGCCGACGCTGCCGCGCAAAGCCTTTGCAGCAAGGGGTAAGGCGCAGAAACACTGACAGGCTACCGCAAACACGGCCCTTTTGCGGCGAATCGTTCCATTCTGGTGCGAATCGGTGCGTCGGGTCCGTTATCTGTTTATAATCAAAGCAATTTTAAAGGATTCGAAGGTGATTGTATGCTGGATCGTGAAGGCTTTCGCCCGAACGTCGGCATCATCCTCTTGAACGCGCACAACGAGGTGTTTTGGGGCAAACGGCTCCGTGAACATTCCTGGCAGTTTCCGCAAGGGGGCATCAAGTACGGCGAGACCCCCGTGCAAGCTATGTATCGGGAGTTACACGAAGAAACCGGGCTGCTTCCTGAGCACGTCAAGGTGATCGGTCGCACGCGCGACTGGTTGCGTTACGAGGTGCCTGACAAGTTCATCAAGCGCGAAGTACGCGGTCATTACCGCGGCCAGAAACAAATCTGGTTTTTACTCCGGATGGTTGGACGCGATTGCGACATCTGCTTGCGCGCCACCGACCACCCTGAGTTCGATGCGTGGCGCTGGAACGAGTATTGGGTGCCGCTCGACTGTGTGATCGAGTTCAAGCGGGATGTGTATCAGTTGGCGCTGACGGAACTCTCCCGTTTCATGCGCCGGGCTGCGCCGCGTGCGGAAAAACCTGGCGGGCACCATGGGCCGCGTTATCCCCGGATAGCGTCGTCGATGGAAAGTCCGCCGGATTCGACGGCAATGACGGTGACCACCGTTAGTATCGAAACATCGATTCACACGACGTCGATTGTGTCCGATTGCGGGTCGGGAACCGCGGTTGACGCCGCATCGGAACAGGAAAACGAGCCGGATCGCGGAACCACCGGCTTGCTCTTGCGTAGCGGCGTGCGCAGTCAATAACTCTATGCGGCTGTCCATGCCGCCTCTGCCGGCGCGGCTCCATGAGCCACGCCGGCGTTTCGAGGAAATCATATTGAAAGCACTTGCTCTCGTTGTGGCGTGCGTCGCCACCGGCGCCCTGCTGGCCGGCTGTTCGAGCGCCGGCAAACCTACCAATCAGGACGACAGCGCGTTCCACTACCTGCTGGACAAGCCGACCAACTGGGTTGAAAACAAGGTGGACACCTTGCCGCCGCTGCCGCAAGACTCGAATCTGTTGCCTTTCGAGGTTTCCGGTAATACGCCGCTCCAGTTTTCGATCGATAGAAACTCCGTCAGCGTCGGCTCCGACGGCGTGGTGCGCTATACGGTGGTCGTGACGAGCTCGAGCGGCGCGCGCAACGTGAACTACGAAGGGATCCGTTGCGACACATATGAATGGCGCCTCTATGCTGGCCTGAACGCCGATCATGACGGCTGGGACCGGACAGTTGAGAACGGCTTCACGCGCATTGAGAACGGCGCGCTGAACGCCTATCAGGCAACGCTGTACCAGGACTATATGTGCGCGAACAAGATACCGACGGGCAAGGCGAGCCAGATTGTCGAGAATATCCGCTACAAACGCACGGCGACCTCGTTGATTCGCTAAGGCGCTTTGTCAGCGTTCTTCGAATCTGAAGGCGTCGCGGACGGAAAAAAGCCGTTCCAGTTCACGCTGGAACGGCTTTTTTGTATGCTGCGCGTGCCTTTGTCGGTAGATCAGACCAGTACGAGGTTGTCGCGATGGATCAGTTCCGGCTCCAGCATGTAGCCGAGCACCGATTCAATATCGCCGCTCGGACGCCGCTGGATCAACTTGGTTTCCGCGCTGCTGTAGTTCGTCAGACCGCGCGCGACTTCCCGCCCCGCGACGCTCAGACACGCAATCACTTCGCCGCGTGCAAACGCGCCCTGCACGCCGACGATGCCGATCGGCAGCAAGCTCTTGCCGCCTTCTGTCAGTTTCTCGACCGCGCCGTCGTCGATCACGACATGGCCGCGCACCTGCAGGTGATCCGCCATCCATTGCTTGCGCGCCGCCATCCGCGCGGTGCGCGCAATCAACTGCGTGCCGATCGCTTCGCCCGAGGCGAGCCGCGACAACACATCCGCTTCGCGACCGCTCGCGATCACCGTATTGGCGCCGCTGTGCGCCGCGCGCTTGGCCGCGAGAATCTTGGTCAGCATACCGCCGCGGCCGAGGCTCGAGCCCGCGCCGCCTGCCATCGCTTCGAGTTCCTGCGCACCGGCATCGGCTTGCTGGACCAGCGTTGCGTTCGGATCCTTGCGCGGATCGGCGGTGAAAAGCCCTTGCTGATCGGTGAGGATGACGAGCGCATCCCCTTCGATCAGGTTCGCGACCAGCGCACCCAGCGTGTCGTTGTCGCCGAACTTGATCTCGTCGGTAACGACTGTGTCGTTCTCGTTGATGATCGGCACGACGCCCAAACGTAACAGCGTAAGCAACGTGGAGCGCGCGTTCAGATAGCGTTCGCGATCAGCCAGATCGGCGTGAGTCAGCAGAATCTGCGCGGTTTGAATCGAATGCTCGGCAAAGCGGCTTTCGTAGACCTGCGCAAGACCCATTTGACCGACGGCCGCGGCCGCCTGCAACTCGTCGATTTCGCGCGGCCGCCTGGTCCAGCCGAGCCGCTGCATCCCTTCGGCAACGGCTCCTGAACTGACCAGCACCACTTCCTTGCCCTGCGCGCGCAGTGCGGCAATCTGCGCGGCCCAGCGGCCGATCGCAGCATGATCGAGGCCGCGCCCGTCATTCGTGACGAGGCTCGATCCGACTTTCACTACCAATCGCCGTGAATCTGCGATGACGGAACGCATTGTGCGCGGTCTCCCAAGATGACGCGTGATGTCTGCCGGCTGCCCTCACAGGTGCCGGCGCTCAGGCTTGTTATTCCTGCGGGTCGGCGCTGTCCGATGCCGCAGCGGCCGGCGCTTCCGGTTTTTCGCGGAAACGCACGTCCGCGGCGAGGTCTTCAGCTTCGGCCGCACGCTGCGCGTCCGAATGCGCGGCGATGTGGTCGAACACCGCGTAGCAAAGATTCTCACAACCCTGGCCGGTCAGCGCCGAGATTTCGAACACTGGACCGTCCCAGCCGAAGCCTTTGAGGAACGCAGCGACGCGCGCTTCACGCTCGTCTTCCGGCACCATGTCGAGCTTGTTCAGCACCAGCCAGCGCGTCTTTTCATACAGCAGTTCGTCATACTTGCGCAGCTCGTTGACGATGGCCTTGGCTTCCGCGACCGGATCGACCGCGTCGTCGAATGGCGCGAGGTCGACGATGTGCAGCAACAGGCCCGTACGCTGCAAGTGGCGCAGGAACTGGTGACCGAGGCCGGCGCCTTCCGCCGCGCCTTCGATCAGGCCAGGAATATCGGCGATCACAAAGCTACGGCTCGGCCCAACGCGCACCACGCCGAGATTCGGCGCGAGCGTCGTGAACGGGTAATCGGCGATCTTCGGCCGCGCGTTCGACACCGAGGAGATAAAGGTGGACTTGCCGGCGTTCGGCATGCCGAGCAAACCGACATCGGCCAGCACCTTCAATTCGAGGCGCACCATGCGGCGCTCGCCCGGCTTGCCGTCCGTCTTCTGGCGCGGCGCACGGTTCGTACTGGATTTGAAATGCAGATTGCCAAGACCGCCCGCACCGCCTTGGGCGATCTGCACGCTCTGGTTGTGCTCGGTCAAATCGGCGATCAGCTCGCCGGTTTCCATATCGGTGATGGTGGTACCGACCGGCATGCGCAGTGTGATGTCGTCGCCGCCCTTGCCGTAGCAGTCCGCGCCGCGGCCGTTTTCGCCGTTGCGCGCCAAATGTTTCTTCGCGTAACGGTAGTCGATCAGCGTGTTGATGTTGCGGTCCGCGACCGCGATCACACTGCCGCCCCGCCCGCCGTCGCCGCCATCCGGGCCGCCAAACGGAACGAATTTCTCGCGGCGCATCGACGCGCTGCCATCCCCTCCGTCGCCGGCGATGACTTCAATCCTCGCTTCGTCAATGAACTTCATGCGTAACTCCGTCCCGTGGTGTACTGCCAGATGGTGCTGCTAGATTTAAAGCTATCGGATGCCGCTATTTTGCCGCGCCCGCCGCGCGACGATCAATCGACCGAACGGCATAGGTGCGCCGGAATGCGGCAATTGAATTGGGCAACAATACGCTGCAATAAAAAAGGCCCCGCGAACTTCGCGGGGCCTTTTTCCGGTCCTGAAGCCCGTGCCTGACTAATCTCAGACTGCTGCCGGGACGACGTTGACCATGTGCTTCTTCGCTGCGCCCTTCGTCGAGAAATTGACGTGGCCGTCCGTCAGCGCGAACAAGGTGTGATCCTTGCCGATACCGACGTTTTCGCCCGGATGCATACGCGTGCCACGTTGACGCACGATGATGCCGCCAGCGTTGATCGCTTGACCGCCGTAAACCTTCACGCCGAGACGCTTCGATTCAGAGTCGCGGCCGTTCCGGGACGATCCGCCTGCCTTTTTGTGTGCCATTTGATTTGCTCCTTAACCGTTGCGCTTACGCGTTGATCGCGTCGATGCGCAGTTCGGTATAGTTCTGGCGGTGGCCGCCATGCTTCTGGTAGTGCTTCCGGCGACGCATCTTGAAGATGGTCACTTTTGCGTGACGACCTTGCGACACGACGGTAGCCTTGACGGAAGCCCCACTGACCAGCGGCGTACCGAACTTAATCGATTCACCTTCGCCCACTGCGAGAACCTGGTCGAGCGTGATTTCAGCGTCAATGTCTGCCGGTATCTGTTCTACTTTAAGTTTTTCGCCGACAGCAACTTTATACTGCTTGCCACCGGTTTTTATGACCGCGTACATTGAGAACCTCACTCTGTATTCATTTTTTCCACGCACCGCGCGCGGAAACCCGTGATTATACATAGAGTTAGCTGCGCGGTCAAAACTCGTTGAGAGGTGCCGCGAGCGCACCCCGGCAACTCGCCGTCAGTCCCGGCGCGCGGCCTTGCCACAACCCGCATCGCACCGCGCCGTAGCCGGCGACCCGGAACTGCTGCGATTCGCCTTATAATTCGCGGCACTACCCAATTCAGCCATCATGTCGTCGACTGCCACCCCCTCCTCCAACGCCGCCAGCCTGCTAGCTCCGATTGCCGAAGACATGCAGCAGGTCAATCGCGTCATCCGGCACCGTCTGGCGTCCGACGTGATGCTGATCAATCAGATCTCCGAGTACATCATCAGCGCCGGCGGCAAACGGCTGCGGCCCGCGCTGCTGCTGCTGGTAGCGGGCGCGCTGGGCGAAACCACCGGGCATCGGCATGAACTGGCCGCGGTGGTCGAATTCATTCATACGGCCACACTGCTGCACGACGACGTGGTCGACGAATCCGATCTCCGGCGCGGCCGGCAGACCGCCAACGCGCTGTTCGGCAACGCGGCAAGCGTGCTGGTCGGCGACTTCCTGTACTCGCGCTCGTTCCAGATGATGGTCGGCGTGGGCAAGATGCGCGTGATGGAGATTCTGTCGGAAGCGACCAACATCATCTCCGAAGGCGAAGTCCTGCAACTGCTTAATATGCACGACGCCGACGTGGACGAAGCGCGCTACATGCAGGTGATCCGCTACAAGACCGCCAAGTTGTTCGAAGCCGCCGCCCAGCTCGGCGCGGTACTGGCCGGCTCGGACGCGAAGACCGAAGCCGCCGCGGCGGAATTCGGCCGGCGCATCGGCACCGCGTTCCAGATCATGGACGACTGGCTCGACTACACAGGCACGGCGGAATCGATGGGCAAGAATGCCGGCGACGATCTGCGCGAAGGCAAACCCACGCTTCCGCTGATCTATCTGATCGAACGCGGCACACCGGAGCAATCGGCGCTCGCACGCGAGGCGATCGAACAAGGCGGCACGGATCGTTTCGATACGATTTTCGAAGCCATCACGCGTTCTGGCGCGCTGGATCACACGCTCGAATGCGCGAAACAGGAAGCCCAGGCAGCTGCCGCCGCAATTTCTTCGTTTCCCGATTCCAATTTCAAAGATAGCCTGCTAGAATTATGCTCTTACTCGACGGCAAGACAGTCTTGAACGAGACTGAAACACCGTAGGAGTCCAGCAGTACAAATCGGGGTGTAGCTTAGCCTGGTAGAGCGCTACGTTCGGGACGTAGAGGCCGGAGGTTCGAATCCTCTCACCCCGACCAGATTTGCCTTGTTAGCTCAAGGCTTGAAAAACCAAAAACCGCCCAGCTTGCTCGGCGGTTTTTTGTTTTTGGGTCGCGATTTTGCGCGTCTCGCGCAGCTTATTGAAAACTGAAAACGCCGCGAAACCGCACGCAAGCGCGCTACCCGCGGCCTCAAGCCTTCCCGGCCAGGCGGCTGGCGCCGCCCCCTCTGCTATATTCTCTCCATCCTGTCCCCTATCGTTCACGACGCGTGGAACAACTTCCCTTATGGGCGCAGATTGGCGCCGTCTTTCTGCTGCTCGTCTGCTCCAGTTTCTTTTCGATTTCCGAAACGGCGATGATGGCAATCAACCGCCATCGCCTGAAACATCTTGCCAATCAGAACGCGCTCGGCGCGAAGACCACTCAGGGTCTGCTCGCGCACACCGACCAGCTGTTAAGCGTGGTCCTGATCGGCAACAATCTGTTCAACACGATCATCCCGGTGCTCACCACCTCGATCGCGCTGCACACGTTCGGCCGTAACAACCTGGTGCTGTCGATCGCGACGGGCATCGTCGCGTTTCTGATTATCGTGTTCGCGGAAATCACGCCGAAAATCGTCGGCGCGACGTTCCCGGAAAAAATCGCGCTGCCCGCCAGTCTGCTGATCGCGCCGATGATGCGCGTCGCCAGGCCGCTCGTCTGGTTCGTCAATCTGTTCGCGAACACCATCTTGCGGGTGCTGCACATCAATACCAAGGGCGCGTACGATCAACGGCTTTCCACCGAAGAGCTTCGCACCATCGTGCTCGAATCGGGCAGCTTCATGCCCACCAAGCACCGCAGCATTCTGCTGAACCTGTTCGACCTCGAAAATATTTCCGTCGACGACGTGATGATTCCGCGCCGCCGGATCGAAGCGCTCGACTTCGACGCGCCGTTCGAGCAGATCCTGCATCAACTCGAAACCTGCTATCACAACAAACTGATCGTCTATCAAGGCGATATCGACCGTGTGCTCGGCGTGCTGCACGTACGCAAGACCCTCGCAGCGCTGCACAACCAGGAGCTCGAGCGCGAGACGCTGCGCGAACTGCTGGCCGAGCCGTATTTCGTGCCGTCCGGTACGCCGGTGTTCCAGCAATTGCAGTACTTCCAGGAGAGCCGTCATCGCACGGCGCTGGTCGTCAACGAATACGGTGAGCTGCAAGGGCTGATCACGCCGGAAGACATCATCGAAGAACTGATCGGTGAATTCACCACGTCGATTCCCCGGGGCGCGAATTCGCGTGGCGGCTGGAACGAGAATGGCGAATGTATCGTCGCTGGCAGCATGCCGTTGCGTGAACTGAACCGCTGGCTTCAACTCACGCTGCCCACCGACGGACCGAAAACACTCAACGGCCTGATCCTCGAAATTCTCGAAGACATTCCCGATGGCGACGTGTGCGTGCAGATCGGCGAGGTGAAACTCGAAGTGATGCGCAGCGACGATCAGGCGATCCGCACGGTCAAGCTGTTCAAGCCACCGACGCGCTCAGGTGCGAAGGCCGGCAAAGCAGCGCGCGGTTGATGCCTGCACGCGGCAGCATCGCATACGAGCGCAGCGCGCGCCATTAGCCGCTCGGCTGAATGGTGGCGAGCGCCGCCTTACCGGATGATGGAGTCGTTGTGTACTACAGGCGGCTCATCGCCGATCCCCCATGCAAACATCTTTTCAGCCGGCGGCTTCGGCGCTGCGGCCCATCGCTTTCGATAACGAAGGCGCGGCCAAACCGAAACCCAACGCGCTAGCGACCAACGCCGGTGCAAGCCTCGCCGATCCTGACAACGCCCCTGCCGTTCGGCTGCTGACCGACACGCTGCAGGAAGCAACTCGCCGCAGCGCTTCTGACCTGCACATCGAACCGGCGGAGCATGGCTGGCGCGTGCGTTTGCGGATCGACGGCGTGCTGCACGAGATCCCTGCGCCACCGGCACATCTGCGCGACGCGTTCATCACGCGCGTGAAGGTGCTGGCGCGGATGGACATCGCCGAGCGGCGGGTCCCGCAGGACGGGCGGCTGCGTATCGCCACGTCGCCCGGCCGGACCGAAGACTATCGCGTCAACTCACTGCCTACGCTGTTCGGCGAAAAGCTGGTGTTACGCAGGCTCGACGCGCTGCCCACCGATCTTTCGCTCGACTCGCTCGGCCTCGACCCGCAACAGCGCGAAGCCGCGGAAGCGGCGATCCGCGCGCCGCACGGCCTCGTGCTCGTCACCGGCCCGACCGGCAGCGGCAAAACGCTGTCCCTGTATTGCTTTCTGCAACTGCTCAATGACGAGGCGCGCAATCTGTGTTCGGTCGAGGACCCGGCCGAAATCCAGCTGGCCGGCATCAATCAGGTCAGCGTGCGCGAAAAGGCCGGGCTGACCTTCGCGGTGGCGTTGCGCGCGTTTCTGCGTCAGGACCCGGACGTGATCATGGTCGGCGAGATACGCGACTACGAAACCGCCGACGTCGCCGTGAAGGCCGCGCAAACCGGCCATCTGGTGCTGTCCACCTTGCATACGAACGACGCCCCGGCTGCTGTCGCGCGTCTGATCGACATCGGCGTCGAGCCGTACAACCTCGCCGCCGCGCTGCGGATGGTGACGGCGCAACGGCTGGTGCGGCGGCTTTGCACGGCGTGCCGCGCACCGGCGCCGCAATCGGCTGCGGCGCTGCGAGCAGCGGGCTTTGCCGACGACCAACTCGACGGCTGGCAACCGTATGCCTCCACCGGATGCGCGGCCTGCCACGGCATCGGCTACCGGGGCCGCGTCGGGGTTCACCAGGTGATGCCCGTCTCCGATGCGATGCGTGAGCTGATGGTGGCGAGCGCGGGCACGCACGAACTTGCACGTCTCGCCCAAACCGAACGGGTGGCCACGTTGCGCGACGCGGCGCTGGCCCGGGTGCGCGACGGCACCACGAGTCTCGCGGAAGCACTTGCCGCTACCGAGGTCGCATGAGCACGGTCACATCTCCTCAGCCCGCGGCAGTCGATTTGCGCTTCAGATGGCGCGGCGTCGACGCCGACGGCGTACAAAAAAACGGCGCGCTCATTGCACCGGATGTCGGCGCCGCGCGAGCGATGCTCAAGCGCGACAATCTGTTCATCGTCGAACTGACGGCACGCGGGCCGGCGCCGCGTCCCACAGCGCGCGCCGCCGACGTCACGACATTCACCCGCCAGCTTGCCAGTCTGCTACGCGCCGGTTTGCCCCTCGCGCCTGCGCTCGACCTTCTTGCCCAAACGCAGCGTTCGCGCCAGCCTGGCATGCCGCGGATCGTCGGCGCGCTGGCGCGTGATATCGCCGGCGGCCTGCGGTTCTCGGCGGCGTTGCAGCGGCATCCGGCACAGTTCAATGCACTGTATTGCCAGCTCGTCGAGGTCGGCGAAGCAGCCGGCGCATTGGCAACGGTTCTCGCCCGGCTCGCCGACGATCGCGAACGGGCCGCCGCGCAGCGTGCCAAGGTACGGGCGGCGCTAACCTATCCGGTCGCTATCCTGTTGCTTGCGATTGCGATTACCGCGGCGTTGCTGATATGGGTTGTCCCGACTTTCAAACAGATCTTCGACGGCTTCGGCGCGAAACTGCCGGCACCCACGCAGTTCGTGCTGGCACTGTCGTCCGCCGCCGCACGCTGGAGCGTGCCCGTATTCGTCATGATCTTCGCCGCGGCTTGGGCTATGACGTTTCTGCTACGACGTTCCGAAGCGGCGCGCATCTCCTTCGCCCGTCTATCGCTGACAATGCCGGTCGCCGGTCCGCTGCTCGGCACGTTGTGCGCAGCCCGCTGGAGCCGCGCGTTGGGCACACTGCTGTCGGCCGGCACGCCGCTCGCCGACGCATTCGACTCTTTGACACACGCCACCGGCAATGCATCCTTCGACCGCGCCACCGTGGAAATCGCCGCGCGGCTGCGCCGCGGCGAACGACTCGCCGCGGCGATGCGCGCCGCGCACTGCTTTCCACCGGAAGTGGTCCAGCCGGTGGCGGTTGCCGAGGAGTCCGGCGCGCTCGATACGATGCTGATCGACGTGGCTTCGCTCGCCGATCGTCAGGTAGACGAAAAGATCGGCACGCTGTCAAGCTTATGCGAGCCGCTCGTCATCATCGTGCTGGGTACGCTGGTCGGTGGCCTTGTGATCGCGATGTATCTTCCCATTATTCAACTCGGCAACGTGGTGTAGCATCGCAGCCGAATCCAACTCTTTCGTTATGCAGGCGACCCTTCCGCTCGTGTCAGAAACTTCTTCCAGCGTGCTGTCGGGCTTGCTGCCCGGCCACTTCGCCACAGGTCTCGGCCTCGCGTTCGGCAGCTTGCCTGCCGGCCTGCAGATCGCGTTCGCGATCGTGTTCGGCCTCGTGATCGGCAGCTTCCTCAACGTGGTCGTGCATCGCGTGCCGATCATGCTCGAGCGTGCATGGCGCGAGGAAGTCAGCGAGGCCACCGAGAAACCACTCGAAGACGACGGCCTGCCCGCGCGCTACAACTTGTGGGTACCGCGTAGCGCGTGCCCGCACTGCGGCCATGTGCTGAGCGCCTGGGAGAACCTGCCGGTGCTGAGCTATCTGCTGCTGCGCGGGCGCTGCTCCGCATGCAAGACGCGCGTGAGCCTGCGCTACCCGTTGCTCGAAATCGCCAGCGCAGCCTGTGCGGCAGGCGCGCTTGCGCTGTACGGACCGACCGGCACGGCGCTCGCCGCCTTCGGCCTGTGCGCCGCGCTGCTGGCGATGAGCGCGATCGACATCGACACCCACCTGTTGCCGGACTCAATGACACTGCCGCTCTTGTGGGCAGGCCTGATCGTCAATTTCAACGGCATGTTCGCGAGCCTGCACGATGCCGTGCTGGGCGCGATCTTCGGCTATCTGGTGCTCTGGGTGGTGCACTGGCTGTTCCGGCTGGTGCGCGGTGTCGAGGGCATGGGTTACGGTGATTTCAAACTGCTGGCCGCGCTCGGTGCATGGCTCGGCTGGGCCGCGCTGCCGCAAATCGTACTGATCGCGGCAGTCACCGGCGCGGTGGTCGGTCTCGCGGCGACGTGGCGCGGACGCATGCGCTTCGAAGAACCACTGCCGTTCGGGCCGTTTCTGGCGGCGGGCGGTGCTATTACGCTGTTTCTCGGCACGCCGCTTTATCCGGCTTTAGGAGGCTGAAGCATGTTTGCTGTGGGATTGACCGGCGGCATCGGCAGCGGCAAATCGACCGTGGCGGATCTGTTCGCCGCGCACGGCGTGCCGCTCGTCGACACGGACCTGATCGCACATCGCATCACCGCGCCGCAAGGCATCGCGATGCCGCAGATCGCCGCCGAGTTCGGCAACGCCTTCGTTGCGGCAGACGGCTCGCTCGACCGCGCCCGCATGCGCACCCTGGTGTTCGGCGACGACGGCGCGCGCAAGCGCCTCGAAGGCATCACGCATCCGTTGATTCGCGCGGAGACCGAGCGCGAGCAGCGCGAGGCGCGCGGACCGTATGTCATCGTGGTCGTCCCGCTGCTGGTCGAGTCGGGTAGCTGGAAGACCCGTATGAACCGCGTGCTGACAGTCGATTGCAGTGTCGAAACGCAAATCTCGCGCGTGATGCGCCGCAACGCGTTCAGCCGTGAACAGGTACTGGCGATCATCGCCCGGCAGGCCACGCGCGAAGCGCGCCTCGCCGCAGCCGACGACGTGATCGACAACGACGACGTGCCGCTCGATGCGCTCACGGCGCAGGTCGACGCGCAGCATCGGATGTATTTGTCGCTCGCAGGCGCATGAGCGGCCATGCGCGCGTGTGAGCGGCACGTGACGAGAACGTGACGGAAACGTATCCGCGCGAACCATGGAACTTTGCAGCGACGAGAGAGCCGAAGCACGCCGAAAACCACCTGAAACACGCAAAAAAAGTTGCAAAAGCGCACTGAAAAAGTGCGTGATTGCTAGGGTAGTCTCACGGCATTAGAATGTTCTGCATTCCCGTCACCGACCACGCCCGAGGCGAGCCCGCTTGATCCTTTACGAGTACCCCTTCAACGAGCGAATCCGGACGCTTTTGCGCCTCGAAGATCTGTTCGAGCGCTTCACGTTCTTTCTGACTCAGGAAGATGCCAGGGAACATCACGTCGCACTGACCACGTTGTTCGAAATCTCTGAAGTCGCGGGTCGCGCGGATCTGAAGTCGGATCTGATGAAGGAACTCGAGCGGCAACGGCAGACGCTGGCGCCGTTCCGTGGCAATCCTGGCATCGAGCAGAACGCGCTCGAAGCTGTTCTCGGCGAAATCGAACAAACTCTGGCGGGGCTGTCGCAGATGCAGGGTAAAACCGGCCAGCATCTTGCAGATAACGAATGGCTCGCCAGCATCCGCAGCCGCGCGATCATCCCGGGCGGCACCTGCAAGTTCGATTTGCCGTCCTACTATGCCTGGCAGCAGATCCATCCCGATCAGCGCCGCCAGGACATCGCCAAGTGGGTGACGCCCCTGCTGCCGCTGCGCGATGCAGCCACGATCGTCTTGCGTCTCGCGCGCGAATCCGGTCAGGCGTCCAAGGTGATGGCGATGCAGGGCAGCTATCAGCAAATGCTGTCAGGCCGTTCTTATCAATTGATGCAGGTACGGGTGGCACCCGAATTGCGTGTGATCCCCGAGGCAAGCGCCAACAAGTACATGCTATGGGTACGCTTTACCGTGCAGGACGGCGATTTGCGCCCGCGTGCGGTGGATGTCGACGTGCCGTTCCAGCTCACCTTGTGCAGCTTGTAACGTTCGCCGTGTAAAACCGCACTGAGGGGCCGTGCCTTTAAGGCGGCGGGAAACGCCCCTATATTCGAGACATGTTCCGTTTGCGATTAACTGCCTGACCGTATGCCTACTGTCGTCAAATGCCCCACCTGCGGAAAGGATGTCCGCTGGACCCCTGAAAACCGCTTCCGCCCGTTCTGCTCCGACCGTTGCAAGCAGATCGACCTCGGCGCCTGGGCCGCCGAGAAATACAAGATCGGCGGCACAGACGAAGAAGCGCCGCCGGATGATTCGCCGGGTGGCGATTACAACCCGCATTAGACGCACCGGCCGCATGTATGAACGCGCGAGCCGACGCTGCTAGCGCAGCGCCCGCCACCGCGCGCCATTCTTCCTAGTTTTTCTCAGCCGCGAGCCATTCCAGCACCGGAATCGTCGCCGGCAACAGCGGCGAAACATCCGCGGGCAAGGCCTGCCAGACAAACGCCTGCCCCTCACGCCCATGCGGCTCGCCGACCCAGTCCGTCACCTTGCAGAAAAACAGCCGCACATAGGCATGCGGGTAATCGTGTTCAAGCGTGTGCCACAGGTGGCTCGCCTTGACGTCGATCCCCAATTCCTCGTGCAACTCGCGAGCGAGTGCCGCCTCGACCGACTCACCCGTTTCCAGCTTGCCTCCCGGAAACTCCCAATAGCCCTCGTACGGCTTGCCAGCCGGGCGCTGGGCCAACAAATAGCGCCCGTCCGGCTGAATCAGCACGCCGACGGCGACTTCCGTCACTGGCCGCCCGGCGGCATTCTTCTGCGCGTCGCTCATGCCTGGCTCTTCCGGCCCGACCAGTCGCGGGCGAACTGCCACGCGACGCGCCCCGAGCGCGAACCGCGTTCCAGCGCCCACACCAGCGCATCGCCGCGCGCGGCTTCGACTTCCGCGTCATCGCAGCCGAAATGCCGCAGCCAGTGGCCGATGATCGACAGGTAGTCGTCCTGCTTGAACGGATAGAAGCTGACCCACAGCCCGAAACGCTCGGACAACGAGATCTTTTCTTCGACCAGTTCGCCCGGATGGATTTCGCCGTCGGCCATGTGCTTGTACGTTTCGTTGTCGCTCATGTACTCGGGCAGCAGATGGCGGCGGTTCGACGTTGCATAGATCAGCACGTTGTCCGACTGCGCCGCGATCGAGCCGTCGAGCGCAACTTTGAGCGCCTTGTAGCCCGACTCGCCGTCTTCGAACGACAAGTCGTCGCAGAACACCACGAAGCGCTCCGGCCGTTGCGCGATCAGGTCGACGATGTCGCCGAGATCGTGCAGGTCGTCTTTATCCACTTCGATCAGACGTAAGCCGTCTTTCGCGTACGCGTTCAGGCAAGCCTTGATCAGCGACGACTTGCCGGTGCCGCGCGCGCCCGTCAACAACACGTTATTGGCCGGTTGCCTGTGCACGAATTGACGCGTGTTCTGCTCGATCAGACCTTTCTGGCGATCGATGTTTTGCAGGTCGTCGAGCGTGATCGCCGAGATGGCGGGCACCGGCTGCAGGTAGCCGCGCCCCTGGCGTTTGCGCCAGCGAAAAGCGACCGCGGCCGACCAGTCGATATCCGGCTCGGCGGGCGGAAGCATCGCTTCCAGACGGCCGAGCACGGCTTCGGCGCGCGTCAGAAACTGTTCGAGTTTGTCCATGGCTGTGAGTAAGCGGCAAGGCGCCGCGTGATGAACCTGATTACGAACGATAGTCGGCGTTGATACTCACGTAGTCGTGCGACAGGTCGCAAGTCCAGATCGTGGCTTGCGCATTTCCGCGACCGAGCACGACGCGAATGCCGATCTCGCTCTTTTTCATGACGCGCTGGCCGTCTTCTTCACGATAGGCCGGATTGCGGCCACCGGCCGTCGCGACCAGCACGTCGTCCAGATACAGATCGATCTTGCCGACGTCGAGATCGTCCACGCCGGCATAGCCGATGGCCGCGAGAATGCGGCCGAGATTCGGGTCCGATGCATAGAAGGCCGTTTTCACGAGCGGCGAATGGCCGATCGCGTACGCGATCTGGCGGCATTCACCGACGCTCGACCCGCCTTCCACGTGCACCGTCATGAATTTGGTCGCACCTTCGCCGTCGCGCACGATCAGTTGTGCGAGGGTCTGGGCGACTTCGGTCACCGCGTCGCGCAGCGCTGCATAAGCGGGCGAATCGGTTGACGTGATCGCCGGCAGGCTCGATTTTCCCGACGCGATCAGGATGAAAGAATCGTTGGTCGACGTATCGCCGTCGATTGTGATGCAGTTGAACGAGCGATCCGCGACGTGCCTGACCAGCGCGTCGAGCACGGGTTGCGCCACGGCGGCGTCGAACGCGAGGAAGCCGAGCATGGTCGCCATGTTCGGCTTGATCATGCCGGCGCCCTTGCTGATGCCGGTCAGCGTCACCGTGTAGCCGTCGATCGTGACTTGGCGCGAAGTGGCTTTAGGCAGCGTATCCGTGGTCATGATCGCCTGCGCGGCGTCGTGCCAGTGAGCAGCCTTGCGGTTGGCCAGCGCGGCCGGCAGACCCGCTTTCAGACGATCGACCGGCAGCGGTTCCAGAATCACGCCTGTCGAAAACGGCAGCACCTGTTCCGGTGCGATATCGGCCAGACGCGCAAGTTCCGCGCAGGTTTCGCGTGCATGCGCGAGCCCCGGTTCGCCCGTACCCGCGTTCGCGTTGCCGGTGTTGATTACCAGCGCGCGAATCGGCTTGCCGCCCGCGCGCACACGCTCAAGACTCTCGCGGCACACCGTGACGGGCGCGGCGCAAAAGCGGTTCTGTGTGAACACGCCGCCTACCGTCGCACCTTCGTCGACGGAAATGACCAGCACGTCCTTGCGGTTCGGCTTGCGGATGTTCGCCTCCGCCCAGCCTAGCGTAACGCCGGCGACGGGATGGAGTTGAGCGGGATCGATCGAGGGGAAATTGACAGCCATGGTCGCGACCTGTCGAAGAAAATGCCGGCAGAGCGCCGGCATCGAGGGATCGGAAACTGATGGCTCGGGCGTGCTGCCGAACCACCGCGAAATCACCAGCAAAGCACCGCGAAAAACGACGCGGCGCGCATAGAGCGCGCCGCCTTCGCGTTTACGCGATCTTACCGTGGCACTGCTTGTACTTCTTGCCGCTACCGCACGGGCACGGGTCGTTGCGGCCGACCTTCGGCACGTTCTCCGTGCCGATATCCGACGCGGCCGCATGCGACGAGCCGTGGATCATCGCGTCGCTAATCATCGCGGCGGTGGCCGCTTCCACAGCGGCAGGCGCTGCTGCTCCCGCTTCGGCAAATTCGGCGTGACGGAACTCGACGTTTTCGAGGTGGCTGCCCTGCTCTTCGTACTGCTCGGCAGCCTGCTCCAGCTGTTCCGGCGACTGGATCTGCACGTTCATCACCACGCGGGTGACTTCGAGCTTCACGGCATCGAGCATCGCGGCGAACAGTTCGAACGCCTCGCGCTTGTATTCCTGCTTCGGATTCTTCTGCGCATAACCGCGCAGATGGATGCCCTGCCGCAGATGATCGAGCGCCGCCAGATGCTCGCGCCAGCTACGGTCCAGCGTTTGCAGCATGATCGAGCGCTCGAACGCGCTGAACGATTCGCGGCCGACCTGCTCGACCTTCGATTCGTATGCTTCGTCCGCGGCGGCCTGCACCGCCTCGCGAATTTCGTCCGCGCTGATTGAGTTCGACTCGTTGATCATTTCCTGAATCGCAAGGTCGAGCTGCCATTCGTTACGCAGCACTTCCTCCAGCTCAGGCACGTCCCACTGCTCTTCGATGCTGCCGGCCGGCACGAACTGGTGAACGACATCGCTGATCACGCCATGACGCATTGCGCCGATAGTTTCGGTGATGTCATTCGCTTCGAGCAATTCGTTGCGCTGCTGGTAGATCACCTTGCGCTGATCGTTCGACACATCGTCGTATTCGAGCAATTGTTTGCGAATATCGAAGTTGCGCGCTTCAACCTTACGCTGCGCCGATTCGATCGAGCGCGACACGATGCCTGCTTCGATCGCTTCGCCTTCCGGCATCTTCAGGCGATCCATGATCGCGCGCACACGGTCGCCGGCGAAGATGCGCAGCAACGGATCTTCCAGCGACAGATAGAAGCGTGATGAACCCGGGTCGCCCTGACGGCCTGCACGGCCGCGCAACTGGTTGTCGATCCGGCGCGATTCGTGGCGCTCGGTGCCGACGATGTGCAGACCGCCCGCGGCCTTCACCTGATCGTGCAGCGCTTGCCATTCGTCATGCAGCTTCTGGATACGACGCTGTTTCTCGTCGGCAGGAATCGTTTCGTCGAGTTCGATGAAGGACGCCTGCTTTTCCGCGTTGCCGCCCAGCACGATGTCGGTACCGCGACCGGCCATGTTGGTGGCGATCGTGACGCGCTTCGGACGACCCGCTTCGGCGACGATCTCAGCTTCACGCGCGTGCTGCTTGGCGTTCAGCACTTCATGCGGCAAACCGGTCTGCTTCAACAGATGCGACAGCAACTCGGAGTTTTCGATCGACGTCGTGCCGACCAGCACCGGCTGACCGCGCTCGTAACAATCGCGGATGTCACGGATCACCGCGTCGTAGCGTTCCTTCGCGGTCTTGTAGATCTGGTCCTGCTTGTCGATCCGTTTCGGCGGACGGTTGGTCGGGATCACGACCGTTTCGAGACCGTAGATCTCGTTGAATTCGTATGCTTCGGTATCGGCCGTGCCGGTCATGCCGGACAGCTTTGCGTACATACGGAAGTAGTTCTGGAACGTGATCGACGCGAGCGTCTGGTTCTCGCTCTGAATCTTGACGTGTTCCTTCGCCTCGACAGCCTGGTGCAAACCGTCCGACCAGCGGCGGCCCGACATCAGGCGGCCGGTAAATTCGTCGACGATGATCACTTCGCCGTTTTGCACGACGTAGTGCTGATCCTTGAAGAACAGCGTGTGCGCGCGCAGCGCGGCGTACACGTGGTGCATCAGCGTGATGTTCTGCGGCGCGTACAGGCTCTCGCCCTCGCCGATCAGGCCCCACTCGGCGAGCAATCTCTCAGCCTTTTCGTGGCCAGATTCCGTGAGGAACACCTGCCGGCCTTTCTCGTCCAGCGTGTAGTCGCCCGGTTTTTCGACGCCGGTGCCGTCGGCCTTCTCTTCACCGATCTGGCGTTCGAGCAGCGGCGGCAGCGCATTCATGCGCACGTAGAGTTCGGTGTGATCTTCGGCCTGGCCGGAGATGATCAACGGCGTACGTGCTTCGTCGATCAGGATCGAGTCGACCTCGTCGACCACCGCGAAATTCAGCGCCCGCTGCACGCGCGCGTCGGTCTCGTAGACCATGTTGTCGCGCAGGTAGTCGAAGCCGAATTCGTTGTTGGTGCCGTACGTGATATCGGCGGCGTACGCTGCCTGTTTCGCGGCGTGATCCATCTGCGACAAATTGATGCCGACCGACAGACCGAGGAAGTTGTACAGACGCGCCATCCATTCGGCGTCGCGCTGCGCGAGGTAATCGTTGACCGTCACGACGTGCACGCCGCGGCCGGACAGTGCATTCAGGTAGACCGGCAGCGTAGCGACGAGCGTCTTGCCTTCGCCGGTGCGCATTTCGCCGATCTTGCCGTAG
Organism: Paraburkholderia sp. SIMBA_030; assembly: GCF_046535245.1. Classification (NCBI taxonomy): domain Bacteria; kingdom Pseudomonadati; phylum Pseudomonadota; class Betaproteobacteria; order Burkholderiales; family Burkholderiaceae; genus Paraburkholderia; species Paraburkholderia sp. SIMBA_030. The sequence continues at coordinate 323,513 of NZ_JAWRXB010000008.1, forward strand.
TGCAAAACCATGCCGCCGATCAGTTGCACATCGAAGTGGCGCATTTTCAGCGTCCGCTTGCTGGCCTCGCGGCAGACCGCAAAGGCTTCCGGCAGGAGCTTGTCGAGCGACTCGCCGCTCGCGATGCGCTGGCGGAATTCACCCGTTTTCGCGCGCAGTTGATCGTCCGTCAATTGCTCGATCTGCGGCTCGAGCGCATTGATCGCCGCGACGGTCTTTTGATATTGCTTGACTAGCCGCTGGTTGCGGCTGCCAAAAATCTTCTGTAGAAAACCGGTGGTCATCGGATCGGTGTCTGCGTCGCGGCTTCGGCTGGGTTCGCGGCGTGCAGTTCGTGCACGTGCGCTCCGGGGTCGGAAATGCCTCGGCGGCTTAGTCCAAGAGTGAATTCGAATCGGGCATTTTAGCACGCGCCCCCGCCCGCGCCTGTGACAGCAGCGCGACGGCGGCAACGCATCCGAAGCCCGCCGCAGCGCCCTCTGACGGTACACATTGGGCAGACCCGCGTGCAACCTGCGCGGTACAATCGCGGCGTGAACGCGCATTGGGCGCGAACCCGCCGTCATCGTCGAACATGAGCCGTTTTCCGTCCTTTTCAAGGCCGCCGTCCAAGCAGTTCAACGCGCGCCGCCCGCAGCCCGTCGCCGAAGTGCTCAATCGCACCGACGCGTTCGCGGCCCTGCGCGCGGGCGTCGAACAGATTGCCGCGCTCGAAAAGGATCTGCGGGAGTTGCTCCCCGATTATCTGGCAACCAGCGTCGAACCGAGCTTCATCAAGGAAGGCGTGCTGGCCCTGTTTGCCGGACACAACGCGCTGGCGGCGCGCCTGCGGCATATGGAACCGCGGCTGTTGGCGGATCTGCAGCAGCGCGGCTGGCCGGTCAATGCGCTGAGAATTCGCGTGCGGCCGCAGCCTGCCAGGGAACCGCCGCCAGTCAAGCAGGCGCGCATGACGCCGGCTGGCGCGGACGCCTTGCACGCGCTTTCAGAATCGCTCGCGCCGTCGCCGTTGCAGGAGGCGCTGGCGAAAATGGCCGCGCGGCATCGGAGAAATCGCTGATCAAAAAATAAGCGGCCCATCTGGGCCGCTTATTTTTTGATCGATTCGCTTCGGAATATTCATCCGAAGCTGTGACGACGTCACGCAAATGCCGTCTGCGTTTCGTATGCAAAACCGCGAGGCGCCTTTTGCGTGTCGTCGAAGGTGACGATTTCGTACGCATCTTCATGGGCCAGCAGTTCGCGCAGCAGCGCGTTGTTCAGGCCGTGGCCCGACTTGTACGCCGTGTACGACGCCAGCAACGGATGGCCTACCACGTACAGATCGCCGATCGCGTCGAGCATCTTGTGCTTGACGAATTCGTCGTCATAACGCAGGCCGTCGTTATTCAGAATGCGGTACTCGTCCAGCACGATCGCGTTATCCATGCTGCCGCCGCGTGCCAAACCCAGTTCACGCATCATTTCTACTTCATGCGCGAAGCCGAACGTGCGCGCACGGGCAATTTCCCGCACGTACGACGTATTGGCAAAGTCCACTTCCAGCGCCTGACCGGTTTTATCGACAGCCGGGTGACGGAAATCGATCGTGAATTTCAGCTTGAAACCGAAATACGGGTCGAGCCGCGCGAACTTGTCGCCGTCGCGAATTTCGACCGGCTTGGTGACCTTAATGAATTTCTTGGCCGCGTTCTGCTCTTCAATACCGGCCGATTGAATCAGAAACACGAAGGACCCTGCGCTACCGTCCATGATCGGGATTTCTTCGGCGGTGACATCGACATACAGATTGTCGATGCCGAGACCCGCGCACGCGGACATCAAATGCTCGACCGTCGACACCCGCGCGCCGTCTTTCTGCAACACAGAAGCCAGACGCGTGTCGCCAATCGCCATTGCCGACGCGGGAATATCCACCGGTGTGGGCAAATCCACGCGCGAAAACACGATGCCCGTGTCCGGCGCCGCCGGGCGGAGCGTCAGGTCGACTTTGCGGCCGGAGTGCAAGCCGATGCCGACTGTCTTGACGATTGATTTGATAGTGCGCTGCTTCAACATGGTGATCTTCTATTCGATTGAAAATCCCAATCGGGACTTTTTATTCCATAGCACGAATTATACTCCAATACCCTAAGGGGCGTATTTGCGCGGAACGTATCAATCTGTTTCGCTGCATTACTCGATGGGCACTCGTCAGGGAAAGCGTGACGGGCCGATGTCCGGAACGGAGGCGTTCCCGGTCATCGGCCCGCGTAACGGTCTGTCACAAAAGCGTCTTATTGTCCGTTGCCCTGCTACAACGCGCTTACCGTGCAAACTCAGGGCAAAGGCTGCAGACGCATAGCAACTAGCTCAACGTAGCGAGGATACTCCCTGCATCGCTGACTTCGAATTTGCCGGCAGCCTCGACGTTCAACGTCTTGACCACGCCGTCGTCGACCACCATCGCGTAGCGCTGGGAACGGATCCCCATGCCGCGCGCCGACAAATCCTGCTCAAGACCGAGCGCCTTCGTGAAAGCCGCACTGCCGTCCGCCATCATGCGCACCTTGCCCGAGGCGTGCTGATCGCGTCCCCACGCGCCCATTACGAACGCGTCGTTGACGGACACGCACCAGATCTCGTCGACGCCAAGAGCGCGCAACTGCTCGGCGTGCTCGACGTAACCCGGCACATGTTTGGCCGAACAGGTCGGCGTGAACGCGCCCGGCAATCCGAAGATCACCACGCGCTTGCCCGCCGTCTGCTCGCGCACGTCGAAGCTGTTAGGCCCGATCGTGCAGCCCGCCCGCGCGTCTTCGACGAACTCGAAGAGCGTCGCGTCGGGTAGCCTTTCACCTGTCTGAATCATGCTCAGTCCTTTGCATCGATGCAAACCACGCTCGCCCGTTGTCGTGTCGCAGTGAAATGCAGCGTTGTCCGATTGAAGACCCCGCCATCCGGCGACAGTCGCCCATTCCGCTTCGCGACTCCGAAGAGGGCACCTGTCCTTGCCGCGAATCTGACGATACGCGGCCTGTTCGCCGTTCACCCGCCACGCTCGTGCATTCGTCTGCCGGCGCTGAAACGCAGCGCCGCAGCGAAAGCCTGCTCGTGCGCTCAGTCCGCCTGCTTGCGCAGGAACGCCGGAATGTCGTACGTATCGACGCCCTTTTCCTGCAGCGCCTGCACGTGCGAAGCCGCCGTATCGCGCGACGTGCGCCACACAGCCGGCGTATCCAGCGCGCCGTAATCGGCCGTGCTGGCGTGCGACGGTGTGTACGCTGCGTGTTGCATCGTGCTGATCGGCTGGTTGTCCGTGCCGGTGCGCAGCAGCGTCATCGGTGCCGATTGCTGCTTCTTCGCCGCACGGCCCAGACCCGTTGCCACGACCGTCACGCGCAGCGCGTCGCCCATTGCATCGTCGTACACCGCGCCGAAGATCACCGTAGCGTCTTCCGCAGCGTAGCTCTTGATGGTGTTCATCACTTCGCGCGTTTCCGACAGACGCAGCGAACGGCTCGACGTGATGTTGACCAGCACGCCACGCGCGCCCGACAGATCCACACCTTCCAGCAGCGGGCTGGCCACAGCCTGCTCAGCGGCCAGACGCGCGCGATCGACGCCGGCAACCGTCGCCGTGCCCATCATCGCCTTACCTTGCTCGCCCATCACCGTCTTCACGTCTTCGAAGTCGACGTTCACCAGACCGTCGACGTTGATGATTTCTGCGATGCCCGCAACTGCGTTGTTCAGAACGTCGTCGGCGCACTGGAAGCACTTGTCCATCTCGGCGTCATCGCCCATCACCTCGAACAGCTTGTCGTTCAGAACGACGATCAGCGAGTCGACGTGATCCTCCAGTTGCTGCGAACCAGCTTCTGCAACGCGCATCCGCTTGCCGCCTTCGAATTCGAACGGCTTGCTGACCACGCCAACGGTCAAGATACCCATTTCCTTGGCGATCTGCGCGACCACGGGCGCGGCGCCCGTGCCCGTGCCGCCGCCCATGCCGGCGGTGATGAACACCATGTGCGCGCCGAGCAGTGCGTCGGCAATGCGCTCACGTGCTTCTTCTGCTGCCGCGCGGCCCATTTCCGGCTTGGCACCCGCGCCAAGACCCGTATTGCCGAGCTGGATCACCGCAGTTGCGCGCGAACGCGACAGTGCCTGGGCGTCCGTGTTCATCACGATGAAATCGACGCCTTGCACGCCTTTGTTGATCATGTGCTGAACGGCATTGCCGCCAGCGCCACCTACTCCGACCACCTTGATGATGGTGCCGTTCGTTTCGGTTTCCAGCATCTGGAATTCCATGTTGCCTCCGTCAAGATAAAAAATTGCAGCCACTCGGCCGTTATTCGGCAGGAGATCGGGCAACCCCCTGTCGCGCGCCAGCCGCCGGCACCGGCGCGTGTTTACGTGAAACCGTTCAAAAGCGAATTCGTTAGAAGTTGCCGAGGAACCAGTCTTTCATTCGCGTGAAGACCTGACCCATCGACCCCGACTGCACCGCGACCTTGCGGCCGCGCATCCGTTGCGAGCGCCCTTCGACGAGCAGGCCCATCGCCGTCGAGTAACGCGGGTTACGCACCACGTCCGCGAGACCGCCCGCGTATTCCGGCACGCCGATGCGCACCGGCTTCAGGAAAATGTCCTCGCCGAGTTCGACCATGCCGAGCATCATCGACGCGCCGCCGGTCAGCACCACGCCGGAGCTCAGCAGTTCCTCGTAACCCGACTCGCGCACCACTTGGTGCACGAGTGAAAACAGTTCTTCGACACGCGGCTCGACCACCGCCGCCAGCGCCTGGCGCGACAGCGTGCGCGGACCGCGCTCGCCCAGCCCCGGCACTTCGATCATCTCGTCCGGATCGGCCAGCGCCTGCTTGGCAATGCCGTAATCGACCTTGATGTCTTCCGCATCCGGCGTCGGCGTACGCAAGGCCATCGCGATGTCGCTGGTGATCTGGTCGCCGGCGATCGGAATCACTGCCGTGTGGCGAATCGCGCCTTCGCTGAAAATCGCGATGTCCGTCGTGCCGCCGCCGATATCGACCAGCACCACGCCCAGTTCCTTTTCGTCTTCCGTCAGCACCGCCAGCGACGACGCCAGCGGCTGCAAGATCAGATCGTTCACTTCGAGCCCGCAACGGCGCACGCACTTGACGATGTTCTGCGCCGCACTCACCGCGCCGGTCACGATGTGCACCTTCACTTCCAGCCGGATGCCGCTCATGCCGATCGGCTCGCGCACGTCTTCCTGACCGTCGATAATGAATTCCTGCGTCAGGATATGCAGCACCTGCTGATCGGTCGGGATGTTGATCGCCTTGGCCGTTTCAATCACGCGCGCCACATCCGTCTGCGTGACTTCTTTCTCCTTGATCGCCACCATGCCGCTCGAATTGAAGCTGCGGATATGGCTGCCGGCGATCCCGGTAAATACGTTGGTAATCTTGCAGTCGGCCATCAGCTCGGCTTCTTCGAGCGCACGCTGAATGGACTGCACGGTGGCCTCGATGTTCACCACGACGCCTTTCTTGAGCCCCTTCGATTCGCTCTGGCCGAGTCCGATCACCTCGTAGTGACCTTCGCCTTTCAGTTCGGCGACAATGGCCACTACCTTCGACGTCCCAATGTCGAGGGCGACCAGCAGATCTTTATAGTCTTTACTCATAGCGTGCTCATTGCGTGTGATGTCCGTTTACTTCTTGCCCTTGTCGGGTTCGCTGATAAAGCGCATGCCTGCGGCACGAATCGCGAAACCGTTCGGATAGCGCAAGTCCGCATACTCGATGTCCTTTCCCCAACGTTGCGTCACCGCGTTCCACGCCGCGGTCAGGCGCTTGCTGCGATCGAGCAGCGTGTCCTGATTGCGTTCGCGCCCAAGTTCCACCTGCATGCCGTTCGACAGCTTCACCGTCCATGCGTAGCGCGGCGACAGTGTCACTTCGTCCGGCGTCGCGCCCAGCGGCGCAAACCACTTCCTGAAGTCGCGATAACGCGCGACAACTTCTTTTGCCGTGCCGTCCGGGCCGTCGAACGCGGGCAACTCTTCTTCGAGCTCGCCCTGGTTCGCGGTGAACAGCTCGCCGTCGACGCTGACCAGCTGATCGCTGCCCCACGTTCCCAGCGGTTTGTACTCTTCAAGCGTGACAGCTAGTGCATTCGGCCAGACGCGCCGCACGCTCGCGTGACGCACCCACGGCATCTGCTCGAACGCCTGCCGTGCGACGTCGAGATCCACCGTAAAAAAGTTACCCTTCAACCGCCCTACTACACCGGCGCGCACCGTCGGCGAATTGATGTGCTCGGTGTCGCCATCGATCTGGATTTCGCGCAGCGCGAAACTCGGGCGCTGGATCAGCCAGTAACCGCCCGCCGCCAGCAGCACGAGAACCAGCAACGCATGCAATGCATTGGAGGTGAGATTGAGCTGGCGAACGTTGTTCCACATGGTGTTGCTTTCGGGTTGTCCCGGTTAGTCCTTCAGCGTCAGCGCCAACACGCCGACAATCAGTTCCTGGTAGCTGATGCCCACCGCACGCGCCGCCTTCGGCGGCAGCGAGTGATCGGTCATCCCAGGCGCTGTGTTCACTTCGAGAAAATACGGGTTGCCCTGTGCATCGAGCATGAAATCCGCGCGGCCCCAATCGGTGCAGCCGAGGACGTCGAATGCGCGGCGCGCCAGCACTTTCAGACGCGCTTCCTCGTCTGATTCCAGGCCGCACGGAATCAGGTACTGCGTGTCGTTGGCGATGTACTTCGCGTGGTAGTCGTAGAACTCGCCGGCCGGCACGATGCGGATCACCGGCAGATCCAGATCGCCGGCGATGCACGCGGTGTATTCGCCACCGCCTTCAATACTCTTTTCGACCACGACAATCTTGTCGTACTTCACCGCTTCGATCAGCGCCGCCGGCAATGCGTCGGCATTTTTCACCTTGATCACGGCGACGCTCGAACCTTCGCTGGCCGGCTTCACGAACAGCGGCAAGCCGAGCTTCGCGACGATGTCTTTCGCGCGTGATTCGTAGTCGTCACCACGCAACACGGCTTCGAACGACGGTGTCGGAATACCGAGTTGCTGCCACACGAGCTTGGTGCGGAATTTGTCGAGACCGAGTGCCGAACCGAGCACGCCGCTCCCTGTGTAACGGATACCGTAGAAATCGAGCGCGCCCTGAATCTGGCCGTTTTCGCCGTAGCCGCCGTGCAGCGCGTTGAACGCGCGTACGAAGCCTTCATCCTTCAACGCGGAAAGCGGACGCTCGGCCGGATCGAACGGATGCGCGTCGATGCCGGCGTCGCGCAGACCTTGCAGCACGAGGCGGCCGGAATTGAGCGACACCTCGCGCTCGGCGGAATCGCCACCGAGCAGCACTGCCACTTTGCCGAATTGTTTTGGATCGATGCCGCTCATCTCATACCTTCGTTTCTTGCGCGAGGCGTCCCGGCACACCGCCGATCGAACCCGCGCCCATCGTGATCACCACATCGCCGTCGCGCACCACTGCTGAGAGCGCATCCGGCACTTCATCCACCGTATCGACGAACACCGGCTCAACCTTGCCCGCGACGCGCAGCGCGCGCGCCAAGGCACGGCCGTCAGCGGCGACGATCGGCGCTTCACCCGCTGAATAGACCTCGGTCAGCACAAGCGCGTCGACCGTCGACAGCACCTTCACAAAATCTTCGAAGCAATCGCGCGTGCGCGTGAAGCGGTGCGGCTGGAATGCCAGCACCAGACGCCGCCCCGGAAACGCACCGCGCGCCGCCGCCACCGTCGCCGCCATTTCGACCGGGTGATGGCCGTAGTCGTCGACCAGCGTGTACGCGCCGGCGGCCTTGCCTTCCGACACGACCGGCACTTCGCCATAGCGCTGAAAGCGCCGGCCCACGCCGTGGAAATCCGCCAGCGCTCGCTGGATATCGGCATCTTTCACTTCAAGTTCAGTCGCAATTGCGATCGCGGCCAAGGCATTCTGCACGTTGTGCTCGCCGGGCAGGTTCAGCACGATGTCGATCGGCGGCGCGTCTTCGCGCATTGCCGTGAAATGCATCTTGCCGCCGCGTGCTTCGACGTTGACCGCGCGCACCTGCGCATCCGGCGCGAAGCCGTAGCGGATGATCGGCTTCGACACGAACGGCAGGATCTCCTTCACGTTCGGATCGTCGACGCACAGCACCGCGATGCCGTAGAACGGCAAACGGTGCGTGAATTCAATGAACGCCTGCTTGAGCCGCGCGAAGTCGTGGCCATAGGTGTCCATGTGATCGGCGTCGATGTTCGTGATGACTTCGATTACCGGGAACAGATTCAGGAACGACGCATCCGACTCGTCCGCTTCGGCGACGATGAAGTCGCCCGTGCCCAGACGCGCATTCGCGCCCGCACTGATCAAGCGGCCGCCGATCACGAAAGTCGGATCGAGGCCGCCAGCCGCCAGCACGCTCGCCACCAGCGAGGTGGTGGTGGTCTTACCGTGCGTGCCGGCAATCGCGATGCCCTGCTTCAGGCGCATCAGTTCCGCGAGCATCACCGCGCGCGGCACGATCGGAATCCGGCGATGACGTGCCGCCAGCACTTCCGGGTTGTCGCTGCGCACTGCCGTCGAGACGACCACCGCATTCGCACCCTCGATGTTCTCCGCCGCGTGGCCGATAGCGATGCGCGCGCCGAGCGCGGCGAGGCGATCGGTGACCGGATTGCTCGTGAGATCCGAGCCGCTCACCTGATAGCCGAGATTGACCAGCACCTCTGCGATGCCGCTCATGCCGACACCGCCGATGCCGACAAAATGAATGTGTTTGACGATGTGTTTCATTGCTTTCCTTCCAGGCTCGGGCTCGGGGTCCAACCCGCCACGGTCGCGCAAATCTGTGCGACCTGTTCGGTGGCGTCGGGTTTCGCGAGCGAGCGCGAACGCTCCGCCATCTCCGCGAGAGTCTCTCGCGTCTGGCTGCGCAACCAGCTGGCGAGCTTATCCGCCGACAGATCGCGTTGCTGCACGACCAGCGCCCCGCCGCTGTCGGCGAGAAACGCTGCATTAGTTGTTTGGTGATCGTCTACTGCAAATGGGAACGGCACGAAAAACGCCGCCACTCCCACCGCTGAAATCTCCGACACCGTCATCGCGCCCGAACGGCAGATCACCAGATCGGCTTTCGCGTAGGCGCTCGTCATGTCGTCGATGAACGGCACGAGTTCCACGTCGGGATGCTCACCGTCAGCGGTTTGCAAACCCGCTGCCGCGTAGTTCTCACGCAGCGCTTCAATATGCTTCGCGCCCGCCTGATGCACGATGTGCGGACGTTCGTTCGGCGAGAGCAGCGCGACCGCGCGCGGCACCACTTCATTCAACGCCGCCGCGCCCAGACTGCCGCCTAAGACCAGTACATTCAGCGGACCGCTGCGCTGCGCGTAGCGTGCTTTGGGTGCAATTGCGCGTGCAAGTTCCGCGCGAATCGGGTTTCCGGTCCATTCGCCGTGCGGCAGCGCGTTCGGGAACGCAACCAGCACGCGTTTGGCGACTTTCGCGAGCACCTTGTTCGCCAGACCCGCAATCGAATTCTGTTCATGCAGCACCAGCGGCCGGCCGCTCAGCGCGGTCATCAGACCTGCGGGGAACGTGATGTAGCCGCCCATGCCGAGCACGACGTCCGGCTTCACGCGATGCAGCACGCTCAAGCTTTGCATGCAGGCGCGCAGCAGATTCAACGGCAGCATCAGCCTGGTTTTCATGCCTTTGCCGCGCAAACCGCCGAAGCGCACGTATTCCATCGGAATACCGTGCTTCGGCACCAGCGTCGCTTCCATGCCGGCCGGGTTGCCGAGCCAGACGACCTTCCAGCCCCACGCCTGCATCAGGTGCGCGACCGCGAGCCCCGGGAACACGTGCCCCCCGGTGCCGCCGGCCATCACCATCAGCGTGCGTTGCGGCAGAGCGGTCATACTTTGCCTCCGCGCATCAACACCCGATTCTCATAATCGACACGCATCAAAACGGCCACCGCGACGCAGTTCAGCACGATGCCCGAACCGCCGTAGCTGACGAGCGGCAACGTGAGACCTTTGGTCGGCAGCAAGCCGAGGTTCACGCCCATGTTGATGAAGGTCTGCGCGCCGAACCAGATGCCGACGCCCTTCGCCACCAATCCCGCAAACGTGCGGTCGAGCGCGAGCGCCTGACGGCCGATCTCGAACGAACGGCGCACGATCCAGTAGAACATCAGGATCACGACCAGCACGCCGACAAAACCGAGTTCCTCGCCGATCACCGCGAGGATGAAATCGGTATGCGCTTCCGGCAGATAGTTGAGCTTCTCGACACTGCCGCCGAGACCCACGCCGAACCACTCGCCGCGCCCGAAAGCGATCAGCGAGTGCGTCAATTGATAAGCCTTGCCCTGCGCGTAACGGTCGTCCCACGGATCGAGGTAAGCGAAGATCCGCTCGCGACGCCACGGCGACGCCCACACCAGCAAGCTGAACGTGCCCACCGCGGTCGCCACGAGACCACCGAACAGCTTGCCGTTCACGCCGCCGAGGAACAGCACGCCCATCGCGATTGCGGCGATCACCATGAACGCGCCCATGTCCGGCTCGAGCAGCAGCAACGCGCCGACGAGCCCCACCGCGACCGCCATCGGCAGAAAGCCCTTGGCGAAGCTGTGCATGTATTCCTGTTTGCGCACCGTGTAGTTCGCCGCGTAGATCGTCACGGCAAGCTTCATGATTTCCGACGGCTGCATGTTCGTGATGCCGAGCGGAATCCAGCGGCGCGCGCCGTTCACACCCTTGCCGACGTGCGGGATCAGCACGATCACCAGCGCGACCAGCGAAATCAGGAAGAGCTTCGGCGCGTACTTGTCCCACGTCGAGATCGGAATGCGGAACGACGCGACGCCAATCACCGAGCCCATCACCACGAAGACGATCTGGCGCACGAGGAACGCGTAGTCGCGATACGACGCGTACTTCGGCGAATCGGGCATCGCGATCGATGCCGAATACACCATCACGACACCAAGACCCAGCAACGCGACGACCACCCATACCAGCGAGTGATCGTAGTCGAGCATCCGCGAACGCAGCGGACGCACGCCGTTGACGGCGCTCGATAGACCGCTGCCGCCGGTGCGGCCAGACGCGCGGCCGGTGCTGCCTGCGTCGCCTTGACCGGCACGGGAGCCGGCGAGGCGCGAACCGAAACGTTCCGACCAGCTCATATCATCGTCCCCCGTTCGGCAGCGATGTCTTCCACCGTGCTGCGGAACACCGCCGCACGATGCGCGTAATCCTTGAACATGTCGAAGCTCGCGCAGGCCGGCGACAGCAGCACGGCGTCGCCCGGTTGCGCCAGCGCTGTAGCCGCACGCGTGGCTTCTTCGAGCGTCGCGTGATCGGTCAGCGCGATGCCGGTGTGTTCCAGCGCGGCGCGAATCTGCGGCGCATCCCGGCCGATCAGCATCACGGCGCGGCACCAGCGCATCACCGGCTCGGCGAGAGGATCGAAATCCTGACCCTTGCCGTCGCCGCCGGCGATCAGCACCGCGCGCTGCGCGAGGCCGTCGAGCGCGGCAACGGTCGCGCCGACGTTGGTGCCCTTGCTGTCGTCGACGTAATCGATGCCTTCGATCGATGCGATCAATTCGACCCGATGCGGCTCGCCGCGGTATTCGCGCAAGCCGTGCAGGAGCGGCGCGCCAGGCAGACCGATCGCGCGCGCCAACGCATACGCGGCCAGCGCGTTAGCGGCATTGTGCAGACCGCGAATACGTAAGGCGTCGGCGGGCATCAGGCGCTTGAGCGCGATGTCCGGCGCTGCGCTCACTTCATGCTTGCGTCGGCGCGTCGGCGCGGGCTCCTCGCTTGTGTCGCGATCGTGCGCCTCGACCAGCCAGACGATGCCGTTATCGCGCAGCAAACCGTAGTCGCCGTCGTTCTTCGGCTCGGTCACGCCAAACGTGATCATCGCCGCGTCGCCGCCCCCGGACGGCGCGAACGCCATCACGCGCGCGTCGTCGCGGTTCAGCACACGCACGGTTTGTGTACCGAAGATGCGGCCCTTCGCAGCAGCGTACGCATCGAGGCCGCCGTGCCAATCCAGGTGATCTTGCGTGATGTTCAGAACGACCGCTGCGTCCGGAGTAAACGTGTGCGCAGTTTCCAGCTGGAAGCTGGACAGTTCCAGAACCCACACGTCGGGCAATGCGGTGTTGTCGATCGCTTCGGTCAGCTTGTCCAGCGCGGCCGGACTGATGTTGCCCGCCACCGCGACCTTCTTGCCGGCGCGTTCGCACAGCAGGCCGGTCAGGCTCGTCGTCGTCGTCTTGCCGTTGGTGCCGGTGATCGCAATCACCTTCGGCGCGTAACCGCTTTCGCGGAGCGTCTTCAGTGCTTGCGAGAAGAACTCGAGTTCGCCCCACACGGGGATGTCCTGCTCACGTGCAGCGCTGATCAGCGGCAGCAGATCGGCGGCGAGCGGCGACAAACCCGGGCTGATCGCAACCAGTTCGACGCCGTCGAGCAGTACCGGCGAAAACGGGCCGCCGATGAACTCGGCATCGACGCCGCGCGCTTCCAGCGCGGACAGGTTCGGCGGCACCTCGCGCGTATCGGCCACACGAAGCCGACAGCCGTGCCGCGCACACCAGCGCGCCATCGCGAGACCGGATTCACCGAGTCCCAGCACGAGCACCATCGGCTTTTGCCGATCCCGAAACTTCTCGCCAAACATCGCTTGCTTCCCTTTAATCCTGCAACTTCTTAACGCAACTTGAGCGTGGACAAACCGAACAGACACAACATCAGCGTGATGATCCAGAAACGCACGACCACCTGCGTTTCCTTCCAGCCCGACAATTCAAAATGGTGATGCAGCGGCGCCATCTTGAAGAGCCGCCGCCCTTCGCCGAAGCGGCGCTTGGTGAACTTGAACCACGTAACCTGCAACATCACGGAGAGCGTCTCCGCGACGAAAATGCCGCCCATGATGAACAGCACGATTTCCTGACGCACGATCACCGCGACGGTGCCGAGCGCGCCGCCCAGCGCCAGCGCGCCGACGTCGCCCATGAACATCTGCGCAGGGTGCGTGTTGAACCACAGAAACGCGAGCCCCGCCCCGCCCATCGCCGAACAGAAAATCAGCAGTTCGCCGGCGCCGGCGATATGCGGAAACAGCAGGTACTTCGAGTAGACCGAGCTGCCCATCACATACGCGAACACCCCGAGCGACGCGCCGACCAGCACGACCGGCATGATCACGAGGCCGTCGAGACCGTCGGTGAGATTGACCGCGTTGCTTGCGCCGACGATCACCAGATACGTCAGGACGATGAAGCCCCACACGCCGAGCGGATAGCTGATCGATTTGACGAACGGCAGCATCAGGTCGGCACTCGCCGGCAAGCCCATCGACAAGCCGCTGCGCACCCATGCCATGAACAGGTCGAACACGCGCACATTGCTGGCTTCGGACACGCTGAACGCCAGATAAACCGCGGCGAACAAGCCGATCACCGATTGCCAGAAGTACTTTTCGCGCGACGACATACCACGCGGGTCCTTGTAGACCACCTTGCGGTAATCGTCGACCCAGCCGATCACGCCGAAGCCGAATGTGACAAGCATCACGATCCAGATGAAACGGTTGGTCAGATCGGCCCACAGCAGCGTCGCCACTGCGATACCCAGCAAAATCAGCACGCCGCCCATCGTCGGCGTACCGGATTTGACGAGGTGCGTTTGCGGACCGTCTTTGCGAACGGCCTGGCCGACCTTCATCGCGGTCAGCTTGCGGATCACCCACGGGCCGCAGACGAGCCCGATCAGCAGCGCGGTGATGGTTGCCATCACCGCACGGAAAGTCAGATAACTGAACACGCGCAAGAAGCTTGCGTCATTCTGCAGCCATTGCGCCAGCGCCAGTAGCATGCTTCGGTCCTTCTATTTCAATGTGCAGCGGGCGCATTGCCCGCTGCGTTGGGTTGTGGACTCGTTACGGCGTCCACCACGCGCTCCATTTGCATGAAGCGCGAGCCTTTCACGAGAAGCGTTGCAGCGGGACCGAAACCGGCCTGCTGCAATTGCGCGACCAGCGTGCCGACATCGGCGACGTGATGCGCGCCCGCGCCATACGCGGCGCAGGCGTCGCGCGAGGCGTCGCCCAGTGCGTACAGCGCGTCGATACCGCGTTCTTTCGCGTATGCACCGATTTCGCGGTGAAACGCCGGACCGTTGTCGCCAACCTCGCCCATGTCGCCCATCACCAGCACGCGCGGCGACGCTTGCGACGCGAGCACGTCGATCGCGGCGCGCATCGAGTCGGGATTCGCGTTGTAGGTGTCGTCGATCACGGTTGCGCCGGCGAGCGTGCCGAGCGCCGCGCGCTTGACCTGCAAACGGCCTTTCACCGCGCCGAACGATTCGAGGCCGCGTTTGATCGCGTCGAGCGAAACGCCTGCGGCGAGCGCGGCTGCGGTCGCGGCCAACGCGTTGTGGGCGTTGTGGTTGCCGAGCACTTGCAGCGTGAGAACGAGGTGGCCTTCCGGCGTGTCGATGCTCAGAACGTTGCCTGCGAACGTGCCTGTTACGGCAGCTTCGGTGACGCGCTCATCGGAATTCAAAGCGAAGTCGACGATCCGGTTGCCGGTCGCCGCAACGCGCCAGATGCTTGCGTATGCGTCGTCAGCCGGGAACACGGCGACGCCTTCAGGGGACAGCGCGTGAATCACGCTCGCATGTTCGAGCGCGACCGCTTCGACGGTCGCCATGAATTCCTGATGCTCGCGCTGCGCGTTGTTCACTACCGCGACGGTGGGCTCGGCGATCTTCGCCAGCAACGACGTTTCACCCGGATGGTTCATACCGAGTTCGACCACCGCCAGGCGATGCGCGGCGTGCAGACGGAACAGCGTCAGCGGCAAGCCAATGTCGTTGTTGAAATTGCCCGCGGTCGCGAGGCGAGCATCCGCGCCCACCGCAGCAGCGAAGATCGACGCGATCATTTCCTTGACCGTGGTCTTGCCGTTGCTGCCCGTCACCGCGACGAGCGGCATGCTGACCTTGCGACGCCAGCCGCGTGCAAGGGCGCCCAATGCGACGCGCGTATCGGCCACACGCAAGGCGGGCACGCGCCAGTCGTCGGGAACCCGCGTGACCAACGCGGCCGTGACGTTGCGCAAGGCCACTTCCGGCAGGAAGTCGTGCGCGTCGAAACGCTCACCCTTGATCGCGACGAACAGATCGCCCGGACCGGCGCTGCGGCTATCGGTCGAGACGCGCTCGAATGTGACGGCGTCGTCACCGAGTACGGTAGCGCCAGGGATCAGCGCGGCGGCTTCGCGCAGCGAGAACATCGTCATTCGCCACCTCCGCGTGCGTGCGTAGCCCGCGCGGCGAGCGCGAGGCGCGCGTGGTCCTGATCGGAGAAAGCGCGTTTCTTACCCATGATTTCCTGTGTTGCTTCGTGCCCCTTGCCGGCCAGCACGATGACGTCTTCGCGCGCGGCGCCGCGGATCGCCTGCAGGATCGCGCTCGCGCGGTCCTCGATGCAGCGCGCCTTCGACGCGTCTTTCATGCCGGCGGCAATCTGTTCGATGATCGCGTGCGGATCTTCGCTGCGCGGGTTGTCGCTGGTCACGACGACGCCGTCAGCGAGCTTCTCGGCAATCGCGCCCATCAGCGGACGCTTGGTCGCGTCGCGGTCGCCGCCGCAGCCGAACATGCAGATGAGTTCGCCGCCCCGTGCTGCCGCCATCGGGCGCAATGCTTCGAGAGTCTTTTCCAGCGCGTCTGGCGTGTGCGCGTAATCGATCACGACGAGCGGTTCGTCGTTCTGCAAGCGGCCGCCCAGACGCTGCATGCGGCCGTTCACCGGCTCGAGCTTCGCCAGCTCGGCGAGCGCTGCTTCGAACGGCACCTCGGCGGCGAGCAGCGCGCCGAGCACGCCGAGCAGATTGCTGACGTTGAACGCGCCGAGCGTTTGCACTTCGACTTCGGCGTTGCCCCAATCGGATGTAGTCAGATGAAACGCCGTGCCGGTGGCCGTGGCGCGGACGTTCGATGCGAGCAGCAACGCGTCGGCGTGCGGCACGTCCTGCAGCGTGTCGTCGAGCCCGTACGCGATCGTGCGCGCATGGCCTTGCGTGCTGGCGAGCAGGCGCCGGCCGGCTGCATCGTCGCGGTTGATCACCGCGGCACGCAGCTCCGGCCACGCGAACAGGTGCGCCTTTGCGGCTTCGTAGGCGTCGAACGTGCCGTGATAGTCGAGGTGGTCTTGCGTGAGATTCGTGAACACGGCGATGTCGAACGCGGTGCCGTTCGCACGGCCTTGATGCAACGCATGCGACGACACTTCCATCGCTACTGCCTGAGCACCCGTGTCGCGCAACTGCGCGAGACTGCGCTGAAGTTGCGGCGCGTCGGGCGTCGTGAAGCCGGTGTGGACGAGTTGGCCCGGCAGACCGGTGCCGAGCGTGCCGATGATCGCGCAACGCGTGCCGAGCGCGGTCAGCGCCGCGGAGATCCATTGACTGCACGAGGTCTTGCCGTTGGTGCCGGTGACGCCGACGACCAGCATCGCGTCGCTCGGATCGTTATACCAGGCGCTCGCGATCGAGCCTGCCAGCTCGTTCAGCACCGGTACGGCCAATGTCGTAGACGGATCGATCGTGCCGCCGAAACCTTCCGGCTGAACCAGCACCGCTGCCGCGCCACGCTCGATCGCGCCGTCGATGAACGGGCGGTTGTCCGCTCCGTCGACTGCGTACGCGAAAAACGCGTCGCCCGCGGCAAGCGAGCGCGTGTCGGCGTGCAGATGTGCGCCTGGCTGCACGCGCGCGTGCAGCCAGGTCAATGCGTCGGCAATCTGCCGGTGCGCTGGATGTTGCTTACGCAGCGCGCTCATCGCACCACTCCGGGATGGCTTTTTGCGTTGGCGGAGATCGTCATTTTCTTCGCGCCATCGCTGGTGGAGAGTTTTTTCACCGTTGCGGCTGCGGGCGGTGCGCCCGGCGCAGCAGGCGCCGAATCGTTCGACACCACCATCTGCTTGACCGGCATATCCGGCGGCACATTCAGCGAACGCAGCGTATCGCCGACGATCGCCGAAAACACCGGACCCGACACCTGACCGCCGAAGTGGCTGCCCGCCGTCGGTTCGTCGACCGACACTGCCACGACGATGCGCGGATTCGGCATCGGCGCCATGCCGACGAACGATGCACGGTACTTAGAGTGGTCGTAGCCGTGAGCGCCGTGCTTGTAGGCGGTACCGCTCTTGCCGCCGACGCGGTAGCCCGGCACGGCCGCATCCGGCGACGTGCCGCCCGGCGCCGTCACGGTTTCGAGCATCGCGCGCACTTCGCGGGCGGTGGTCGGCGCGAAGATTTGCGGCCCCGTCGCCGGCTGATCGCCAGGCGTGCGGAAAATCGACACCGGCATGATCTCGCCGTCATGCGCGATCGCGGTGTACGCGCGGCCCAATTGGAACAGCGACACCGACAGGCCGTAGCCGTACGACATGGTCGCCTGCTCGATACGGCGCCAGCTCTTCCACGGACGCAGACGGCCCGCCGCCGCGCCTGGGAAGCCGACCTTCGGCGCCTGGCCGAGACCGATGCTGGTATACATGTTCCACATCTCTTCGGGCTTAAGCTGCATGGCGATCTTCGTCGCGCCGATGTTGCTCGACTTCTGGATCACACCGCCCACCGTCAGCACGCCGAACGCGCTGTCGTCAGTGATCGGCGCGCCGTCGAGCACAAAGCGGCCCGGCCCCGTATCTACCAGTGTAGTCGGCGTCACGCGGTGCAGATCGAGCGCGAGCGACACCGTGAAAGGCTTCATGATCGAGCCAGGCTCGAACGTATCAGTCAGGATGCGGTTGCGCAGCTGATCGCCGGTCAGGTGCGAACGGTCGTTCGGGTTGTACGTCGGGTAATTGACGAGCGCCAGCACTTCGCCGGTGCGCACGTCGATCACCATCGCGGCACCGGCTTTCGCCTTGAATTTCTCGACGGCCGCTTTCAGGTTCGTGTACGCGATGTACTGGATCTTGCTGTCGATCGACAGATCGACGTCCTGACCGTTGTGCGGCACGACCTGTTCGTCCACATCTTCGATGATGTGGCCCATCCGGTCCTTGATCACGCGGCGGCTGCCCGACATGCCGGCCAGCAGCTTCTGGTCGCCGAGTTCGACGCCCTCCTGGCCTTCGTCTTCGACGTTCGTGAAGCCGATCAGGTGAGCCGTGATCTCGCCTTCCGGATAGAAACGCTTGTACTCGTCGCGTGCGTAAATGCCGGGAATGTCGAGCGCGGTGACCTGCGCGGCGACGTCGACCGGCACCTGGCGCTTCACGTAGACAAAGGTCTTGTCTTCCGACAGCTTGGCACGCAGTTCCTTATTGGTCATGCCGAGCAGCTTGCCGAGCGCGGTCAGCTTGTCGGCGCCGAGATCGTCCGGCACCGATTCGGGAATCGCCCAGATGGCGCGTACCGGCAGACTCGTGGCGAGCACGAGACCGTTACGGTCGAGAATCTTGCCGCGCGTGGCCGGCAGTTCGAGCCGGCGCTGATAGCGGATTTCACCCTGCTTCAGATAGAACGCGTTGCCCGGTCCCTGAATCCAGAAGGCGCGAGCGGCCAACGCGACGAACGCCATGAACAGCAGGAAGACGACGAGTTTCGAGCGCCACATCGGCAGGCGCACCGACAGGATCGGATTCGCCGAGAAGGGCACGCTCTTGCGAGCCGACGATTTTTTCATCGCGCGCCTCCGCGACGGGTCGTGAGCGGTGCCGACGCCGGACCGGAGGTCGCGATCGGCGCGTCTTCAGCCTTGACTGCGCCCGGATCGAGCGTCAGGTATTGGGTGCGACCGGTGCTCACCGCCTGCATTTTCAGCGAGGCCGTGGCGATCTGCTCGATGCGCGAGGTCTTCGACAGCGCGCTCTGCTGATATTGAAGCTGCGAATAGTCCTGCTGCAACTGGCGCTCCTGAGATTGAGCCCGCTGCAACTGGATGAAGATCTGACGCTGCTGATTGGTGGCGTTGACAACCGACAAGGCGCACCCCATCACGATCATCAGCAGGAAGATATTGAGGCGATTCATGGTGCGATCCGCTCCGCCACACGCATCACGGCAGAACGGGCGCGCGGGTTCGCGGCGACTTCAGCGTCGCTTGCGAACACGCGGCCGATGATTTTGAGCGGGGGGCTCGGCAAATCGACTGCGCGAATCGGCAGACGGCGATCGACCGCAGGCGTACTGGCGTGCGCCTGCATGAATCGTTTGACGATCCGGTCCTCGAGCGAATGAAAGCTGATGACCACCAGCCGCCCCCCTTGCTCCAGCAACGACAATGCTGCTTCTAAAACGACTTGCAACTCCGCAAGCTCTTGATTGATGTGAATCCGTATAGCCTGAAAGGTGCGGGTTGCCGGATCCTTGCCCTTCTCACGGGTTTTGACGACGTTAGCCACGATTTGGGCAAGCTCGCCCGTGCTGACGAGAGGCCCAAGATGGTCGGACTCTGCCCGGCGAGCAACAAGCGCCTTTGCAATCTGAAAAGCAAACCGTTCTTCCCCATAATCTCGTATCACCTCCGTCAGTTCCTGCACCGTGGCCCGCGCCAGCCAGTCGGCAGCAGACTCGCCGCGCGTCGGGTCCATCCGCATGTCGAGCGGGCCGTCGGCGCGGAAGCTGAAGCCCCGCCCCGGATCGTCGACTTGCGGCGACGACACGCCCAGATCCAATAAAACGCCCGATACACGCCCTATCCCGCGCTCCGCAATTGCGTCACGCAGTGAAGCAAAACTCTCGTGCACGATGCTGAAGCGCGAATCGGCAATCTGCTGAGCCGTGGCGATGGCGAGCGGATCTTTGTCGAACGCGATCAGACGCCCGGCTTCCCCCAACCTCTCCAACACCAGCCGGCTATGACCGCCGCGCCCGAACGTGCCGTCCACATAAACGCCGTCCGCGCGTGTGACCAGCGCATTGACCGCTTCTTCCAGCAGCACCGTGCGATGCTGCAATTCGTTTCCCATCGCAGGTGCCATATATGTATGCCGCGATCAGAACGTGAAATTCTTTAACGCTTCGGGCATGCCCTCGGCGATCGCCGCCTGTTCCTTCGCGGCGTAAGTTTGTGCGTCCCACAACTCGAAGTGACGTCCCATGCCGAGCAAGGTCACTTCTTTTTCCAGCGAGCCGGCCATGCGCAGTTCCGGCGACACGAGCACGCGACCCGCGCCGTCCATGTCAACGTCCATTGCGTTGCCGAGGAAAATGCGGCGCCACCAGGTCGCGTTCATGGGCAGATTGCCAACCTTCTCGCGGAAGATTTCCCATTCAGGGCGCGGAAAGAGCAACAGGCAGCCGTCCGGGTGCTTGGTGATCGTCACCCGGCCTTCTGCCTGTGTCTGCAGCGCATCCCGATAACGAGAGGGAATCGACATCCGCCCTTTCGCATCGAGCGTCAGCGCCGACGCCCCTTGGAACACTTCGCTCTCCCCTCTTACGACGCTTTAGCGCCGACTGCCCGATCTGTGAAAATCTACCCGAATTCGCCTGAGTGATCACACAAAAATACACTTTCTCACACTGTCTCCCACTTTAGAGGAACGCTAAACAGGGGTCAAGGGAGATACGCGCTTTTCGAGCGAATTTTGTTTGTTAGAACAAGGACTTAGCGCCACTCCTTCACGTCAGACATAAAACGGAAAACCGTTATAAATGAATGAGCTAGTGCAACTTGTGAAGGTGATACGTGAAAAGTGCGGGGGAAAGGCGCGGAATGTAAGAGATCGTGAAGCGGGATCGGGGCTGTTTTGCGGAAGTTTCGGTGCTTTAGAAGGACGGCGCTCGAGGCGCCGTCCCACTTCAAGGCGGTGGCGTGAATTTCCAGGTCGAACTTATATGTAATAGGCCGTACGAGTCATAACCTTCGACACCGCGCGCATCAGTGCGCGCACTGGAAACGGCAACTCGACGCCACCGGCGTCCATCGCTGATTTACCGTGCTCTACTTCGTCTACACGCATCTGCTCGACAATCGCGCGCGACTCACGATCGGCCGCGGGCAGCTTATCCAGATGACTATCCAGATGCTGTTCCACCTGGCGCTCGGTTTCCGCCATGAAGCCGAGGCTGACGCGATCGCCCAGGCGGCCTGCTGCAAGCCCGATTGCCAACGCGCCGGTATACCAAAGCGGGTTCAACAGACTAGGACGCGAATCGAGCGCTTCGAGGCGCTTTGCAGTCCACGCCAGGTGATCCTCTTCTTCGATCGCCGCGCGGTTGAAAAGCGCCTGCAAAGACGGCGACTTCGTAGCCAGTTTCTGAGCCTGATAGAGCGCCTGGGCGCACACCTCGCCGACGTGGTTCACCCGCATCAACGCGGCCGCGTGCGCGCGTTCGGCCGGCGAGAGCTCCGCGGCCTCCGTCGCCGATTCTTGCGGAACCGGCAACGGACGGCTCATCCGCGATACACCCGTCATTGAGCGTAAACCCCGATCAAACTCGCTGATCAACTCGTCCAGAAACATGCAGCACTCCTGTAATTCGACAACCGCCCACCGCGCTGACAGGTCTGCTCGACAAGGCTTTGCAGCGCAAAACCGCACTCACGAAAACCTCGGATCCGAGCGAATCTGGCGGCCAACTTCTCATTCTAGACCATGTTGCGTAAACGAAACAGGAGCCTTCCTCGCCGTCTCCTTTTTCTTTGTGCCATGTATGCCTTTTGTTACATTACGTGCAACTTCTCGCGAAGTTGGACAGCAAGGCCTCAACGCAACATAAATATTCGCCTTGTACAAAAGATTCGTAATCCTTGGAGATCATTCGATGAAAAAGTCGCTTCTCGCTCTCGCAGCACTGGGCGCATTTGCAGGCGTCGCTCATGCTCAGAGCAGCGTGACCCTGTACGGTATCATTGACGAAGGCTTCAACATCAACACCAATTCGGGTGGCAAGCACCTGTACAACCTGTCGAGCGGTGTTCTGCAAGGCTCGCGTTTCGGCCTGCGCGGCACGGAAGATCTCGGTGGTGGCCTGAAGGCAATCTTCGTGTTGGAAAACGGCTTTGACGTGAACAACGGCAAGCTGGGTCAAGGCGGCCTGATGTTCGGCCGTCAAGCTTACGTCGGTCTGTCGAGCCAGTTCGGCGCGGTCACGCTGGGTCGTCAGTACGACTCCGTGGTCGACTACGTCGGTCCGCTGGAAGCCGGCGACCAGTGGGGCGGCTACATCGCTGCTCACCCGGGCGACATCGACAACTTCAACAACGCGTACCGCACCAACAACACGGTCAAGTACACGAGCGCGGACTACAACGGCCTGAAGTTCGGCGGCACGTATAGCTTCGGCGGCCAGGCAGGCAACTTCACCGGCAACCAGATCTGGTCGCTGGGCGGTGGCTACAACAACGGTCCGTTGGTCCTGGGTGTTGGCTACCTGAACGCGCGCACTCCGGCAGCTTCGGGTGGCCTGTTCAACAACGGTGGCACGATCGCAACGAACACGTTTGCCACGCCGACGGCCGCCGCCAACTTCGCAGTGACGTCGCCGATCTATGCCAGCTACGCTTCGGCTAACACGTACCAGGTAGTCGGTGCGGGTGGTGCATACACGTTCGGCGCCGCAACGGTTGGCCTGACGTACTCGAACATCCGTTTCGCAAACCTGGGCAAGACGTTCGCACAGCCGTCGGTCAGGGGTCAATCGATTACGTTTAACAATGCGGAACTCAACTTCAAGTATCAGTTGACCCCGGCATTGCTGATCGGTGCTGCATACGATTACACGCGCGGCGCGGACATCGAGAACTCGTCGCGTGCCCAGTACCACCAAGGTTCGGTTGGCGTGGACTACTTCCTGTCCAAGCGTACCGACGTGTACGTGATCGGTGTGTACCAGCACGCTCTCGGCGAAGTGCTGAATCAGGCGGGCACTGGGGTGACCGCCGCAACGGCTGGCATCAACGGCCTGTCGGGTTCGTCGAACCAGAACCAGTTCGCAGCTCGCGTCGGCATTCGCCACAAGTTCTAATAAGTCGTAATAAAGCAGTTTGCCTCAAAGGCGCCTTCGGGCGCCTTTTTTTATGGCAAGCGCGCCGGCTGGCTTGCTTGTATCGAGGCGGCGGCTCAAAGAAAAAAGGCCCGGCAGACTCTCGTCTGCCGGGCTTTTTTCTGAGTTGCGCAGTGTTGCTTTGCTTTAGCTGCACTACTTTGCGCCAGTGTTGTTATGCCCGGCCGTCGCGCAACTCCCTGCGCAGAATCTTGCCGACATTGCTCTTGGGCAGTTCCGTGCGGAATTCGACGATCTTCGGCCGCTTGTAGCCGGTCAACTGCTGCTTGCAGTACGCGAAGATGTCCGCATCGGTGAGCGCCTGGTCCTTCTTCACGACGAACAGCTTCACCGCTTCGCCCGAGTGCTGATCCGGCACGCCGACCGCAGCAACTTCGAACACGCCCGGCAACTTCGCAACCACATCCTCGATTTCGTTCGGGTAAACATTGAAGCCGGACACCAGAATCATGTCCTTCTTGCGGTCGACGATCTTGACGAAGCCACCTTCGTTCATTAAGCCGACGTCGCCCGATTTGAAGAAGCCATCCGGCGTCATGACCTTCGCCGTTTCGTCCGGCCGGTTCCAGTAACCTGCCATCACCTGGGGGCCACGGATGCAGATTTCACCCGGCTGGCCGAGCGGCACTTCGTTGCCTTCGTCGTCGCGAATCGAGATTTCCGTCGACGGCAACGGCAAGCCGATCGTGCCGCTGTATTCGGTGACGGTGACCGGATTGCAGGTCACGCACGGCGACGTCTCCGACAAACCATACCCCTCGATGATCGGCGTATGCGTCTGCTCGTACCAGCGCCTGGCCACCGCTTCCTGCACCGCCATGCCGCCACCGTTCGCGGCGATCAGCTTCGAAAAGTCGAGTTTGTGGAAGTCCGGACTGTTCAGAAGCGCGTTATACAGCGTGTTGACGGCAGGAATCGTTGTAATCGGATAGCCTTGCAGCGACTTGATCATGCCGGGGACGTCGCGCGGATTCGGAATCAGCACGCCAAGACCGCCAGTACGGATCGTCAGCAGACCGCAAACCGTCAGCGCAAACACGTGATAAAGCGGCAACGCGACGACGGTGATGAATTGATCGATGTCCGTGCGGCTCGCGCGAACCGGATCGAGCCAGATTTCCGACTGCAACACGTTAGCAATCAGGTTCCGGTGTAACAGCGTTGCGCCCTTGGCCACGCCGGTCGTACCGCCCGTGTATTGCAGGAACGCGATGTCGTCCGGACCTTGCTTGACCGGTTTGAAGCTCTGACGTCCACCCTCTGCGATCGCGGTGTTGAACTTGACGTGCCCCGGCAGGCTCCACGCCGGCACCATCTTCTTCACGCGCCGCACGACGAAGTTCACAACTGCACCCTTCACCCCCATAAGATCGCCCATCGCGGCGACAACGACGTGCTTGACCGACGTGTTGTGAACAATCGCCTGCAGCGTGATGGCGAAGTTTTCGAGCAGGATGATCGCTTGCGCACCGCAATCCTTGAGCTGATGCTCGAGCTCACGCGGGGTATAGAGCGGATTCACGTTCACGACCACGTAGCCCGCGCGCAAGATCGCGGCAATCGCAACCGGATATTGCAGTACGTTCGGCATCATGATCGCGATGCGCGCGCCACGGACAATGCCCATCGACTGAAACCACGCGGCCAGCTTGCTCGACAGTGTGTCGAGTACGCCATAGCTGATCTCTTTGCCCATACAGACGAACGCCGGTTTGGCGCGATGCTCGCGAAAGGCTTCTTCAAGCAGTTCGGCAACGGACGAATAACGGGTCGGGTCGATCTCTGCCGGAATGCCAGGCGGATAAGATTTCAGCCAGATTTTTTCCATGCAGTGTCTCCTCGTTTATTTTCGAATGGTCGTGCTAAAAACGCATCGTAGCATGCAGAGTCTGGTGCTATTCGCGAAAAGCGGCTGGGTTAGACGCACGCCTCGAATCGGTCGTGGACAAATGGCGGTGCGATTCTTTGTGGCTTTTCACGCCCGTTCGACCTCGACGAGGCAATCGTAGAAGGTGGCCGAGCCACCGAGATCGGTTAGGGCCTGGCTGGTGACCTGGTTGGCATTGCGGCCATCGGGTGCGAGTTTCTTCCACCAGATAGACAGGCCTACGACGAGGCCTTCACGCGCTTTGTCGGTGACGCGGGCGCGCGCCTGCATCGAGCCGCGGTCATTGAAAATACGCACCTGATCGCCGTCGACGATCTCTCGCGCCAGCGCATCGGCCGGGTGAATGTCCAGGTGCGGCTCGCCTTCCGTCGAGCGCAGGCTTTCGATATTCACGAAGGTGCTGTTCAGAAAGTTACGCGCGGGCGGTGAGATCATCGCCAACGGATAACGTACGGCGAGCTCCGGCGCGCCGTCAGCCGACTCGTAGGGTGGCAAATAATCAGGCAGTGGATCTAGCCCCTGCTGCGCGAGGCGCTCACTGAAAAACTCGCATTTACCAGACGGCGTTCGAAAGCCGCCTTCGGCGAACGGCGCGTCGGGCAGGTTCAGCTTCGCCCAGCCCGTTTCCTTCAGCGAATTCCAGTCGACGCCTTCTAGCGCTGTGTCGTCCCAACGGAATGCCGCTTGCGCGACCGTTTCGTCACTGTCGTACAGCGCCGGCTCCTCCAATCCCATATGACGCGCGATACCACGGAAAATCTCCGTGTTCGGGCGCGCGTCGCCGACCGGGGCAATGGCCGGCAGATTGACCATCACGTGCGTGTGCCCGTATGACTTGTGCACATCGAGATGCTCGAGTTGCGTCGTGGCAGGTAGGAGCAGGTCCGCGTAGTCCGCGGTGTCGGTCTGAAAATGTTCGAGGACGATTGTGAACAGATCTTCGCGCGCGAAACCAGCCGCGACTCGCTCCGAATCCGGCGCAACCGCTACAGGATTTGAGTTGTAGACGATAACCGCTTCAAGCTTGGGACCGAACGCTGCGTCGCCCGGATGCAGCAACGCGTCGCCGATCGCATTCATATTGATGATGCGCGCTGCTTTGGCCGGCCAGCCCGGCATCAGATCCGGACGCTGCAGCGCGTGCGAATTGACCGGCGCCCATCCCGCCGACGATAGCAACACACCGCCCGCCCGCTCGCGCCACGCGCCCGTTAGCGAAGGCAGGCAAGCAATTGCACGCACCGCGTTACCACCGCCACGGACCCTTTGCAGGCCGTAGTTCATTCTGATCGCGGCCTTCTTCGTGCGGCCGTAAAGGCGCGCAAGGTCGACAACCACCTGCTCGTCGACGCCACAAATTTCAGCGACGCGAGACGGTGGATAGCTGAGTGCGCGGGCCTTCAGTTCAGAAAACCCCAACGTGTGAGCCGCGATGTAAGCGTGATCGAGCAGGTTCTCCGCGATTAGCACGTTTATCATGCCAAGCGCGAAAGCGCCGTCGGTGCCAGGTTTAATGGCGATGTGCTGATGACACTTTTCCGCCGTCAGCGAGCGGTAGGGATCGATCGCGATCAGACGCGCACCGCGACGCTTGGCTTCCTGCGCGCGTGTCCAGAAATGCAGGTTCGACGCGATCGGATTCGAGCCCCAGATCAGGATGAGCTCACTCTCGGCGAAAAACTCGGTGAGCATGCCGAGGCTTGCGCCGTAGGTGTATTTCAGTCCCGCCGCGCCGGCGGCCGCGCAGATCGTACGGTCCAACTGCGACGCGCCGAGCTTATGAAAGAACCGTTGCGCAATGCTATCGCCCTGGACCAGACCCATCGTGCCCGCATAGCTGTACGGCAGGATCGCTTCGGGTGCGCGGCTAGCGATCTCGGATAGACGCGTGGCCGCCAACTCGAATGCTTCGTCCCAACTGATCGGTGCAAAGCGGCCTTCGCCCTTGTTGCCGACGCGCTTCATCGGTGCCGTCAGCCGATGCGGATGATGCACGCGCTCGGCATAGCGACTGACTTTGGTACACAGCGCGCCTTGTGTCGGCGGATGATCGGGATCGCCGACAACCTTGATCGCTCGGCCGCTTTCGACGGTCACACGCATCGCACAAGTATCAGGGCAGTCGTGCGGGCACACCGCACGGGCGAATTCGGTCGGAGCATTCATCGGCGATTGGTTCACGAGAGCGGTGTGGGAGCGATCTCGAATTTTACGTCGGCGGGCGGTTAGCCGGTGCGGTGCCGCTAAAAATGCCTTCGGCGTAGAATCGGTTATCACAGTGCCCGGGCAAAATCGCCCCGAGCGATCCCACGCAAAGCAAAGCACAAGCGCACCATCATCCCATCATGAAACTGATCCCCGAAATCCAGACCGCTCACGGCGAAATTCAGACCCTTCGACGAACGATTCATGCCCACCCAGAGCTTCGTTACGAAGAAACAGCAACGGCAGATCTGGTCGCCAAAACCCTTGAGGCATGGGGCATCGAAACGCACCGCGGGTTAGGCAAAACAGGCGTGGTGGGCGTATTGAAACGCGGCAACGGTTCGCGCGCGATTGGTCTGCGAGCTGACATGGATGCGCTGCCGATTCAGGAACTGAATGGCTTCGATCACCGCTCGCGTAACGACGGCAAAATGCACGCGTGCGGCCATGACGGGCACACCGCGATGCTGCTCGGCGCAGCGCAGCATCTGGCAAAGCATTGCAACTTCGACGGCACGATAGTCTTCATTTTCCAACCCGCGGAGGAAGGCGGCGCTGGCGCGCAGGCGATGATCGACGATGGCCTGTTCACCAGGTTTCCAGTCGATGCGGTGTTCGGCATTCATAACTGGCCGGGAATGCCGACGGGCCACTTCGGCGTGACCGAAGGCCCGATCATGGCATCGAGCAACGAATTTCGCATTGAAATCAAAGGAGTAGGGTCGCACGCTGCGCTACCGCATAATGGCCGTGACCCGGTATTTACGGCTGTGCAAATCGCGAACGGTTTGCAAAGCATCATCACGCGCAACAAGAAGCCACTCGATACCGCAGTACTGTCGATCACCCAGATTCACACCGGCGACGCGCTCAATGTCGTTCCGAACGACGCGTGGATTGCGGGCACCGTTCGAACTTTCACGACCGAAACACTCGATTTGATCGAAGCGCGCATGCGCAAGATCGCGGAAAGTACCGCCGATGCCTATGATTGCTCCGTCGACATCCATTTCCATCGCAACTATCCGCCGACCATCAACAGCAGCGAAGAAACGCGCTTTGCGGCGTCGATTATGAAGGAGATTGTGGGAGCGGAAAACGTCGACGACGCAGTTGAACCGACGATGGGCGCTGAGGATTTCTCCTTCATGCTGCTGGCGAAACCGGGCTGTTATGCATTTCTGGGCAATGGCGACGGCGGCCATCGGGATTCCGGCCACGGAGCCGGGCCGTGCATGCTACATAACGCGAGCTACGACTTCAACGATGAGCTGTTACCGATTGGATCGACGTACTGGGTCAGGTTAGCGCAACGATTCCTGTCGCAAGAATAAGGGCCGTTGAGTGTAAGGCGACGATGTATGCGTCGCCTTCCGCCGCGCTACCGGTAGGGGTGTGGTGACCTGGGGCGGCGAACTGACCGGCCGGTTTGACGGCTACGGCCTGATTGCAAATACGCTTCGACCGGGCAGGA
>NZ_JAWRXB010000536.1:0-272 GCF_046535245.1 Paraburkholderia sp. SIMBA_030
GATGGAACCACTTATTGAGGTGAGTATTGCTGAGGATGATGCTTACAATCTGGAGGATTACATCTTCAGAGTCGAGGGTGGAGCGTGTTACAGCATTCAGCACGAGAAGAGGTGCGGCAATCTTAAAATCACAAAGACAATTTTTTCGGCGGAGCGCCATCTACGTACGTGTGGATGAATCGAAATTTATCGACGCGACGGGGTGAGCGAATCGGTCATAGATGTTCTCGCTGAGGGCCGCCAAATCAAAGGTGCTCCGGCGCTATGTCGGT
>NZ_JAWRXB010000537.1:0-272 GCF_046535245.1 Paraburkholderia sp. SIMBA_030
GAGCTAGGTCGCTCGCGAAGTCCGAAGTCCGTGGTTACTTGCAGGACATCGAGGCGCGGATCCGCGAGCGTCCGATTACGGCGGTCGCAATCGTGGCTACGCTCGCCTTCGTACTCGGAGCGACGCGCTGACGAAGGGGCCCAGTCAATAAGGCAATGGTCGCCGCGGATCGACGTCCGCCGAGGGTTCGCCGGAGGAGGCTCAAACGCTCGATCGGGGGGGTTGAAAATCGCCCCATACGATCTGAACGGCGTCTTGGCCGATTGCCTGTC
>NZ_JAWRXB010000538.1:0-272 GCF_046535245.1 Paraburkholderia sp. SIMBA_030
TCGGTTACCGAAGGTGGCTCGATCGTCTACACCGTCACCCTGACCAGCAAGGATGGCCTGCCGGTCAACAACCACGGCGCGCTGACCTTCACCCTGAGCGATGGCAAGACCGTCATCACTGTGCCGGCCAACGGCACCGTGGGTACGGCTACCGTCGCTGCACCGGATAACGTCTACATCGGCCAGAGCTCCGTCAGCCAGACCCTGCAGTCGGTAGGCGGCGCCGGCGCCAGCAAGTTCGAAAACCTGACCCTGGACAAGGCCCCGGCCAC
>NZ_JAWRXB010000539.1:0-272 GCF_046535245.1 Paraburkholderia sp. SIMBA_030
GCCGTGCTATCTGGTCGGCGAAGGTTATGTGAAGACCTTCAAGGAACTGATGGAAACGACCGAGTGGGACAAGTACGGTACGGGCAAGTACGAGAAGTGCGCGGACTGCATGGTCCACTGCGGCTTCGAAGCGACCGCCGTGATGGACACGGTCGCGCATCCGCTGAAGGCGCTGAAGGTCGCGTTGAGCGGCCCGAAGACCGAAGGCGCGTTCGTGAAGGACATCCCGCTGGACACGCAACGTCCGGCTGAATACGTGTTCTCGCGTCACG
>NZ_JAWRXB010000540.1:0-272 GCF_046535245.1 Paraburkholderia sp. SIMBA_030
GACTGCTCGGCCACGCCGGCCACCTCGTTCATCGTGCGCAGCAGGTCGCGCGAGGTCGCGAAGATCTCGCGCGACGTCGCGCCGATCTCGGTCGTCGTCGCCGCGGTTTCGTTGGCGGTCGCCTGCTGCTCGCGCGACGTCGCCGCGATTTCGGCCACCGACGTCGTCACCTGCAGCGACGACTGCTGCGCGCGCGCGACGAGCTCGGTCAGTTCGTCGGCCATCCGGTTGAAGCCCGTTTCCAGCGTGCCGAACTCATCATGGCGGCGCAG
>NZ_JAWRXB010000541.1:0-272 GCF_046535245.1 Paraburkholderia sp. SIMBA_030
GGGACTATATGAAATATCTTATGGATTGATTGGTATTTCAAATGATGCCGGTTATCAAAATAATCCAGCAAATGCTGATATTTTTATTGCTGCATTTGAAAATGTAAGCGGAAATGTTGCTGGTTCAGAAATATATGGAACCTCAATGGAGCCAAACAAAGGAACAACAAATTCAAATACAAGAAATTCAACTTTATTCAAAACTTTTTATTTTAGAAATACCATAACTCAGACCTTTTTTTTAAAGGCAAAATTTTTTAATGGAACAGGAG
>NZ_JAWRXB010000542.1:0-272 GCF_046535245.1 Paraburkholderia sp. SIMBA_030
TCGACTGGGATTCCGTCCAGCATGAATTGACCGACGTATTCCGGGTCGTGCAGGAATTCGTCCAGAGAACGTCGCCTGAGGGGCGTGGCGGGCACCTGCTCGCTCTTGCTCCTGCAGAAGCAGCCATGGGCGATCCAGCGGATTGTCACGGCTCGGCCCTCGCAGGAGGCGTGCTGAGTCTCTGGCGAACACTCTCTCTTGAAGTCGTCAAGTTCAAGATGACCGCGAACGTCGTGCTCTATGGCGAGCAGACCGATTGGGGGGATCTCGCT
>NZ_JAWRXB010000083.1:0-523 GCF_046535245.1 Paraburkholderia sp. SIMBA_030
GCGAACCCGAGCGCCCGATACCCCATCATGCCTCACGTGCGCCCCGTATTGCGAACGGCCTTCGCGAGGCGCTTACGGATGAAAGCACAATGATGGACCTGATTCGTTTGGGTGATGATACCGACCACGGTGGCAAGGTCATCACTGCATCGCAGTCAATGATGGACGGGGGCCGCTTTGTTGCCCACAAGGGTGACGAGGTGTCGTGTCCACGCCATCCTGAGGTCAAGCCGAACCTCATCATGGAAGGCGACGAAGCAATGCTGGATGGCGACGCTCCGATTGCGCGCCACTGGCACAGGGCCACATGCGGTTGCCATCTGATTTCGAGCCTGCTGGCGTGAGGGGGTTTTTCCGGTTCTGGCGCAAAGGTAAGGAGTAGCAACGCACCGTCGAACTTGATGCCTACATCATCCGTTATCCGCGCCGGTAATTCTTGAGGGAGTCCTCATGTTCAATCCGCTTCAATCGCGCACGCTGGGCATTTCCGGTGCGGCACTGCCCACCTGGGCGGGTGGCCCGG
>NZ_JAWRXB010000543.1:0-272 GCF_046535245.1 Paraburkholderia sp. SIMBA_030
TCCCGCTCACCACCATTCTTGGATATGTGGAATTGGTGGAAGACGACCCCGACATCGGCGGCCACAGCGTGGCGGCCGAGTACCTGAACCGGATCGGTGCCAGCGGACGGCGGATGCTGGGGATGCTGGAAGACGTCCTGAACTACTCCCGGGTTGGGGGCGGAATCCAACCGGCCCAGTTGTCCTTACAGGACGTGGCTGTAGACGTCATCCGCGACCTCGGCATTGAGAATGACGGCATCGTTGAAGTCCAGGACCTCAGACTTTCCGCC
>NZ_JAWRXB010000544.1:0-272 GCF_046535245.1 Paraburkholderia sp. SIMBA_030
CTTACGCTGGCAAGCTGGACAACGTGATCCGTGCAGACTTCAAACAACAAACACAAAAGCATGGCTAATATCATGCTGTAACGACCATGCAAGGCTAGGATTAATTACCCGAAAGCCAGCCGTTCACACACCTTTACGATTTATCTAAGTAAGTTTTTGGGCTACTTATAGTCAATTCATAACTTAGATCGCACAACAAAAAAGAGACTCTATATTAATAGGGTCTCTTTTTTTATGGCTAGTAAATGGTTGCTAAAACGGTTGCTTTGAGG
>NZ_JAWRXB010000545.1:0-272 GCF_046535245.1 Paraburkholderia sp. SIMBA_030
ATCGTGCAGAACGCCCATCGCGCGGGCGACGCGGGCGGCGTGGCCGCGCTGATCTCGCTGGCGATGCTGGCGATCGGCGCTTCCGCAACGTTTTCGTCGCTCAATTCCGCACTCAATATAGTGTGGCCGCTGGAAGGGCCGCGCGCCTCGTCGGTCATCGCGCTCGTGCGCGTGCGGCTGATCTCGTTCGGCCTCGTACTGGGCGTGGCTTTTCTTCTGATCGTTGCGCTCGTGCTCGACGCGGGCATTACCTTCGTCGGCCAGTGGCTGAT
>NZ_JAWRXB010000546.1:0-272 GCF_046535245.1 Paraburkholderia sp. SIMBA_030
GCGAGGATGTTCAGGACCGTGCTGACGATGAACGAAACCAAAGTCCACCACCAGTATTCACTGCGGCTCGCCCGTCCCGTGAAGGCCGTGTACTTCTTGAAGAAACGCTTCACTGCGGCACCAATGGGGGCGCCATAGTAGGGAGCCCAAAGCGGCGGCTCGCCGGCCTGTGCTGAATAAGGTTGTGTCTATTGCGGTTGCTGCGGGTAGCTCATTGGTATATCCCCCGGGGCTAGTGTTGATAAGTCATACTCAGGATGAGTCGTGCTTAT
>NZ_JAWRXB010000547.1:0-272 GCF_046535245.1 Paraburkholderia sp. SIMBA_030
TCGCCATGGCGGTCAACGATGGTTTGGTGGTCGCCACCGAGCAGCCGCACGACGCCATGGAAGTGCAGGGCGCCAACGACCGCAAGCAACTTTCCGAACTCGAGCGTCACTATCAATTGCGCGCCGGCCGCCGTTTGATGGCCCAAGGCGTGACCCTGCGCGACCCGGCTCGTTTCGATGTGCGCGGCGAAGTCACCGTTGGCCGCGATGTGCTGATCGACATCAACGTGATCCTCGAAGGCAAAGTCGTCATTGAAGACGACGTGGTGATC
>NZ_JAWRXB010000548.1:0-272 GCF_046535245.1 Paraburkholderia sp. SIMBA_030
GGTCAGCGTCTTGCCCTGCTCGGGCTGCGCGGATGCAAAGCCGATCGTCAACGTGGCCTTGCCCGATTGCGCGCGGTCGAGATCGAAATGAATGCGCCAGTCCGGACGTTCCGCGTAGACGGTCCACTGCGCGTAATTCCAGTCGCGCGCGGGATCGCTCTTGCCGATCACGAAATCGACATCGTGCGGAAACTGCTTCGGATAGCGGCGGAACATCTGATAGTTGCGCGCGTCGTCGCCGTTGCGGAACTCCGCGGCCGAGCGATCGAAGC
>NZ_JAWRXB010000549.1:0-271 GCF_046535245.1 Paraburkholderia sp. SIMBA_030
GTCTACGTGCTCAAGGACAAGCACCGGGTCCTGGAGTTCCAAGGCCGTGTTCATCAGCCCGATGTAGTCCTGCGGTGTTGACGGCGCTACGATGCGCCAGCCCGGATTGTTGGCAAAGATCCCCGCCGGATCCATGGAATGCTGCGAGCCATAGCCGGCTCCCATTGCCACCTTGGACCGGAGCACCACAGGCATTGAGGACTGGCCACCGAACATGTGCCGGGCTTTGCCGATCTGGTTGAAAATCTGGTCAGCGGCGACCCATAGGAAG
>NZ_JAWRXB010000550.1:0-271 GCF_046535245.1 Paraburkholderia sp. SIMBA_030
CGAACGACGCTCCGGTTCTGTCGACCGGCCTGTTCGGTATCGGCAGCTTCGATTCCATCATCGAAGCCTCGAACACCACCAATTCGCCGGCCGTGGATACGGCCAAGGGTACATTGTACTTCGTCGATGCCGACCTCAGCGATACGCAGCACACCGCTTCAGTGACAAACGTCGTCGCAACTGGTGATGTCGCCGGCATCCAGCAGGCGCAGCTGCTCGGCTTCATGCAGACGGCCGTGCAGAACGGTTCGAACAACGGCAAGCTCGCCTG
>NZ_JAWRXB010000084.1:0-519 GCF_046535245.1 Paraburkholderia sp. SIMBA_030
TCCTTCGCTCCAGTTGAAAGCGAACGCTCGTTGGAGCGTCTTGCTGGCTAGGGCCAGCTTCCGCCGGGGACTGCTTTGGCGAGGGTGAACCCGGAGGTTCGGCCCCTCTCTGTCTTCGATGATGCCTCTACACAGAAATGGCCCGATTGCGGTGAGTGGCAACGTTCCGCGCCCTGCTGCGTCACCACCTGTTGCGCAACTCGCGAAGCTTGAGAAACACCGTCCTGGCATCGGGTTCTTCCGGGAGATCCGGGAAGCTTTCCCGCAACATGGCGATCACACTTGCGCTTGTGAGCCGGAAGAAGGTGTTGAACTGCTCTTCATCCTTGAGCGTGGTGACGATCGAGGTCTTCGGGTCATGACCGGCCACGCGGGGAAGCAGGGCTCGGGCAGCGGCGTTTTCCGGCTCGAGCGACAACGTGAACCTCAGATTGTTCTCGATGTAGTCATGCCCGGGGTAGATCTTCGTGTCATCCGGCAGTTTGGCGAGCTGGCCCACAAACGTGGCATACAGCTCGC
>NZ_JAWRXB010000551.1:0-271 GCF_046535245.1 Paraburkholderia sp. SIMBA_030
TCGAGAACGTGGGCGGCGAAGTGATGCGCGCGGTGCTGTCGCGGATGGTGATCGGCGGGCGCGTCGCGCTGTGCGGCGTGATCTCGAACTACAACAGCGGCCGCGCGGCGGACGACGTCGGCGTGCTGATCTCGAAGCGCATCACGATGCGCGGCTTCCTGATCCTCGACTACCGCAAGAGCCGCGAAGCGGTGCAGACGCTCGCCGGCTGGCTGCGCGACGGCCGTCTCAAGGCCGAGGAAACCGTGGCCGACGGGCTCGAAAACGCCCC
>NZ_JAWRXB010000552.1:0-271 GCF_046535245.1 Paraburkholderia sp. SIMBA_030
TTTCATCCTTTGAGCGTACATGATACATGACTCCGGTAGTAACAACCGGTGCTGTATTATCCTGATGAAGAATTACATGGAGACCGTTCGGAAGGTCATATTCTTCAAATTTAATCTGTTGCGAAAAGCAAATTCCCGAAATTAAAACCGTAAATCCAAATAGTGTTTTATTCATTTCCTTAATTTTCAGTATCATATCATTTTACTTGTTCTTATTTTATCTATACATTTTACATCTAATTCATAAGTATCTATGGAATTAAGCTACCAC
>NZ_JAWRXB010000553.1:0-271 GCF_046535245.1 Paraburkholderia sp. SIMBA_030
GTGGCAAAGTCCGACACCGCCCTCGCCGCCCTCATCCAGAAGACGCTGACCAAGCTCATGGCTGACGGTTCCTACAAGAAGATCCTCACCGGCTGGGGCAACGCCGAAGGCGCCATCACCACCTCCGAGGTAAACCCGGCGGTCAAGTCTTGAGTATTCCCGCCACCGATCACAAATCAGGTGCACACATGGACCACCATGGAGGCAACAAAGCCCCGGTACTGAACGATTCAGTCCCGGTCAGGCACCCGGGGCGGTGGATCAGCGCACT
>NZ_JAWRXB010000554.1:0-271 GCF_046535245.1 Paraburkholderia sp. SIMBA_030
GCACTCCTCTTCCAGCTGCTTCCGTACCGAGGGGTCCGTGCCGGGGAACTCAAGGACGTCCAGGCCGGCGCGTATGTACAATCCGGACCCACCCACCAGGATGGCCCGCTTGCCCCGCGAATGAATCTCGGCGATGGCGGCCCGGCATTGTTCCTGGAAATCGGCCACGCTGGCTTCCTCAGTAACATCCATGATGTCCAAGAGGTGATGCGGGATGCCTTGCCGCTCTTCAACACTGATCTTTGCGGTACCGATGTCCATGCCGCGGTAG
>NZ_JAWRXB010000555.1:0-271 GCF_046535245.1 Paraburkholderia sp. SIMBA_030
GTATAAGGTTCTTGTTATTGTCATACGTATATTTTTCGATTTTAGATTCAGGGCTGGAGGGCGCATCGGTGAGTTGCATCAGAAGTTCTTCCTTAAATTGGTATAACTCGGAAATTGTTTTCTTGGCAGTACAGCCATTATGCAGAAATAAACCTGCCGGAAGACCATTCAAATAGTAATACGTCTTTTTTTGATAACAAGTCTCCGGATTGTCGTTTTTTTTTCGAAAGTTGCAATATTCTGTACGCTCTTCTGCCTCGAATTTATTTTC
>NZ_JAWRXB010000556.1:0-271 GCF_046535245.1 Paraburkholderia sp. SIMBA_030
CGACTCTATATTCCCGGCGAATGGATCAGCGTCTGGCAGGTTGAACTGCCTGATGTGCCCCGTAAGCAGATACCGACGATTCTGCCCGCCTTGCTGGAAGAAGAGCTGAACCAGGATATCGATGAACTGCATTTCGCCCCGTTGAAAATCGACCAGCAACTGGCAACCGTAGCTGTGATTCACCAGCAGCATATGCGCAACATTGCGCAATGGTTGCAGGCAAACGGCATCACCCACGCTACCGTCGCGCCGGACTGGATGTCCATTCCTT
>NZ_JAWRXB010000557.1:0-271 GCF_046535245.1 Paraburkholderia sp. SIMBA_030
TTTTTACGTGGCCGCCCGATTTCTTTAGATCGAGCGATCCGGCGGCGCGCTACGCTGGAAACATCTCGACTTCGGAGCATCGTCCATGCTCAAGCTGCTGGTTCCTGTCGGTCATTCGCCCCGTTCGCTGCAGGCGGTCCGCCACGCGACCTTCCTGTATCACGAACGCTGCGCGTCCGAGATCGTGCTGATCAACGTACAGCCGCCGCTCGAAGCGACGCGGCTCGAGGCGTTTCACCCGCTGTCGCGGCTGCGCTCGATCGAGGACAAG
>NZ_JAWRXB010000085.1:0-514 GCF_046535245.1 Paraburkholderia sp. SIMBA_030
GTGTGAAAGTAGGTAATCGTCAGGCTCCCCAGCAGCACCAGAAACCCCACCCCACAAAGGTGGGGTTTCTGCGTTTAGGGGTTTGGGGCGCAGTGGAACGGAAAACCGGGTTAAGCATTTTCATGCGTCGCTGTCTGCCGGATCACGTAAGGGCCGTAACTCGCCCTTGGCCACCGCGTCGGGCACCGAGAACGAATACCGCCCCAGCATGTTGATGTGCTCGTGCAGCAGCGGCGACAGTCGGGCCACGTCCGCGTCCTTTACCGCATAGCCTTCCGTCCGCAACTGGTTCAAGGCGGCCTCGATATAGATGGTGTTCCACAACACAATCATATTGAGCATCAGCCCGAGTGCACCTAACTGGTCTTCCTGACCCTCGCGGTAGTGCTGGCGCAGTTCACCGCGCTTGCCGTGAAAGACGGCGCGCGCGACGCTATGGCGTAAGCGCCCGGCAATGTCGCCTTGAACCGGCGGGTTATGAAAGCGACGATCGTGTCCACCTATTTTTTTAATG
>NZ_JAWRXB010000558.1:0-271 GCF_046535245.1 Paraburkholderia sp. SIMBA_030
CTGGAAGTGGGCGTGCCCAATGTGATCAAGACCATTGGTCGGCTGGGCGTGAATGTCGATTGGCCAGCCTTCCCGGCGATGCTGCTGGGGGCCGGTGGTATGTCGCCGATGCAGGTCGCGACCATGTACCAGACGATTGCCAATGGTGGTTTCAACACGCCGATGCGCGGTATCCGCAGCGTGCTGACCGCCGAGGGCGAACCGCTCAAGCGCTACCCGTTCCAGATTCAGCAAACCTTCGACCCGGGTTCCATCTACCTGGTGCAGAACG
>NZ_JAWRXB010000559.1:0-271 GCF_046535245.1 Paraburkholderia sp. SIMBA_030
GCCTGATAACCATTGGCGCGCACCAGCACGTTGCGTGATCGGCCAACCTTGTCCAGCCAGCTGTCGACCATGTTCTTTTCCGATATCCACGGTGTCGGGAACACATGGGGCGAAGCACAGAACTCGTCCAGGCTCATGGCCTCTTCACTGGCCAGCATGCCTTGGCTGGTCACGCACACGAAATCATCACTGAGCACCGGTTGCCATTGCAGCTCGGGGTGCATCTGGTGATAGCCCGGGCCGAAGCCGATGGCAATGTCGATGTCGCCTG
>NZ_JAWRXB010000560.1:0-271 GCF_046535245.1 Paraburkholderia sp. SIMBA_030
CCAGCGGTTCGCAAGGTGATCTACACGACCAATGCCATCGAAAGTGTCAATGCCCGGCTACGCAAGATCGTCAAGACGCGTGGGCACTTCCCGACGGACGAGGCCGCGACCAAACTGCTATGGCTGGCCTTGCGCAATATCACGGCTGACTGGAGCCGTGCTGCGCATGACTGGAAAGCCGCGATGAACCAGTTCGCGATCCTCTACGAAGATCGCTTCACCAGGAATCACTTGTAGAATGCAATTGATGAGCCTGCCAGATGGCAGGCTT
>NZ_JAWRXB010000561.1:0-271 GCF_046535245.1 Paraburkholderia sp. SIMBA_030
GATCAAATTATCAACACAGACTAAATTTTTGGAATGGACATAATCTAGGCGTATTATTTACTGTGCTTACCAACGACTTAATAGAATTAAACTCTAACGAAAACTCACTCGGCATGTCAGATGCGGCCAAACAAGCCGTTATCGACTCTTTAAACATCGGTTTTCGTTATCCTGATGACCAACGTGCGGCGCTGATTACCAAAGTCGCTGAGATAAATGGTGTGACAGAGAGTCAAATCTCACTGGGCAGTGGCTCTAGTGAAAATATTCG
>NZ_JAWRXB010000562.1:0-271 GCF_046535245.1 Paraburkholderia sp. SIMBA_030
ATTGGATTTAAAATGAATTCCATATTTTCCGAGGATTTTGCCGGCTGGCCGCCGGAGCAGACCGTATTTCCCGTCGCCGCCCTGAACCTTCGGGTGCTCGATGGCGAACATCCGTACCGCGAATCGCGGCGAGACGAGATCGCCGCGAACTGGAAGGCTGAAGTCGAGGCCAATCCGGCTCTGTTCGACGGGCGCATGGTGTTTCAGCACCAGTTGGCATTCGGGGAGGAGGGGCTACAGGGGCAGGGATATATCATACCCTTCTCGACCT
>NZ_JAWRXB010000563.1:0-271 GCF_046535245.1 Paraburkholderia sp. SIMBA_030
GGTCTCGCGATTGCGTTCGTCGCGGTGCTGCTGACGGTGATCACCGGCAATCCCGTGTGGGACGCGTGCGGCTCGATCTGCATCGGCTTTCTGCTGATGACGATCGCGTGGCTCGTCGCGCGCGAAGTGAAGTCGATGATCGTGGGCGAGTCGGCGAGTCCGGAAATGCGGCGCGACATCGAAACGTTTCTGCGCGCGCGGCCCGAGATTCGCCACATCATGAACGTCATCACCCTGCAATGGGGCAAGGAGATCGTCGTGGCCGTGCAGG
>NZ_JAWRXB010000086.1:0-509 GCF_046535245.1 Paraburkholderia sp. SIMBA_030
GTTTTGCGCCATTCGATGGTGTCCGGGATCTCGACGCTCTCCCTTATGCGACTCCTGCATTAGGAAGCAGCCCAGTAGTAGGTTGAGGCCGTTGAGCACCGCCGCCGCAAGGAATGGTGCATGCAAGGAGATGGCGCCCAACAGTCCCCCGGCCACGGGGCCTGCCACCATACCCACGCCGAAACAAGCGCTCATGAGCCCGAAGTGGCGAGCCCGATCTTCCCCATCGGTGATGTCGGCGATATAGGCGCCAGCAACCGCACCTGTGGCGCCGGTGATGCCGGCCACGATGCGTCCGGCGTAGAGGATCGAGATCTCGATCCCGCGAAATTAATACGACTCACTATAGGGGAATTGTGAGCGGATAACAATTCCCCTCTAGAAATAATTTTGTTTAACTTTAAGAAGGAGATATACATATGTTTAAACGTAAATCAACCGCAGAACTGGCAGCACAGATGGCAAAACTGAATGGTAATAAAGGCTTTAGCTCAGAAGATAAAGGCGAA
>NZ_JAWRXB010000564.1:0-271 GCF_046535245.1 Paraburkholderia sp. SIMBA_030
GCATCAGGCCATCGACCAGCTCTACAGTCACCACCACGGCTGGCTGCAGGGCTGGCTGCGCAAGCGCTTGGGCAGCGCCGCCGATGCGGCGGATCTGGCCCAGGACACGTTCGTGCGGCTGCTCTGCAGAGCGCCGGGCGAGCCGCTGAACTGCACGACACCGCGCGCCTATCTGGCCACCATCGCCAATCGCCTGGCCCTCAACTTCTACCGTCGCCGCTCGCTGGAGCAGGCCTACCGGGCCGCGCTGGCGCAAACGCCAGAAGACCTC
>NZ_JAWRXB010000565.1:0-271 GCF_046535245.1 Paraburkholderia sp. SIMBA_030
TTTCTCGGTGGGATGCCAGCCGGTAACCTTTCCATCCGATCCTTGTTGAAGCTGACGCACTCACCGGAATCTCCAGCAGCGAAGTCATTTTCCCGACCTGTCTTGAGCGGCGAACACTCGCATCAATCTGCCATCCGCGGCTGGCATCAGGCTGGACATTGCCATGGCGCGATTCAACGCGAGTGGCAACGGGCGGGTGCGCGTTGGCGTCGACCGTCGCCTAGAATGTAAGTGCGGCGACCGACCTGAAGGAGGATGTCGTGAGTGAAAC
>NZ_JAWRXB010000566.1:0-271 GCF_046535245.1 Paraburkholderia sp. SIMBA_030
GCCTGTGTTGCGGCTTTTCGAGGATCTCTTCGGGTGCCCCACAGGGTGCTGGGGGCGTGATACTTTCGTCCCGAGGCAGATACAGGTGAACGGTGGTGCCTTGGCCCGGCGTACTGTCGATGCGCAACTGGCCGCCCGACTGGCGCACAAAGCCGTAGACCATCGACAACCCAAGGCCAGTACCCTGGCCCATGGGCTTGGTGGTGAAGAAGGGATCAAGCGCACGCTGCATAATGTCCTGGCTCATGCCTATGCCGGTGTCGTCCACGCG
>NZ_JAWRXB010000567.1:0-271 GCF_046535245.1 Paraburkholderia sp. SIMBA_030
TATTGATCTATGTGCGGATGAATGCTGCTGGTCCGGACTGGTGCATGCGGCATATCCCGCGGCAGGCACCAGTCCGATTGTCTTGGGTGAAGACTTAGCCGTGGAGCGGCTTGCCCGCGAGGGCGCGGTGGGCTTCGCCCATTGCTTCGTTCTGGGTGGGGTGTGCGTGGACCAGCTGGGCCACGTCCTCCGGGTAAGCTTCCCAGTTCACGATCAGCTGGGCCTCGCCGATCTGCTCACCCATGCGCGAGCCGATCATGTGAACGCCGAC
>NZ_JAWRXB010000568.1:0-271 GCF_046535245.1 Paraburkholderia sp. SIMBA_030
TCCTGGTGGAGACAGTTGTAGTCGCCAGCCGTGTATTGAAGGATCAGCGGCGTCGGACGCGATTGCCCCGCCTGATGACAGCGGCGCAGGAAGGCGGCGTGCTTTGGCGGAAACCGGACGTCGATGCGCATGGCTTCGTTCCATCCGTTCGCGAGCGGCGCGAGACGCGGATAGACGGCTGTGCGCAACGCGCCGACCACGTCGGGCAGCGGGTAGTCGAAGTATTTGTACTCGCCGCGCCCGAAGCCATGCCGCGCCATCACGACGCGGC
>NZ_JAWRXB010000569.1:0-271 GCF_046535245.1 Paraburkholderia sp. SIMBA_030
CACGGAATCCATCCATATGTCCTCCTTCGATTGACTGCACAAGGCATTCGGCAGAAGCGTCAGCGTTCGTATTGCAGGATTCCGCCCCCCTTGGCGGCGGCGAAACTCCTTGACGCCTCGATTCGCGGGAACGGCAAATACGTCGCTGACAAAAAAGCTGCTGCGACTCAGAGGGCCATGTCAGTGCGATATCAAGGCAACGTTGGACAGGCTTGCAGCGTACGCAGATGGAAGACAATGAAAGAGCGCCGTCGATTTGATACCGTTGGTC
>NZ_JAWRXB010000570.1:0-270 GCF_046535245.1 Paraburkholderia sp. SIMBA_030
TGTTGAGCTCGTCAAGCAGGAGCAGACCCGCCTTGGCTTTGTTCAGGTTCTGAACCCACTGGAAGGACCAGAACTTGGTCGCGCCCCCATCTTCGATCGACACGCGGAGGAAGTCGGTGGCTTCACGGTTGGAACCGATGACCGTTTCCTCGTGTCGGCCCCAGCCAGAGGTCGAGGATTCCATGGTTGCGGTCTTGCCCGGGCCGGGCTCACTCACCGATGACTCCGACGGGGACGTTGGCCTGGACACCGGCGGCAAGTGCGCGCTGC
>NZ_JAWRXB010000571.1:0-270 GCF_046535245.1 Paraburkholderia sp. SIMBA_030
GTCTTGCACAGCGAGATCGGCGCGCCGATTTCCTCGCAGACCGCGTGCGCAAGCTCGCCGAGCCGCTCGCGATAGCAGGCCGCGATGCGTTCGAGCAATTCGATATGCGCTTCGCGCGAGCTTTCCGACCACGCGGGAAACGCGGCGCGCGCAGCGGCGACGGCGTGATCCGCGTCGTGCGCAGAGCCGAGCGTGAGCTTGCCGATCGTCGTTTCCAGCGACGGACTGACGATCTCCATCAGCTTGCCGCCTTCAGTTGGCTCGACCCAG
>NZ_JAWRXB010000572.1:0-270 GCF_046535245.1 Paraburkholderia sp. SIMBA_030
CTGGCGCGTCGTGCGCATAACGGGCGACGCGCTCGATCAACTGGCGGCAAGCGCGGACTGATTCGCGCAAACGTCCGGCGCAGCTTCGCTTCCATTCGAAGCTGCCCTGCTGGCTGGCGAGACGCTCAACCATCGCGGTCAAGCGTTGCCAGCCTTCCCTGCATCAAGACTCTTCCGCATCGGCTCCCGATAGCGAGTCCCCGAGCAAGCCCGCCGCCCGTTCTTCAGGCAACGCCTCGACGTCGCGCAGCTTTTTGTTCATCTGACGCG
>NZ_JAWRXB010000573.1:0-270 GCF_046535245.1 Paraburkholderia sp. SIMBA_030
TTGGTGATCG
Source organism: Paraburkholderia sp. SIMBA_030 (assembly GCF_046535245.1). Classification (NCBI taxonomy): domain Bacteria; kingdom Pseudomonadati; phylum Pseudomonadota; class Betaproteobacteria; order Burkholderiales; family Burkholderiaceae; genus Paraburkholderia; species Paraburkholderia sp. SIMBA_030. The sequence continues at coordinate 11 of NZ_JAWRXB010000573.1, forward strand.
CCGCCTGTCAGTTCGGGGCAGAGATGTTCATAGCCCGCCAATACTTGGTCGCCCAGCTTTTCGTTACGCCCCTGGCGTTGATCGCAACGCTGTTGGCTGCTCGCGTGGACCCAGCACTGCTGCTGCGCGACCGTATCATCGAGACCGTCATCGGCGCCGCCGTCGGCGTAGCTGTGGTGGTGGCGCCCGCGGCGTGGCGCCGGGTCCGGGCCGATCGGCCGGCGCGCTCGACGTCGGCAGCTGCGTAGGCTAGCCCCGAC
>NZ_JAWRXB010000574.1:0-270 GCF_046535245.1 Paraburkholderia sp. SIMBA_030
CGGGCATGGTCGGCAAGTTGACTGTCAGTCAGTAAGCACTCAATGGCGGGCGCAAAGGCTGGTAGAATCCGCTGATTCTTCAGTCAGGTTTCCGCCATGCATCCCGCAGCCGAACACTCGCCGCTGGGCAAATCCAGCGAATACATCGCCACTTACACGCCGTCCCTGCTGTTCCCGATCCCGCGTACCGCGAAATGGGCCGAGCTGGGTCTGACGGCTGAGACCCTGCCGTATAAAGGCGTGGTTTTCTGGAACTGCTTCGAACTGTCG
>NZ_JAWRXB010000575.1:0-270 GCF_046535245.1 Paraburkholderia sp. SIMBA_030
GGGACGGCCGCGGCCGTCTCTGGCGCATCCGCGGCGCGGCCGCAGCAGGGGCAGTCCTGCTCGGCGGAGTCGCGCTGGGAGTCACGGGTGCCTCCGCAGACACCACGAGCCCCTCCCCCACCCCGAGCGCATCGGCCACGGCGAAGGCACCGGCGAAAGCAGGGGACGGAACACAAGCCAAGCATCCGTTTGTCCGCGCGCTCCGGGAAGAGCTGAGGACCGATATCAGCGGCACTCCCGGGTTCGGCGATAAGGCCCACGAGCTTGCCT
>NZ_JAWRXB010000576.1:0-270 GCF_046535245.1 Paraburkholderia sp. SIMBA_030
GGCGGCTCGACGCCGCGGTGCAGGAAACGCAAACGGTGGAAGACGGCTTCCTGAAGAAGCCGGCCGGTCACGACTATGCGATTGCCGGTCAGCCGCTCAGCGATCCGGCCACGCTCGGCGAAGGAACCGGCTTCGGCTTGCGCAAGGGCGACAAGGCGCTCGCGAAGAAGGTCGACGCGGCGCTCGAGGCGCTGAAGAAAGACGGCACGCTCAGCGCGCTTTCGCAGAAGTACTTCAATCGCGACATCATCGCGAAGTAATGTGTTGCGG
>NZ_JAWRXB010000577.1:0-270 GCF_046535245.1 Paraburkholderia sp. SIMBA_030
AGTCCACGGTTTCGACGGCACGCAGGGCCACGACCCAGGCGTAGCGACGGCCGTCACCCACGACACCCACCGACTTGACCGGCTGGAACACCACGAAGGCCTGGCTGGTCTTGTGGTACCAGTCGGCCTTGCGCAGTTCTTCGATGAAGATGTGGTCGGCGCGACGCAGGATGTCGGCGTATTCCTTCTTCACTTCACCCAGGATGCGCACGCCCAGGCCCGGGCCTGGGAACGGGTGGCGGTAGACCATGTCGTACGGCAGGCCCAGCT
>NZ_JAWRXB010000578.1:0-270 GCF_046535245.1 Paraburkholderia sp. SIMBA_030
GGAAGCGGCAGGCGGCGCGGCGGGATATACCTTAAGCCAGGCGATTACTAACGGTTTTCAGCGCAGTATGTTTTCCAATGAGGCGGGAATGGGGTCGACGCCAAACGCGGCAGCGGCAGCGGCGTCCTGGCCTCCGCATCCGGCAGCGCAAGGGATTGTCCAGATGATTGGCATTTTTATCGACACCCTGGTCATCTGTACGGCAAGCGCCATGCTGATATTACTGGCGGGTAACGGCACAACCTACATGCCGCTGGAAGGTATTCAGCT
>NZ_JAWRXB010000579.1:0-270 GCF_046535245.1 Paraburkholderia sp. SIMBA_030
GGACGACTCGAAGGTCCGAACGCCACCGTATCGCGAAACTACTTTCATATGGTGCAGGTGGAGCGGTTCGGTGTCGACGCCGAACTGCGTGGAGTCGTCAATTCGTGGAATTGGATTCACGGGTATGGTTGGACCAACTACGGGACCGCGAATGCGACCTTTCCAAGTAGACTGGGATTCGGATTTGAAGGCAACCTGTTGCAGTTGGCTCGAGACATCGTTGATGCGATGGGCTCTCAGCAGCTGATGAAGTGGGACCAAATGCTGAAG
>NZ_JAWRXB010000580.1:0-270 GCF_046535245.1 Paraburkholderia sp. SIMBA_030
TGCAGAAGATCTTCCACAGCACTTGGGTCTGGGTCGCCCACGAGAGTGAAGTCCCGGACGCGGGCAGCTACAAGACCACCTTCATCGGCAAGCAGCCGGTGATCGTGGTACGTGACCGCAAAAAGGCCATCAACGTGCTGCTCAACCGCTGCCGCCACCGCGGCGCCACGGTCTGCGAGCACAAGAAGGGCAAGACCAACAGCTTCGTCTGCCCCTACCACGGCTGGGGCTACGCCCTCGACGGCTCGCTGCGCGGCATTCCCCACCCGG
>NZ_JAWRXB010000581.1:0-270 GCF_046535245.1 Paraburkholderia sp. SIMBA_030
CCTTCGAGGCGCCAACATCGGTGCCCCCGGCAGTGATGGTGACCATCGCGGTGGTAGCGCTGATCTGTCTGCTGACGGCCAGCTTGGCGATCTGTTCGGTCACCGTCGGGGTCAGGCCGTCATAGAAAGGCGGCCCGCGGGATCGGTGCGCGTAGTTTCGGGCACCACAGGACAGCGCCACCTTACTTGGACACGTTTGTCGCCGGGCACCTGACAGTGCCGCTTAACGACAAGATAGTAAACATCAGGCGTTCCTGAGGCTCGCGCAGG
>NZ_JAWRXB010000582.1:0-270 GCF_046535245.1 Paraburkholderia sp. SIMBA_030
GAAAATACGCCAATGGGCTCCCGCCCAAAACGAGCGGCTCTCATCGCGGCAAAGTCAGGCTCCCATCGCTGCCCTGGCTTGAATGGTTTGGGAGGGGGCGGTGGAATATCGAAGCGTTTTATGCGCTCCTGGATCGTGATCAGTAGCTCTTCCCCGTCGACTCGCACGAAGCTAACGTTACTACCAATACCGCAGGTGTACCCCGACGACTCACTGGCTTTGATCAAGCTGTCGTAGAGAAGCGCGCAGCGATCCACCTCAGTCCGGGAT
>NZ_JAWRXB010000583.1:0-270 GCF_046535245.1 Paraburkholderia sp. SIMBA_030
GCGTGCGAGACGCCGGTTGTTCTTTGTGAGGTGGGCGCGGTGCAAGTGGTTAAAATAAAAAACGATGGGTAGGTTGGTGTCAAGTTAAACATGACAAGATGTTACAAAACTGAAATATTTATCGATTTGAACTAGGTTATGTTCGGTTTTTGCGTACCCTCGGCCAGCTCGTTACCTTTGGCGCGATGCTCGCGAGCCTCACGTTCACGCTCGGTGCTCATACGGTCGAACACGCTGCGGTTGACTTCCTTCGGCAGGTCGATGGCCTTG
>NZ_JAWRXB010000584.1:0-270 GCF_046535245.1 Paraburkholderia sp. SIMBA_030
GCTATGCGTGCGTTCGGTTATGACGCCGACAAATGCTTGACTAAGAAATCGATGGCACTCCGTAGCATGGCCGTGGGCCGCAACTCGCGCGAATGGACGAGATGCATCGGCGTATGTACGTGGCTCCATTCGGGCAGTACCGGCACGAGGCGGCCTTCGGCGAGATCGTTTTCCAGCAGCAGGTCCGGTTGCAGCACGATGCCCGTGCCGCGCAGGGCCGCGGCGCGCAACGCTCGACCGTCGTTCGCAGTGAAGCGACCTTCCACCGGC
>NZ_JAWRXB010000585.1:0-270 GCF_046535245.1 Paraburkholderia sp. SIMBA_030
GGACTCACAAATGCCCTTTATCATGAATCGCGGCATTGCCAGCAGATATTCTGGATGGTATCGCTTTTCACTACCTATCCCGGCGACTACTCGAAATACTCGCAAATTGGAAAATATTTTTCAAACACTATAAACAACGACGTTTTCCTATTGGCATCAAAAACAAAATTTCCCAATGATGACCGTGTTCGCGTTGGAATGCACGCGCTATTGATGTTTTACTACTACTGGCAAATCACAGAAATGCGCGATAAGCCGGGTTACACATAT
>NZ_JAWRXB010000586.1:0-270 GCF_046535245.1 Paraburkholderia sp. SIMBA_030
CTGTATCCACTTGGCACGTCATGCCGATATCCCTCCGTATATCTACGCACTTTCAGGTGCGTAATTGACCGTAGATATCCGATGTATACCATGAATGCCACGACTAACCGTTCGACGTTCGACCGTGGCTCACGCTGCTGACGCAGATGATCAGCCGGCGAGCGGAGGGCATCATGGAAATACAAAGCGATGGAGAAAAATCAGCGCGCCCCGTTTCCACATAACGGGTCAAATCGCACTGTCAGCAGTGGAAAGGCTACGACGCTCCCG
>NZ_JAWRXB010000587.1:0-270 GCF_046535245.1 Paraburkholderia sp. SIMBA_030
GCTGCTCGTCCGGGGGCGCTGCATTGTACAAATTCTGGCGCACGGATGCCACGTTTGCACGCGGCATTTACGAAATTATTAACGGGTGCGCGGGCACACTTCGCCTTCGCCAAAGAAATAAGCGATTTCGCGAGCGGCAGATTCGACGGAATCAGAACCGTGGGTACCGTTTTCGGTCAGGCTGTCAGCGTAATCAGCGCGCAGAGTACCAGCCAGTGCGTTTGCCGGATTGGTCGCGCCCAGCAGATCGCGGTGACGCTGAACGGCGTT
>NZ_JAWRXB010000588.1:0-270 GCF_046535245.1 Paraburkholderia sp. SIMBA_030
TGATGCGGGCCATCTTCGAACCGGCCGGGGTCAAACTCGACTTCCGTACCGAGCCGTACACCCGCGCCGTGGGCCTGGCCCAGCGCGGTGAAGTGGATGCCTGTGTCGGTGCTTACCGTGACGAGGCCAGCGATGTGCTTTATCCACGCTGGAATTACGACACCGATCACATCTATGCCTTGGGCCTGGCGAGTAATCCGGCACCGAACCCGCAGACCCTCGGCAACTATCGTCTGGCCTGGGTTCGCGGTTACGAATACCAGAAATACC
>NZ_JAWRXB010000589.1:0-270 GCF_046535245.1 Paraburkholderia sp. SIMBA_030
CGGATGAACAGACCCGCGTAGGTGCCCCAGTCGGCGGGCCACCACGGCTGCGAGTCGGTCAGCACCGTGCGCAGGTCGGCCTTCAATGCGTCGTAATCGAGCTTCTTGAATTCCGCGCGATAGTCGAATTGCTCGCCGAGCGGATTCGAGCGCTGCGAATGCTGATTGAGCAGATCGACGCGCAACTGATTGGGCCACCAGTGAAGATTGGCGGTGCCGCTGCCGGCAATGGTTTTTGCAGCGGCGTGGAACGGGCACTTGCCTTGTTCG
>NZ_JAWRXB010000590.1:0-270 GCF_046535245.1 Paraburkholderia sp. SIMBA_030
TGGCTTGGGTCGGCCAAGGATGCTCCCGCCGCAGACGCAAAACTCGACGCCGAAGGCCGCGCCGTGCTGCCTGGTTGGGTTGATTCGCATTCCCACTTGGTCTTCGCGGGCGACCGGACCGCCGAGTTCGAAGCCCGCATGGCCGGGGAGAGCTACAGTGCTGGAGGCATCGCCGTCACAACAGGTGCAACCCGGGCCGTCAGCGATGAGGAGCTCACCCGGCTCGTCAGGGACCGGGTCGCCGAGGCAGTGTCCCAAGGCACCACGTAT
>NZ_JAWRXB010000591.1:0-270 GCF_046535245.1 Paraburkholderia sp. SIMBA_030
GATGGCCCGCCTGATCGGTTTGCACGAGTTCGCGTCCGCCGACCGTCGACAAGCCGAAGTTCACGAACAGCCAGAGCGAATTCGACAACGACGTACCGGCCAGCACCACGCCGTAGCCGCCCGCGCCCAGCACGCGTCCGTAATAAGGAATCAGGACGAGCGGATAGAGGTAGCGAAACGCGGACGACAGGTAGACGGCGAACAGATCGAGTTTCGACAGCGAGGTGTCGAGCTTTTTCATGATCCCCCCTGCGAAACCCAGCGCGCACG
>NZ_JAWRXB010000592.1:0-270 GCF_046535245.1 Paraburkholderia sp. SIMBA_030
CGGACAGCATATCCAGCAGGTCGCGATACTCGCTCACGGCAACGTGATACAGATTGGCGTTGCCGCCATAGAGCAGCGTGCGCACGCCGCCCGCCTCGATGTGGCGGATCAGCGCGGCGTTTTGAGCGGCGTCGAGCGCATGGTCGGCGCGGCGCGCCAAAGGCGGCACAGCCATGACCGACGCAGCGAGTTCGCTGTCTTCGAATGGGGATTCGTTCATGAGACGGGACGGGAGTCGAGTGGAGTGGAAACAGGCTCCCAAGGTAGCAT
>NZ_JAWRXB010000593.1:0-270 GCF_046535245.1 Paraburkholderia sp. SIMBA_030
GGGCTCGGCCATAGCGAACCCTTGCCCGGACAAACATGCCGCAGGGCCGGTTTTACGCCTCAGCGCCCCGGGATACGGGCGAACCGCAGCAGGTTGCCATGCGGATCATGGACGAAGAATTCCTCCATGTTCCACGGCCGGACATCGAGAGCCGTCAGCGTTGGTACGGCTTTTTCGGAATATTCCCGGTGCAGCGCGCCGATCCGGCCGCCTCGGAGATAGACGGCGCTGCTTTCGCAAAATGCACGATTGCCGGTCAGCCGGAAATGC
>NZ_JAWRXB010000594.1:0-270 GCF_046535245.1 Paraburkholderia sp. SIMBA_030
GCATTTCGCGAGAATTTCGATACGCGGCTGATGCTGGAGAACTGCGCATGAGCCGCTCTCCCGTCTGGCACCCGTTCACCCAGCACGCCCTCGAACCGGCGATGAGGCGCATCGTAAAGACAGAAGGCAGTTCTCTTTTCGACGAGGATGGCAATCGTATTCTGGATGCGATTTCTTCCTGGTGGGTCATCACCCATGGCCATCGCCACCCGGCCATCATGGCCGCGATCCGCGAGGCGACAGAGGTCTACGACCAGGTGATCTTTGCTG
>NZ_JAWRXB010000595.1:0-270 GCF_046535245.1 Paraburkholderia sp. SIMBA_030
TAATTCTAGCAATACAATACGAAATGTTGAAGTTTTTGATCTTGCCGGAAAAAGGATTAATCTGAAGGTAAATAATAATATGCTGAATATTAGAGATTTATCTTCTGGACTATATCTGGTTAATATAGAAACAGAGGGTCGGAATTTTACTAAAAAATTTATTAAAAAATAAAGAATAAAATGAATATTATTTTAAATTGTGATTGAAAACATATTTTATTAAATTGATATTTTATTTTCTATTTATTCTGGTAAATGTTGATTTTTTTT
>NZ_JAWRXB010000596.1:0-270 GCF_046535245.1 Paraburkholderia sp. SIMBA_030
GATGATGTGGGTTATAGCTCTATCAGTGCATTCAGTGATACCTTTCATGAGTTTACCCAATCCAGACCATCAGATCTTAGAAAAAGCAGTAAGACTTTTTAAGTGTTTTGCGTAAAGTGTTTAAAAGCTTTTGAGAGTTTTCTGGTTAAAATTTTAGGTATTTATGGTTCAATCTGTCATTTCATGATCTTTATCAAATCCCAATAAAATAAAAGAGTTTTTTATCTTTTATTAAAAATAAGTTATACCTTTGTGCTATAAAATTCAGAT
>NZ_JAWRXB010000597.1:0-270 GCF_046535245.1 Paraburkholderia sp. SIMBA_030
CCTCAATAATCGTCAGGCTTTGCAGAGGAAACGTCTTCATAGGTGCCTTCCTTAAGCCGGAACGAACAGGCCAAGCCAGTAAAGAACATTCAGCAGAATACCGGTGATCATTACTGCCACGACCGGTGCCGCCATTTTCTGTACCGGACGGCCCAGGGATTCGTTGAGGAAGTAAATGGCAACCGCGATAGAGAATCCGGTATAACCCGCCATCTTAATTGCTGCGAAAATCGAACCGACCAGCAGCGCCACTTCCATCAGCATATTCAT
>NZ_JAWRXB010000598.1:0-269 GCF_046535245.1 Paraburkholderia sp. SIMBA_030
GCCGCCGGGCGGCTGGGCGTTCCAGTACGAGAATCCGTACTATCCGGATATCGACGACAGCGCGGTGGTGGCGGCCATGCTGCATCGTCGCGGTCGCGCGGAGGCGCGCAGGACGGGCCGCGATCCGTACGCGGCGCGCGTGTCGCTCGCGCTCGACTGGATGCGCGGTCTGCAATCGCGCAACGGCGGTTTCGCGGCCTTCGACGCCGATTGCGACCGCCTGTATCTGAACGCGATTCCGTTCGCCGATCACGGCGCGCTGCTCGATC
>NZ_JAWRXB010000599.1:0-269 GCF_046535245.1 Paraburkholderia sp. SIMBA_030
CCGCAACAGCCGCAAGGTCGCGCTGACGCCCACCGGTCGCGACGTGCTGCCGCTTCTGCAAAAGTCGCTGCACGACATGGAGCATGTGCTGATCGACGCACGGGCGCTCGGCGACGGCGCGAGCGGCACCGTGCGTATCGCATGCCTGCCGACATTCGCGGCGAGCTCGCTGCCCGAGCTGGTGCAGGCGCTGAAGGAAGCCGTGCCGCGCGTGAGGTTTCAGGTGCGCGATGTCGTCGCGAGCATGGTCAATACGCTGGTGCGCAATG
>NZ_JAWRXB010000600.1:0-269 GCF_046535245.1 Paraburkholderia sp. SIMBA_030
GCTGTTAAAGCAAAGGCGCCAGACTGTTAATCTGGCGCCTTTCGAAATATGGGGTGGACGAAGGGGATCGAACCCTCGACAACGGGAGTCACAATCCCGTGCTCTACCAACTGAGCTACGCCCACCATATTGCGCTACTTGTGCCAAAGCTGCCTAATGGCGCACCCGGCAGGACTCGAACCTGCGACCCCATCATTACGAATGATGTGCTCTACCACCTGAGCTAAAGCGGCAATCCGTGCGGCCGAACCAGGCGGCCCGCGATTTGC
>NZ_JAWRXB010000601.1:0-269 GCF_046535245.1 Paraburkholderia sp. SIMBA_030
GCTAGTCCCTTTGCTAGTCCCTTTGCAGAAAGGGGTTGACGGCGGAGACCTTCGCGGACATAGTTATCGTATACGATTTCGTACTCGATAAATCTTGCCCCAAGGAGGTGCCGTGACAGTGGAGTTTCGGACCCAAGACTTAAGCCAGTCCATGCTGGCCCGGACGCGCAAAGTCATAGCCGTCCACATCAACTACCCCAGCCGCGCAGCGCAACGTGGACGCACTCCCGCGCAGCCTTCGTATTTCCTGAAGCCTCCGACATCCTTGG
>NZ_JAWRXB010000602.1:0-269 GCF_046535245.1 Paraburkholderia sp. SIMBA_030
GTTTTCCCGCCCCGGAGCAATTGCTGGCCGTGACACCTGAGGCGATGCGCGCATGCGGTTTTTCGGCGAGCAAGACGGCCACCGTGCAGGGTATTGCCCAAGCTCGGCTAGAGGGTTTGGTGCCCAGCCGTCAGGAGGCGCTGGCCATGGCTGACGAGGTGTTGATCGAACGCCTTGTGGCCCTGCGTGGGGTAGGGCGCTGGACGGTGGAGATGTTGCTGATTTACAGCCTTGAGCGCTCGGACATTCTGCCGGTCGACGACTTCGCG
>NZ_JAWRXB010000603.1:0-269 GCF_046535245.1 Paraburkholderia sp. SIMBA_030
GCGTCCGGCTCCATGCCGTTCTTCACGATCAGGCTGCGAGCCCGTTCGGCGAGTCGCTCCACGATCTTGTCAGCCACGTCGCCGACCAGCAGCGCAACCGAGATCGCCATGCAACGCTCGCCTGCCGAACCGTAGCCGGCGCCGACCAGCGCATCGACAGCCTTGTCGAGATCGGCGTCGGGCATTACCACCATATGGTTCTTCGCGCCGCCCAGTGCCTGCACACGCTTGCCGTGCTTCGCGCCCGTTTCGTAGATGTAGTTCGCAAT
>NZ_JAWRXB010000604.1:0-269 GCF_046535245.1 Paraburkholderia sp. SIMBA_030
GGTGCACCGCTGTTCCGCTGGCAGGAAGAAGAGCACGGCAACCGGATCGAACGCGGCCAGTGTCTCGAGCAGTGGACCGCCCAGGGCGGCCCGAGCCTGTCGGTCGCCCTCCCCGGCTGCGAGTTCGAATGCCTGCTTCCGGACGCGTACTACTCGGCCTGCCGCGATGCGGACGAGAGGATCCGTCCGCACACGGTCCGAACGGCCATCCGTTATCTTTTCGACACACTTGGTGCGGCACCGCAGGAACTTCGCGCCGTGGTCGCGGG
>NZ_JAWRXB010000087.1:0-489 GCF_046535245.1 Paraburkholderia sp. SIMBA_030
AACGGGTGACGCACCTGCTCGAAAGAATTCCGGCATAACGGGACAGGTGGTTACGTGAATCGACAGCGCGACGCGTCAGTCGCCACAGATTTCGCCTTTAACTTCAACGCCCGCCCGCATCCAGCAGTTGTACGGATGTTCCCGACCGCATCGCCAGGTAGCGCGGCCGGGCGCATGACGCTGGCCTCTCTCCCGAAACTGCACGAGGCATTTTCATGCGCAATCAGATAAGTCCGAATCCGCGGTAAACGTTGCGCTGCCGCAGCATGTCGTCAAACGTGACGTTCTTTGACAATTCCGCCCGGTGTCCTCCATTAGTCTTACGAATCTCTACCGATTCGTACTGCGAAAAACAAAATGAACAGGAAGACCTACCGGCTCGTGTACAACCGGCTCCGGGGAATGCTGATTGCTGTCGCGGAGACCGCCAGCACGACCGGCAGGAACAATGGCGAAACCACAGTAACGGGCCATGCACCGGCCGGTGCG